>JBCCJI010000013.1:0-114443 GCA_039027855.1 Pseudomonadota bacterium | reverse complement strand
GGCGCGTCGTCGACGCTCTGGCGCCCCCGCCATTTGGCGATGGTTTTCGGGTTCACGCCGTACTTCCGACCCAGCGCCGCAGTCGAAGCCGTCGATCGCTGTATCGCTGCTCGGACAGCGCGCGTGGTCGCGGCGCGTCCGTGGAGTACCTGGCCCATAGAGCCTCCTTCGCGCGATGGCAGAAAAATACGCCATCACACGCAGGGACTAAACATCTAGTCGAGCGTCGCAACCCATCTGTCGACGGCGCCGAGAAACGCGTCGGGCGCCTCGGCATGGATCCAGTGGCCGGCCTGGATGGCCTCGAAGCCTGCGTTTGGGAAGAGGGCGCTGCAGGCCGGGCGGTGCGCTTCGGCGACATAGTGTGAGGTGGCCCCGTAGAGGAACAGCGTCGGGCCGTCATAGGTGGCGTGCGGCAGGTCAGTGGGGAAGGCTAGGATCTCCGGCATGTGGCGGGTCAGCGCCGCCAGATTGGGGCGCCAGCGGGCCGCGCCGTCCTCGATCGCTAGGTTCGAGACGATGAAGCCCCGGACGCCGGGGTCTGGGATGGGACCTGCCAGCGCGCGATCGGCGTCGCTCCGCCGGGAGACGGTCGAGAGATCCAACGCCTGCATCGCCTCGATGATGCTGCCATGCTCGCGATGGTCATAGGTGACCGGCGCGATGTCGGCGACGATCAGCCCGGCGATCAGCTCGGGCCTGGTCAGCGCCAGCGTCATCGCCGCCTTGCCGCCCATCGAATGACCCAGCAGCACGACCGGCCGGGCGGCGAGCGCCAGCGTCTGGGCCAGATCAGCAGCCATCGCCTGGTAGGTCATCGCGTCCGCATGGGGCGCCGTGCCGTGGTTGCGCAGATCCAGCGTCACGACCCGACGCCCCGCCGAGAGCCGCCGCGCGACGGTCGTGAAGTTGCGCGCCTGCCCGAACAGGCCATGCGCCATCACCAGCGGCGGTGCGCCGGTGTCCTGACCGAATAGCGTGGCGGGCAGGGAGACGGTCTCGGTCATGGCATTCTCATCCGGCGGCTTTCGCCCTGTCGGGTCTTGTCTGGTCGGGCCCAGTCTCGGCCAGTCTGGGCCAGTCTGGCCCAGACTGGCCGAGACTGGCCCGGCGGCGCCCAAAAGGAAACGGGCGACCCCGATGGGGCCGCCCGCCTGTCCCTCAACAGTCCGGGAAGGGGCGTTATTACTTGATCTTGCCTTCCTTGAACTCGACATGCTTGCGCACAACCGGATCGTATTTCCGAACCGACATCTTCTCGGTCATCGTGCGCGAGTTCTTCTTGGTCACGTAGAAGAAGCCCGTACCGGCCGTCGAGTTCAGGCGGATCTTCACCGTCGTCGGTTTCGCCATGGCTCGTATCCTCGTGGTTAGGGCCGACCGGCCCGTTCAGACGCGCGTGCCTACCTGAGCGCGCGGCGGTGTCAAGACCCGCTCTCAGGCATCGCCGCCTTTCGCGTCCTCGCGCCGGTGGGTCGTGAGGCGGGCAATGACGAAAGCCGCGTAAAGCACGGCCACCAGCGCCGCACCCAGCATCAGACCATGCGGTGGCAGCACGCTGTCCATGGCAAGCCCCATGGCCGCCGGGGCCATCAAGGCACCGACGCCGTAGGCCAGCGTGATCGAGGCCGTCGCCTCGGCCAGCGCTTGACCCTCGTAGCGGTTGCCGAGACCGACCAGCGCGAGCGTGTAGAGCCCTGCACCGAAACCGCCCCAAACCAGCATCGCTGCCGCAGCAGCGCCAAAGGCTGGCGCCGTCATCGCCATCGCGGCCGGGGCAATGACGCAGGCCATGGCGGCGAGCACCAACAGGCGCCGGGTCGCTACCCGATCCGCGGCCCAGCCGAGCGGCAGCGACAGGATCATGGCGCCAAGGGCGAAGACCGAGAGCAGGGTCACACCGCTCTCCACCCCAAAGCCCGCCCGAAGCGCCCAGGCGGGGAACAGCGACAGGCCGCCATACTCGATCACGCCAAACAGCGTGACGGCGAGGATCAGCGTCGGATCGCTGCGAAGGTAGCGGAGCGCCGATGTCGGGCGGGGCGCAAGGCTGTCGGGAGAGGGATCGGGTGCGGCGCGCGCGCCATAGGCCAGCGGCGCAAGCGCCACAAGGCAGATGGCGGCGGCGGTGAGAAAGGGCAGGGCGCCGCGGTCCCCGGTTAGAAGGATCACGGCGGGCCCCGCGGCAAAAGCCGCCGTCACCACGACGCCGTAGAGCGCGATGACGCGCCCGCGCAGGGTCGCCGGCGCTGCGGCAACGATCCAGAACTCGGCCGTGAAGAACATGCCCGCTGTCGCCGCGCCCCACAGCCCGCGCAACAGCGACCAGGCGATCAGCCCGTCGACCATGGGGATCGCCACGAAACTCGCCGCCGCGGTCAGCGTCGAGCCCGCAAAGAGCGTCGCGAGCCCGATCCGGCGCATGACGATGGGCATCAGGGGCGCGAGCACGACCATGGCAAAGGGCGCCGCCATCGAGGCGAGACCGATCACCGTGCCGCTATAGCCCTCGCGCTCCAGCAGCAACGTGAAAAGCGGCATGCTCATCGAGAGGGAAATCGCGAGCACCGAGATGGTGACGATCGGCGCCGCCTGGCCCGCCAGCGTCAACCGCTCACCGGCCATGTTTGCGACTGCTGCGCTGCCCCGAGAGGCGAGCGTCATAGCGGGGTAAGCCGCGCCTGCACCCCGTCATGGTTCAGAAACGGCACTTCGCGCGATGTCTCGGGTGCCTCAAGCCGGGCCGCGATCTCGGCCAGAACCAGCCGGGTGACAAAGGGCAGATCCTGCTGTTCGGCCTCGGCCAGGCTCAGCCATGAGAGGTTGGAAAGCTCGCCATCCGCGCCGGTGAAATCATCGGGATCGGCCAGCTGTGCCGCATCCATGGTGACAAAGCGCGCATCGAAGCGGCGTGGCCTGCCCGGTGGCGTCACGGCGCGGAACACCATCTCCAGCCCGTCGGCATTGGGGGGGCCATGCCGGGTGCAATAGCGCTGCCACGCCTCGGGCAGATCACCCGGCGCCTGTCCCGTGCCGCGCGGTGCGACACCGGCTTCCTCGGAGAGTTCGCGCAGCGCCGCCATCGCCAATGCCGCGCCGAGGTGGGGATCTGGGTTGGGATCCACGTCTGGGCCTACCGTGCGCATTGGCCTGCGGCCGAGCAAGTCCGCCAGCGGGGCGGGGGGCGGAAAGGCCTGGGCTGCGCGGTGATCGGCATCATCCAGCGCACCGCCCGGAAACACCATCTTGTTCGCCATGAAGATCGCACCGGCCTGCCGGCAGCCCATCAGGACTCGCGCCCCCGCGGCGCCGGGACCAAGGCGACGGATGACGATGACGCTGGCGGCGTTGCGGATCCGCTGCGCGGTCTCGTCGCTCATGGTTCATGTCTCATGGCCAAAGCCGTGCATACGCCAAGCCCATTGCATGCCGACCACCGCGCCCTTGATCCGGGGCAACAGCCAGAGCGACATGCCGATCACCAGCGGCGGCCAGATCAGCGCATGAACCCAAAGCGCCGGGGCGGCCGCGTTCTCGACGGCGAGCAGCAGGACGACCAGCACATGGCCCACGATGACCATGGTACCCCATGCGGGCAGGTCGTCGGCCCGGTGGTGATGCATTGGGGCCGAGCAATGCGGGCAGCACGCCGCCACCTCCAGATACTTGGTAAAAAGCTGCCCCTCGCCGCATTCTGGGCAGCGACCCTGCCAGCCAAGGCGCATCGCCGGCCAGAGCGCGCGGTCCGAGCCACGTTCGCCATCGCCATGTCGGGTGTGCTTGATCGGCATCGCAGCCTCCCTTTTTCTCTCCGCGCATACGCCAACTTGGTCGCGCCCGCCAGTCGCGACGGATCGGGCGCGTTGCCACGTATGACCGCATGAAATCGCTGAGCCCACCATGGCATCCGGTCGGAAAACCAGTCGCCAGGGCCTACGCAAGCGGTGATCTGGGTGTGGAGTGACAGCATGGCGCGACCGAACGCTAGGGTGAAAGGCGCGA
This sequence comes from Pseudomonadota bacterium, assembly GCA_039027855.1. Classification (GTDB taxonomy): domain Bacteria; phylum Pseudomonadota; class Alphaproteobacteria; order Rhodobacterales; family Rhodobacteraceae; genus Thermohalobaculum. The sequence continues at coordinate 110,441 of JBCCJI010000013.1, read as the reverse complement.
CGGCCGAAGGTAGCGGCGATGCCGCCATGGTGCGAGATCAAGCCCTAGAGCCGCAGCGCGACGGCGACGCACGGCCGGGCCCGGGCGGCATGCGTGTGATCGAGGGTGGTCGGGCGCGGCGATCCGGGGCAGTCTCCGCCGCGATGTCGGATGAGCGCGCGCGCATGACCACGGCCGAAGATGCGGCCTTGCTGGCCGAGGAGGGCGCGTTGATCGCCCGTTTCGCGGCCGGTGATGCCCGTGCGGCCGAAGCGTTGACCGAGGCATTGCTGCCCGGCGCGTTCCGGCAGGCCTGGCGTCTGCTCGGCGACCAGAGCGAGGCGGAGGATGTCGCGCAGGAGGCGATGCTCCGCTTTTGGCGCCAGGCACAGGATTGGCGGCAGGGCGAGGCCCGCGCATCGACCTGGCTTTACCGCGTGACGCGAAATCTCTGCATTGATCGCTTGCGCAGGCGCCGGTCGATGGCCGACATTGACGATGTGCCCGAGCCTGCCGATCCGGTGCCCGCGGTGCTGGAGCGCCTGCAGTCGGCGGAGCAGAGCCGGGCGCTCGCGCGGGCCATCGCCGAGCTGCCGGCACGCCAGCGCGATGCGCTCGTGCTGCGCCATTTCGAGGGGTGTTCGAACCCCGATATTGCCGAGCGTCTCGATTGCTCGGTGGAAGCTGTTGAGAGCCTGCTTGCGCGAGCGCGGCGGCAACTGGCTTCGCGGATGCGCCGTGAAGAGGGGGATGAGACATGACTGTGGGTCATGACGATTGGGACGGAGCCGAGGGCGGCATGAGTGACGCTGGGGTGGATGCGGCGCTCGATACGGCGCTGGGCAACCTGGCGGCGGCCGAGGCGGCGATGCGCCCGGCGGTGGGATCGGCGTTGATGGCGCGCGTGCTGGCCGATGCGGCGATGGTCAGCGGTGCCACGGGCCGCGAAGAAAGCACAGCGCCCGCACTGCCGGGCGATCCGGCTCTGCCGGTGTCGCGGCCTGCGGCACGCTCGACATCGCGCCCGGTCTCCCCGTCTCGGGATCGGCGCGGTGACAAGACGCGCCCGCGGCGTACCGCTGTCGGCGGTGGCAGTGTGATCAGGGCAAATCCGGTTCTGCCGATGATGGTGGCGATGGTGGCGAGCCTCGCCATCGGTGTGTTCGTCGGGGCGAGCGGTGTGGCACCGATGCCGAGCCAAGGAGCGCTCGCGATGCTGAATGACGAGACGGTGGTCGCGGATGCGCTGCTGTTCGCCGATGAGGAGCCTTTCTGAGGAGGGAGTGCTGAAAGAAGCTCTCCCAACCGAAAGGGGCCCTGCGACTACCGCTGGTTTGGCGCCGAGCCTGACTTAGTCACCCATCGTGATCTCAGAATACCCCGTCCACAGCGATTGACCGCTGCATTAGGTCATCGCTTGGAGGGATAGCTGGGACCGCAGCGTACCGCTTCGACGTGCGCTATCGTCAGGCCGGGAGGGATGGTTGGCACGAAGGCGCGCTGCCTCGGCGTGCTCGACCCTCAGGCCGCCGATCCTGCTACACTTTCGCCCGCCGGCTCGGTCAGGCGGGAGAGTGCGTGCACCAGGCGGTGAGTATCGACCGGCTTGCAGAAAAACATGTCGGCACCGGCGTTCAGCGCGGCGAGACCATCCTCGGTACGGGCAAAGGCCGACACCGCGATGATCGGCATACGCCGCGTGGTGATTCCGGCGCGCAGGCGACGGATCACTTCCAACCCCGGGCAGCCTGGCAGGCCGAGATCGACCAGCGCCACCGTAGGACGGTGATCGACAGACAGGCGCAGCGCCTCGCTGCCCGTGTGATCTGCCACCACCTCGAAACCGGCAAGATTGAGAACTTCGCTGAAAAGCAAGCGATTGAGGGCGTTGTCTTCCACCAGCAGCGCCGTCATCGACATCGGGTTCATCCTATTCAGTGCGGCCGACAAATCTGTCGTCTCAATCTCAAAGGCCGGGGCGCGCAACTCGCAGAGCGGCGCGGCCGGGAAGGAGGGTCGTCTATCCTTGTCCTGCAGAGTCTTCCGCGAAGGTTAAGAAAGCCTGAACCCGCACTGCAGCATTGGGGGTCTCGGGGGGCCGTTTCAAATTACCGCGATCTGCGTCGCAGACTTGCCACGCCCGATCCGCCGCCTTAGGCGCGGGGTTTGACCGAACGAGCCGCCCGAGGAAAAAACATGACGTCGCTGGAAGCCGAGCGTCTCGCCATCGCTGCCCTCGGTTATCTCGCGGAAGACCAGGAGCGCGTGGGAGCCTTTCTCGCGTCCGCCGGCGCCGCGCCGGGCGATTTGCGCGAGCGCGCCGCCGATCCGGCCTTCCTCGGTTTCGTGCTCGACCATCTGCTGATGGCCGACGCTTCGGTCATCGAGTTCGCCGCCAATGCAGGCATCGCGCCAGAGATGGTGGCACGGGCGCGGGCGGCGCTGCCCGGCGGCGACACGCCGGACTGGACCTGATGGCCGCGCGCCAGGGTCAGCGGCTCAATCCGCATACTCTCGCCGAGATCGATGCGGCCGAGATCCGTCCCGGTCGCCCGTTGCTGGTCGTGGATGCCGATGAAGTCCTTGTGGCCTTCTCGGCCCATCTGGCGCGCTGGCTGAACAGTGTTGGCTATGAGCTGCGCCTCACGCGTTATGAACTCGAGGGCTCGATATATGCCTTGGGCGATGAGACGCCGGTGGCCTTCGAGGCGGCGCTCAGCCTGATCGATGCCTTCTTCGAGGACGAGACGGTGCACCAGCAGCCGTTGGCGGGGGCGGTTGAGGCCCTGGAGCGGCTGAGGCGGGAGGCGCAGGTGGTGGTGCTGACCAATATTCCCCGTCCGGCGCGGGATGACCGCGTGACCAACCTTCTCAGCCACGGGCTCGACATTCCCGTGATCGCCAATCAGGGCGGCAAAGGGCGGGCGCTGGCCATCATGGCCGCTCGGGCGGCTGCACCTTCGGCCTTTATCGACGACAGCCCGCACCAGATCGTCTCGGCCGCACGGCACGCACCCGATATGGGGCGGATCCATTTCCGCGGCTCGCCTTTCATTCAGCCTGTCCTGCAGGCGGTGGAGGGCGATCACGACACGGCGGCAAGCTGGCCCGAAGCCGAGACCATGATCCGGCGTCACCTGGCGCTTTAGGACACGAATCGCGCTCGGCCCTTCGCGGGATGTGAAATCGTCAGGAAACAAGACTATGCGTCCAAGTCCGCTCATGCGACATCATCTAGTATGAAGCTGCCGCCGCAATTCCTCGACGATCTGCGCTCGCGCCTGACCTTGTCAGACGTCGTGGGCCGAAAGGTCACCTGGGATAAACGCAAGTCGCAGCCCGCCAAGGGCGACTTCTGGGCGCCATGCCCGTTCCACCAGGAAAAGACGGCCTCGTTCCACGCCGACGATCGCAAGGGGTTCTACCACTGCTTTGGCTGCGGCGCCTCGGGCGATCTCTTCAAATTCGTCATGGAGACCGAGAACCTGCCGTTCGGTGAGGCTGTCGAGAAGCTGGCGAGCGAGGCTGGCGTGGCGATGCCTGCGCTGCAAAGCGACCCGCGCGCCCGCGCGGCGGAAGATCGGCGGCAGCGGCTGTTCGAGGTGATGGAGGATGCCGTGCGCTTCTTCCGTCGCGCGCTGTCATCGAATGCGGGGCAGGGGGCGCGTGACTACATCGAGCGGCGGGGCCTCTCACCCGAGACGGTGACCCGCTTCGAGCTTGGCTTTGCGCCGGAGGGCGGCGCGCTGGCCGCGCATTGTGTCGAGAAGGGGCAGGTGGACGCAGCGGTCGAGGCTGGTCTTGTCATCGTGCCCGACGAGGATCGTGGCCGCGGGCGGGCGCCGTTCGATCGCTTCCGTGGTCGGCTTATGTTCCCGATACGCGATGCCCGCGGGCGCTGCATTGCCTTCGGCGGCCGCGCCCTCAGCGATGCACAACAGGCGAAGTATCTGAATAGCCCCGAGACGCCGCTCTTCTCGAAGGGCCGCACTCTCTATCACGCGGGCCCTGCGCGGGCGGCGGCGTCCAAGGCCGGCACGGTGATCGTGGCCGAAGGGTACATGGATGTGATCGCCCTCGCCGCCGCCGGTTTCGATCATGCCGTGGCGCCACTCGGCACCGCGATGACCGCCGATCAGCTCAACCTTCTCTGGCGCATGGCGGGCGAACCGGTGATCGCGCTTGACGGTGACACGGCTGGCCTGCGCGCGGCCTACAAGGCCGTGGACCTCGCGCTGCCGATTCTGGCGCCCGGCCGCTCTCTCGGCTTCTGCCTGATGCCCGAAGGGCAGGATCCCGATGACCTGATTGGCGCCGGTGGCCCGGCCGCGATGCAGGGCGTGCTGGATCGCGCCGTCCCGCTGATCGAGATGCTGTGGCGCCGCGAGGTTGAGGCTGGTCCTTTGGACACCCCCGAGCGTCGCGCGGAGTTCGACAAGCGATTGCGCGCCTGCCTCGACCGGATCGAAGACCGTGCCGTGCGGGATCACTACCGCGCCGATATCGCTGAGCGCCGCCGCGCGCTGTTTCGCCCGACGCGTCTGCCGCACGAAACCGCCCGCCCGGTGTCTCATCGCGCGTCGCCAGCCGCAGGGCGCCGGGGCGGCGGGTATCGCCCACGCGGGCCGGCCGGTCCGGCACCGCAGACCCGGGCGCTCGCCATGGCGTCGGCGACGGTGGATCCGGCCCGTACCCGTGAGGCCACCATCCTGCTGGTCGCCTGGTGCCACGCCTCTGCCGCCAGCGCTCTCGCCGGAGAGATCGAGGAGATGACGCTCGTTACAGCCGATCTGGAGCCGGTGCGCACTGCGCTTATGGCGCATCTCGAAACCGGCGCCGCCGAGCCTGCCCCACAGGATCTGACCCGGTCAGCGCAGGCGCGTTGCCATCCCATGGTCAGCGCCGCCATGGCGGCTCGCCCCGTCCCGGCGGGCGAGGTGGTCGAGGAACTGCGCGATCTGATGGCGCGCCATGGGCTGGCCATCGCCCGTCAGGCGGCTCTGGGTGAGAGTGCGGCTGAGATCTGCGCCGAACACGTGGATCTGGCGCGTCTCGATCTCGAAGACGCGATGACCCTGACCGAGGGAGAGCGCGACGCGCTCATGCAGGCCTGCGGGGGAATGCATGAACGCTTCAGCACCCCTGTCATCGAGGCGATGCGGGCCTACATGGTTGACGGCGATGATCTGAACCAGCCCGAGGACGCCGTGGCAGCGTGGGAACGCCTGCTCGACGAAATCGGGATGCCGGCAAAAAAGGGCTGAGGAAGCCTTTCACATAGTGGCAGAGCGACCTAGATCAGAGCGTTGACGATTGCAAACTGCGACGGCCGACCGCGCCAGCGGTCCTCAGGGGTTCTGAAGACGCAACCAGACACACCGTCCTGCGGCGGTTTGGACTGGTCTCAGCACACCGGCCTCACATGACTGGTACGGAGACGGCATGGCGCCCAAGGACGAAGATCAGTCTGAGCAGAGCGAGGGCGATGGCACGCTCCTCGATATGAGCCAGGCCGACGTCAAGAAGATGATTGCCAAGGCTAAGGCCAAGGGCTTCATCACCTACGACGAACTGAACCGCGTTCTGCCTTCGGACCAGTTCTCATCCGAGCAGATCGAGGACGTGATGTCCATGCTTTCGGAGATGGGCGTTAACGTCGTCGAGGATGACGACGATAACGAGGAACAGCCCGAGGAAGAGGCGAAGAAGAAGCCCGAGACCAAAGAGGTCACGACCACCCCGCAGACCGCGACGACCGAGGTCGATCGCACCGATGACCCGGTGCGTATGTATTTGCGCGAGATGGGCACGGTCGAGCTTTTGAGCCGCGAGGGCGAGATCGCCATCGCCAAGCGGATCGAGGCCGGGCGCGCCACGATGATCGGCGGTCTCTGCGAGAGCCCGCTGACCTTCCAGGCCATCACCGTCTGGCGCGAAGAGCTTTTGGACGAGAAGATCCTGCTCCGCGATGTCATCGACCTTGAGACCACCTTTGGGCGCTCGACCGGTGATGATGAGCTGGTGGAGCCGGCGAGCGAGACGCCCGAGGCCCCTGCGGAAGGCCAGCAGGGCGCCGCCGCTGCCGAGAAGCCCGAGGCGGAGGCGGTAGCCGAAGCATCGCCCCGGGCTCGCCGGCGCGGACGCGAGGAAGAGCCGCAGGCGCAGGAGGAAGGTGAGGAGACCCAGCAGAGCGAAGGCGAAGCTGATGACGACGACGAAGGCCAGGCCAACGTCTCGCTTTCGGCCATGGAGGCGAGCCTCAAGCCCCGCGTGCTTGAACTGCTCGACCGCATTGCCGAGGACTTCACCAACCTGCGCGCGCTGCAGTCCGAGCGGATCGAAGCAGCTCTCGGCGAGGGCAAGGCCTTCACCGTCGCCAAGGAGCGCGAGTATCAGCGCGTGCGCCGTGAGATGGTGGAGCACGTGAACTCGCTCCACCTGCACGCCAACCGCATCGAGACGCTGATCGACCAGCTCTACGGCATCAATCGCCGACTGATCACGCTGGAGGGTCAACTCGTCAAGATCGCCGATACCCACAAGGTGAACCGCAAGCAGTTCATCGAGGCCTATCGCGGTGCCGAGCTCGATCCTACCTGGGTCGATCGTGTCGGTGCCATGTCGGGCAAGGGCTGGGCGAAGATGGTCGAGCGCGACCGCGGCAACATGGAGCGTGTCCGCGGCGAGATCGCCGAGATCGGCCAGCTGGTCGGCGTCGATATCGGTGAATTCCGCCGGATCGTGCACACGGTGCAAAAGGGTGAAAAGGAAGCGCGCGTCGCCAAGACCGAGATGGTCGAGGCCAACCTCCGCCTCGTGATCTCGATCGCCAAGAAATACACCAACCGCGGTCTGCAGTTCCTGGATCTCATCCAAGAGGGCAATATCGGACTGATGAAGGCGGTGGATAAGTTCGAATACCGCCGCGGCTACAAGTTCTCGACCTACGCCACCTGGTGGATCCGCCAGGCGATCACCCGCTCGATCGCCGATCAGGCGCGCACGATCCGTATCCCTGTGCACATGATCGAGACGATCAACAAGCTGGTGCGCACCGGTCGCCAGATGCTGCACGAGATCGGCCGTGAGCCGACGCCCGAGGAGCTTGCCGCCAAGCTGCAGATGCCGCTTGAGAAGGTACGCAAGGTGATGAAGATCGCCAAGGAGCCGATCAGCCTCGAGACACCCATCGGCGATGAGGAGGATTCGCAGCTCGGCGATTTCATCGAGGACAAGAACGCCGTCCTGCCGCTCGACAGCGCGATCCAGGCCAACCTCAAGGACACGACGACCCGCGTTCTGGCCTCGCTCACGCCGCGTGAGGAGCGGGTGCTCCGCATGCGCTTCGGGATCGGCATGAACACCGATCACACGCTGGAAGAGGTCGGCCAGCAGTTTTCGGTGACGCGCGAGCGCATCCGCCAGATCGAGGCCAAGGCACTCCGCAAACTGAAGCACCCGAGCCGCAGCCGAAAGCTCCGCAGCTTTCTCGACCAGTAACTGACGGGAAGCTGTACTGCACCCATGTGGGTGCCACTTTGTGGGCTGCGCGCAGTGCTTCTGGTGGCAGCGCTTCGGCGGCACACAAGGCCTTGTTTCGTAGCAGCTGCGCGCAGATCGGCTGTCGTTGACTAACCTCTGGCGGCGGCCTGTGTATACTTGGGTCCGTGCGGAAGTGCAGGTGTGGAAAGCCGGCCGTAAACGGATCAGCCAGCACGCGCCCCGTGAGCCCGCGCAATCCAGAACGATGCTGGATCAGTCGGGTGCGCGATACTATCGCGACCGCGCCCAGTCCTGTCCCGAGCTTAACCGCCCGACAGCGCTTCCACCCGTGCATTCAGGTCCGGGGCGCGCATGCCGAGTTCGTAGGCGCGCAGGAAATCGGCCTCGGCGCCGTTTGGGTCGCCATTCATTTCGCGAAATCGGCCGCGCACCAGCCAGGCCAGGCCCCATTCCGGCGCCAGCGCGATGGCGCGGTCGAGGTCATTGGCAGCACTTGGCTGGCCCATTAGCGCCCGCGCCTCGCCCCGGCCGAGCCAGCCAGAAGCATCGCGCGGGGCGCGGGCGATGACTGCGGTAAAATCGGCCTCGGCCCCGGTGAAATCGCCCAGCATCATAAGCGCTCGACCCCGACCGAGATAGCTCGCCGGCCAGTCCCCCTCACGCTCCAGCGCCGCATTGAAATCGGCAACAGCCTCGGCCGGGCTGCCCAGCCGCGCCAGCAGGCGCCCGCGCGCAAGATACGGCGCGGCAGCGGCGGGATCGTTCTCGATGGCTGCGGCATAGTCCTCGAGCGCACCGGCCGGGTCGCCGCGCTGCTCGCGCACCTGGGCGCGGCTGACGCGCGCAGCCGCCATCGCCGGATCGAGCGCCACCGCCCGGTCCAGGCGCGACAGCGCGATCGACAGCCGGCCGAGATCGAGCGCTGCGACACCGGCGTTGAACACGACGCGCGCGCGGTTTTGGTCGTTCAGCCGCTCGCCGCCCACCTCATCCGCCATGTCACACAGGCGCAGCGCCTCGGCCGGTGAGGTCTTGGGGTTCGAACAGCTCGCCAGCAGGCCGCGAAGATCCTGCGCCGAGGCGCCGGCGGGCATCTGGGCCGCGACCACGGCGATCAGCGCCGCGCCGCCAAGCCGTTTCGTCGCCGCCGCCCGTTTTCTCGCCGATGCCCGAGATGCCATGGTCACACTCCGCCAACGGGGTATGCTCCCCCCTTCGCTGTGCCAGCCCGCTTGTCCCCTGTCGAGGGTCCTGTGTGGCGACGTGCCGCCACGCCGACGCCAGGTCAACCGATGACGCCCCCGACCGATAGCCACGCCGCAGTCGCTGCCGAAGATAAGGCGCAGAGCCACAGCGGCAGACGGGACCAGGGACTGGGGCCCAACGGGATTGGCGCTCTTTGGATGCTCGCCTCGGTGGTCGGGGCCACCGGCATGACGCTGGGGGTTCGCGAGGCGTCAGCCGATCTGCACACGGCGATGATCGCCTTTCTGCGCGCGGCGCTTGGCGTGATCCCGGTGCTTGTGCTGCTTCCCCGCCTCATCACGCCCGATCCTGCACGGCGGCCGATCCGTTTCTCGGCCTGGCACTTCCACGTGATCCGGGCGATTGGCCTGTGTGGCGCGCTGAATGCGGGGTTTTATGCCATCGCACACCTGCCGATCGCGACGGCGTCGGTACTGTTCTTCCTGGCACCGGTTTTCGCGACCATCGCCGCGACCGCGATCCTGGGTGAGGCTGTGGGGCTCAGGCGCTGGAGCGCCGTGGCGGCGGGGTTCGTCGGGACACTCGTCATCCTGCGCCCTGGCCTGACGGTGTTCGAACCTGCGATGGTCGCTGCGATCTTGTCGGCGTCGTGCTTCGGGCTCTGCCTGGTCGTTGGACGGCTCGCCAGCGATCGCGACGGGTCTGATGCGGTCTTCGTCTCCTCCAGCGTGCTGGTCGCCATCTTCACGCTGCCGGGGGCGCTCATCTTCTGGAGACTGCCCGAGACGCTGGTGCTCTGGCTGGTGATCGGCGTCGTCGTGGCGTCGTCCTCACTGCGGACCTATGCCGATATTCGTGCCTATGCCATCGGCGATGTGGGGTTTCTGGCGCCCTTTACCTATCTTAGGCTGATCACGGTGGGGGTCGCTGGATGGCTGCTTTTCGACGAGGTGCCCGATGCCGCCACGCTTGGCGGCGGTGCGATCATCATTGCGGCCACGCTCTATATCGCGGTGCGTGAGGCGCGGGTGAAAGCCTCGCTCAGGGCGCAGCGTGGCGACCATTGACGGCGTCGTAGCCATACAGCCAGTCGAGCCGCCCCGCCGCGATGGATGGCGCAAGCCGGCTGACCGTGCCTATCAGCGCATGCGAGAGGCTGCGGCGGAGCCCGTCATGGCGATGGAACAGCACGGCATTGGCCCGAGCCATGGCCACCACGCGCGCGACCCGTGGCGCCCGTTCCCGCTGCCAGCTGGCGAGCGCCCGGTCGATTGCCCGAGCCCGCTCGCCGCCGCGAGGGTTTTGCACGATCCGTGACACGCCGAGATGGCGCACCAGCGCTGCCCCGTCCTCCAGTGCCATGGCCGCACCCTGTGCCATGAAGGGCAGCATCGGGTGGCAGGCATCGCCGATCAGGGCGACGCCACGCTCGAACCAGCATTGCGGTGGGTCGCGGTCGCGCAGACCCCAGAAGCTGACGGTCTCCACCGCCGCCATCAGGTCGCGCAGTGGCGCTGCGAGATCGGCGAAGGCTCTTCGCAGCGCTGAGGGGTCGCCCTCGATTTGCCATCCCTCCTCGGTCCAGCGCGTCTGCTCTTCGACGGCGACGAGGTTGATCAGGCTGCCGCGGCGCACCCGGTAGGTCACGACATGGCGCCCGGGTGCCGCCCACACGGTGGCATCCGGTGGGATCGCAAGGCCCGGCACATCGGCCGGTACCAGCGCGCGCCAGGCAGTCTGTCCTGTGAACCGGGCGGGGTCGTCGATGCCGAGCGTCGCGCGAAGGCGCGAGCCGGTACCGTCCGCCACCAGCAGAAGATCGCAATCCAGGTCTGGCGCTGCCGCCCCGTCGATCTCGGGCCTGATCGCGCCGTCGCGCTGTGTCCACCCGGTGACCGACCGGCCGTGAAGCGACACCGCTCCCGCCACCTCGGCCGCGTCGCGCAGGATCGCCGCGAGGTCGGCGCGGTGCACATGAACGTAGGGCGCCCCCCATCGCGCCACTGCTGCCTCATCCAGCGCGGCTCGGTAGACGAGACGCCCGCTGCGCCCGTCGCAGAGCACCGCAGCGCGTGGCCTGACCCCGGCTTCCGCCACGGCATTGAGAGCGCCGATCGCCTCGAGACAACGGCTGGCATTGGGGCTCATCTGAAGGCCTGCGCCGGCGTCTTGCGCGGCTTCACCGGCCGGGCGCCGCTCGACCACGTGGACACGCCAGCCGCAGCCGGCCAGGGCCGCCGCCGCCGATAGGCCCGCCATACCGGCGCCTGCGATAACGACGTGGGGTGTCGCGTCGGCGGTCGTGGTGGGCCCGCTCACGCGCGCTGCGCAGTGCGCGCCTGCACGGTCAGCTCATAGACCTGATGGCCCCGATGGATCTGGCTCTCGCCCACCCGCACGATGGCGGTGTGGTGGCGCGAGGGCGTCAGCAGCATGCCGGTGCGCGGCTCGGTACCCCGATCGACGACGAGACGCGCGAATTCGAAGGCCGTGGCCCGCGCCTCCTGGCGGCTCAGCGTGCTCGGCAGCACCTCGATTTCGTGCCCGCAGAAAGGCGCGAGCCCCTTGGTCACGATCCCCTCGTTCAACCCCTCTTCGCCGGGGCGGATGTGGAGATAGCGCAGCCACATCGCGAGCGGCGCCCGGCCCGAGACGACCTCGCTCACCTGTTCCTCGAACGCCTCGACCGGGAGCGCATTTTTGGCCGGGTACCACATCACGGCGAGCGGATTGGTCGCCGCCGCAACGGCCGAGGCCGCCGCAGTGACCGCCGCCGCACGGTTGAAAGCATCATCCAGCTTCGCGACCCCGCGGTCGCGCATAAAGCCAAGATCGCAGATCTCGACCCAGGCCCGGTGGCGCCCGATCTCGCCCACGCCGGCCGGCCAGAGATCGGCGTTAACCCATTTGCCGAGCGCGCCGCGATGCTCCATCTCGCCGTCGCCCGTGGCGATCCAGATGCCCACATGGTCGATGACCAGAAAGAGCATCTGAGACGCCGTCGCGGTGCTGCCGAAACGGATACCGCCGGGCAGCCGCACTTCGCGGCCACCGGTGATGCTCTCGGTCAGGCTGCGGGCAAAGCCGCGGGCGATCCCCTCGTCGCCGCCCTTGCCGGCCATCGCCGCTTCGACCTTGCGCTGTTCGGGGTGCAGCAGAACCTTGGCGCCCGATCCCTCGACGATCTTTTCGATCCGGACAGCCAGATCCTCGACATCGGGAACATAGGGCGTCTCCAGCGGCATGATGGCCGCGAAATGCTCGCGCCTGGCGAGAGCTTCCCGGGTGCGTCTTTCGATGCGCGCAGGCATGGTCGTCTCGTCCCAACCGACATCAGCGGACAAACGGTTCGAGGGAGAAATGGTTTCGAAACAGGCCCGCGTCCATGCCCAGGGCACATTCGAACGCCGCTTTCCTCCGCAGCATCACCATAAAGGCACGATGCTTGGCAAAATTACGGCATTTCACAGCCTTAACGTGATGTGTGCGCCCGCCATGAGCGCCGTTAAGTCGTGGTCAGCAGAGATGGATGACGGCGCCGAAAGCGCGGCCAGCGGGAGCTGGTGTGGCGAGAGGTAGCCGAGGAGGGGCCAAGGCGCTGCGTCACCAGTCTCGACACCCGAGCCGTGGATGCCGACAGGCTGGCAGACGGTGACCGACACAGAGTCATGGGCGCCAAACATAAGCCCGATCCCGAAGTGACACAAAAGATCATGTTCGTGCCCGTTTCTCGCCTCGGTTGCAGGTCAGTAAGACTGCGACGCGGGGGAACGGCGACGTTCAGGGGGATCCGCGCCACCGGCCCGTCGTCTTGGGGGAGACGACGGGCCATTTTTTTGTCCGGTTATGAACGCCTTAGTCTGGGAGGCCGGGCTGTCAGGCAAACGGGACTAGGCGCACAGATCCTGCGGAGCCGGCGCTGCGTCACCCGACGCGGCGCCTCAATTCTGCCGCCTTCGCGCAGCGCGACATGCTGCGTAATCATGAAGCGACGGCCCAGCGTGAGCTCGCGCGGCCGACAGGGCTCCGCCGACAGGGCCCCGCTGACGGGGACTCGCTGACGGGGCTTCGCTGACGGGGCGCCCTGAACAGCCCGCCGTTGACAGATCGCTATGCGGCTGACGGGATACGCAGCATGCAAGACACTGCCCAGACCCTCTCCCGCCCCGCCGATCTTCTGGTCAAAGCGCTGGAAGTGCAGGGGGTGGACACCGTCTTCGGCGTGCCGGGCGAGAGTTATCTCGCCGTGCTCGATGCGCTGCATGACAGTGCCATACGGTTTGTCCCCAACCGGCACGAGGGCGGTGCCGCCTTCATGGCAGAGGCGCTTGCCAAGCTGACCGGCCGGGTCGGTATCTGCTTTGTGACGCGAGGACCCGGCGCCACCAATGCCGCCATCGGCGTGCACACCGCCATGCAGAACGCCACGCCCATGGTGTTGTTCGTGGGCCAGGTGGCTCGCTCGATGCGGGGGCGCGAGGCGTTCCAGGAGATCGACTACCGCGCCATGTTCGGCAGCGTCGCGAAATGGGCGGTCGAGATCGAGGAGGCGTCCCGCGTAACCGAGATCGTAGCGCGCGCCTTTACGGTCGCGCTGAGCGGCAGGCCCGGGCCGGTCGTGGTTGCGCTGCCCGAAGATATGCTTGTCGAGCAGGTGGCGGCGCAGTCGCTCTCGGCGCCCGTGGTGCCGGCGATGCCGGCCGCCGAGCCTGCGGTCGTCGCCGCCGCTGCCCGCGCGCTCATCGCCGCCGAGCGGCCGTTGATCATGCTCGGTGGCGGTGGCTGGGATGGCGATCCCAGCGGCCGCGCCGCGCTGGCCGCGCTGACCACGGCGGCAGAGGCAGCGGCGCTGCCCATAGTCGTGACCTTCCGCTGCCAGGACCTGATCAACAACAACAGCCCTGCCTATGTCGGCGATGCCAGCGTGGGCATGACGCCCACCGTCAAGCGCCTGATCCGCGAGGCGGATACGCTGCTCGCGATCAACCTGCGCTTTGGCGAGAACACGACCGACGGCTACACCCTGCTCGAGGTGCCCGAGCCGCGCCAGCGCCTGATCCATGTCCATCCCGATGCCGGAGAGATCGGCAAGATCTACCGACCGGCCATGGCTGTTCAGGCCGGGCCCGTGGTCTTCGCGGCCGCCATGGCCGATCTGCTGCCCGAGCTCTTGGCCGAAGAGGTTGAGACCGCCCAGCGTGACGCGCGTCTGGCCTGGCAGGCCGACGGACGCGCCGCCTATGAGGCCGGGTTCGACCTGCCGCCCCAACCCGAGGGTTTGGACATGGGTGCGGTCATGGCGACGTTGCGCGCGCGGTTGCCGAGTGACGCGATCCTGACCAATGGTGCGGGCAATTTCGCGATCTGGCCCTCGCGTCTCTTCCGTTATGGCCCCGCGCATCGGCTGCTCGCGCCGCAATCGGGGGCTATGGGCTATGGCCTCCCCGCCGCGATCGCGGCCAAAGCCATGTTTCGCGATCGGGTCGTGGTCTGTTTCGCGGGCGATGGCGATGTGCAGATGACGATGGCCGAGCTCGGCACCGCCATGCAGATCGATGCCCGGCCGATCCTGCTGGTGGTCAACAATGCCAGCTATGGCACGATCCGGATGCATCAGGAACGCCACTATCCGGCGCGGATCAGTGCCACGCGCATCGAGAACCCCGATTACCTGGCCATCGCCGCCGCCTACGGCATGCCGGGCGAGCGGGTCGAGACGACCGAGGCTTTTGCCCCGGCGCTGGAACGGGCCTTGGCATCTCCCACTGGCGCGCTGATCGAACTGATCCAGCCGACCGAAGCCCTGACCCCGCGAGAGAGCTTGAGTGCCATGCGTGCGACAGCGCTCGCCCGTGATCGCGCCGCCCGCCAGCGCTCCGTCGACGATACGCCAGAGGGCGCCTGATCGCCGTGGCGGGGGGCAGGCCCCACATCCTGGTGGTTGGTGGCGGTATCGTCGGCGCGTCGGTCGCCTGGCACCTGGCCCGCGATCTTGCCATACCGGCACGCATCACGGTGGTGGAACGCGATCCGGCATATCGGGCATCCTCCACCCACCGCTCGGCGGCGGGGATCCGCCAACAGTTCACCAACACCGTGAACATTCGCTTGTCGCGCTATGGCATTGCGTTCCTGCGCCGTTTTCGCGGCAGGACAGGGGGCGCCACGGCCTTTCGCGAAAACGGATACCTGATCCTGGCGGGCGACGAAGTGCAGGCGGCGGCGCTGCGTGAGGCAGGGGCCCTTCAACGGGCCGAGGGGGCCGCGACCGAGCTGTTGAGCCCCGCCGAGATCGCGGCGCGCTTCCCGCATCTCGCAACCGGGGACCTGACGCTCGGCAGTCTCGGCATGCGGGACGAGGGCTGGTTCGACCCCGTCGCGGTCCTGGGTGCTATGCGTGACGATACGCGTGCCGCGGGTGTCGATTGGCGACGGGGTGACGTCGTCGCGGTTCGAAGCTTGCAAGATCAAGGCCGTGTCGAGGGCGTGGCGCTGGCTGACGGCACGATGATCGACGCCGACTGGGTCGTGTTAGCAGCCGGTGTGCGGGCCGCCTCGCTCGCGGCCACAGCGGGTCTCATCCTGCCCGTCGAGCCTCGCAAGCGCACCGTCTTTTGCGTCACCTGCGCCGCGCCACCTACCGGGCATGACCGGCTACCGCTGATGATCGACCCGAGCGGCCTTTGGTGCCGGCCCGAGGGGGCGGGTTTCATCGCTGGCCGCGCGCCCGAGCCCGATCCGCCAGTCGCCCCCGAGGATCTCGAGCCGCGCTCGACCGAGTTCGAGGACATCGTCTGGCCGGCCCTCGCCGCCCGTGCGCCCTGTTTCGAGGCGGCGCGCATGAGCGGCCTCTGGGCAGGGCACTATGCCTGGAACACCCATGACCAGAACGCGATCCTCGGGCCAGCGCCGGGGCTCGATGGTCTGCTGCTCGCCTGTGGCTTTTCGGGCCATGGCGTGCAGCATGCCCCAGGTGTCGGCCGTGCGCTGGCGGAGTGGATCGCGGACGGGCGCTACCGCACGGTGGACATCGCGCCGCTGCACGCCGACCGCCTGAGCGCTGCCCCGACCGTTGAGGCAAACATTTATTGAAGTCACACGGAAGAAGGGGTCGTCGCCATGGGGCTGGCCATCGATGTCGGTTTGTTTCAGTTCGAAGATCTCGAACCGGAGGCCGGGCCGGCGGCGCGCCGCGTCGAAATGCCTGACGGTCAGGTTTACATCCTCCGCCCGGTCGGCGGTGGCGCCGATGACGGCGCGCCTGCGTCTCCCCGTGACGCGCCCGCGCTTCCGACGGGTTTCAAGGATCTCGGTCCGGCCTCGACCCCTGACCCATATGACCCGCGCGTCCAACTCGCGGCGATCAATGCTTTGCTGAGCGTGCGCGGCCTGCCGACGCATGATGAGCCCAAGGACGTGCCCCCCTTCGCGCCGAGCGGTCTGGACGGCTTTCCCTACTCCTTCCTCCATACGCTGCGCCGGGTGATGGCCTTGCATCGCCTGCAGCCCGGCCAACCGATCGAGCCCATGCGCCTCGATGATGATGATTACACGATGCTCGATGCCTTCTGCGACGATCCGGCCGCGCGGCGCTGCCATCTCGTGCTGCATGCCGACAACTGTGGGTACTACTTTCCCATCGACATCGATGAGGTCGTCTCAGACCACGATCCCCGTCTGGACAGTAGCAGCGAGGCCGGTACCGGTGATGGCGACGAGGCTGGCGGAGGCGTCGATGATGTCGACGACGAGATCATCGAGGGCGGCTTTCTCGGCTCCAGCCTGCGCTTGGCCGAAGAACTGCGCGAGATCGCCCCGCTCATCGGCATTGCGCTCGACGGCGAGACGGTGCCCCCTGAGGTGATCGCCGAGAACGAGCGGCTGGTCCGGGCCGGCGAGGACGGCACCTGGTTTCGCGAGCGTACGGTGTGGTTGACCCTGTATGAGGCGGCGCTGCACAGTAGTCGCCACCGCGCCGCCATCGTGTTCTGTTGACGTCGCTGCGGAGACGGCGATGACCCTGCTCGAACGCCTCGGCCTGACGATCCCGATTTTTCAGGCGCCAATGGCGGGCGTCTCGACCCCGGCGCTGGCGGCGGCGGTCTCCAACGCGGGTGGGCTGGGCGGCATCGCGGTCGGTGCCACCGATGCCAGCGGCGCGTGCGCAATGATCGACGCGACCCGCGCGGCCACCAACCGGGCGTTTAACGTCAACCTCTTCGTGCACCCCACCCCGCGCCCTGACCCGGTGCGCGAGGCGGCCTGGCGCGACGCACTGCGCCCGATTTTTACCGAGCATGGGGGTGCCCCGCCCGAGACCCTGCGCGTCATCTACACAAGCTTTGCCGAGGATGCCGAGATGCAGGCGGCCCTGATCGAGCGGGCGCCGCCGGTCGTAAGCTTCCATTTCGGCCTGCCCGATGCCCGCGTGATCGAGGCCCTGAAGAGTGCTGGCTGCGTGCTGCTGGCCACCGCAACCAACCGGGCCGAGGCAACTGCCATCGAGGCTGCGGGGATCGACGCCATCGTGGCGCAGGGTATCGAGGCCGGCGGCCATCGCGGCATGTTCGATCCCGGGGCCGAGGACGAGGGCCTTGGCACTCTCGCCCTGACCCGGCTGTTGGTGGCGCGTCAGCGCCTGCCGGTGATCGCGGCCGGTGGGATCATGGATGGCGCCGGCGTCCGTGCGGCATTGGATCTCGGCGCCATCGCGGCGCAGCTTGGCACCGCCTTTGTCGCCTGTCCCGAAAGCGCGGCGGATGAAGGCTATCGCGCGGCGCTGGCGCGGGCGGGCGAGACCGGAACCGCGATGACAAGCGCGGTGTCGGGCCGGCCAGCACGCTGTCTGGTCAACCGTTTTACCGCCTGGGGGCAGGGTACGACGGCCATGCCGCCCGACTACCCCATCGCCTATGACGCCGGCAAAGCCCTGAACGCCGCCGCCAAAGCCGTCGGAGAGCCCGGCTATGGTGCCCAATGGGCCGGGCAGGGCGCCCCGCTTTGCCGCGCGATGCCCGCGGCCGATCTGGTACGCACCATCGAGGCAGAGCGCCATACAGCCCCCGCCGTAGCGGAATGATCGGACCCGCTGACTTGTGATGCCTTCCGTCGACGCCTAGCCTTCGTCAGCGGTTCATGCGCGCCGGACAGACCATTGGGATCATTTATGCCTTTGAAGTCAGCTCTTCCCGCGTCCTTGCTGATGCTCGGCGTGATCGCCTGCAGCCAGGCACCGAGCCCGAGCCCACCGCCAAGCACCGCAGGACCCGGGCAGACGTTGCTGGTCGATGGCAGCGATGACGGCGGCGCGATCGATCCCAAGGCCCTGCAGGAGTGGGGCGGCGATGTCAGCAGAGCGCTCAACCAGGCGCGCTTCTATCCGGCGAGCGCGCAGGCGCGACGACTTAGCGGTGTGGGCGTCCTGTTCTTGTCGGTGGCGGCGGATGGCAGCATCGTCTCCTTCGCGCTCCGCGAACGCACCGGGCACCGCGAACTGGATGCGGCGATCCTCGCCGTGCCGCTGCGGATCGAGAAACTCCCGCCACCGCCCGATGGTCTCGCCCGCGAAGAGCCCGCGTCGATCCAGGTGCCGATCCGGTTTGGCTATCGCCCGCCCGAGCTGATCCAATAGAGCCGTCAGCGCGGGTGACGCATCAGTAGCTATAGGCGGCGTAGATCTTGGACAGATCGCCCGCCCAGTCGCTTTTGTAGGCAGCGAGAAGTTCGTCGGCGGGCGTCTGTCCGGTGGTGGCGATCTCACGAAGGGCGTTCAGGAAATGCGTCTCGTCGCGGTCGAAATCCGAGGCGGCAGCGCGCGCTTTCAGGCCGGTTTCCGCGATGTTTAGCACCTCGGTCGCCAGCGCCTGCATAGTCTGCCCGCGGATCTCGGCCCTCAGGCCAAGACGCGCGGCATCGAGGCGAAGTTGCTCGCGCTCCTCCGCGCTCCAGTTTCGGCAAAGATCCCAGGCCGCGTCCAGCGCTCCCTGATCATAGATCAATCCGACCCAAAACGCGGGCAGCGCGCAGAGCCTGCGCCACGGGCCGCCATCGGCGCCCCGCATCTCGATGAATTTCTTGATGCGTGCCTCGGGGAAGATCGTCGTCAGGTGATCGCCCCAGTCGGACAGCGTCGGTATCTCGCCCGGCAATGCGGGCAGGCGACCGTTGAGGAAATCGCGGAACGACTGCCCCCGCGCATCGACGTAGCGACCGTCGCGGTAGACGAAATACATCGGCACATCGAGCGCATAATCCACCCAGCGCTCGAACCCCATCCCGTCTTCGAACACCCAGGGCAGCGTGCCGGTGCGGTCGGCATCCAGATCCTGCCAGATCCGTGAGCGCCAGGATTGGTAGCCGTTGACCTGACCCTCGAAGAAGGGCGAGGCGGCAAACAGCGCCGTGGCGACCGGTTGCAGCGCCAGCGCCACGCGCAGCTTTTGGACCATGTCGGCCTCGGACGCGAAGTCGAGGTTCACCTGTACCGTGCAGGTTCGGTACATCATCTGCGTGCCATGGGTGCCAACCTTGCCCATGTACTCGGTCATGAGCTTGTAGCGGCCCTTCGGCATGCGGGGCATCTGCTCATGCGTCCATTCCGGCGCCGCGCCGAGGCCCATGAACCCCACGCCTATGCCTTCGGCGACAGAGCGGACCTCGGCCAGGTGGGTGTTCACCTCGTCGCAGGTCTCGTGGATCGTCTTCAGCGGGGCGCCGGAAAGCTCCAGCTGGCCGCCAGGCTCGAGCGAGACATTGGCACCGCCCTTCTCCAGCCCGATGAGGTTGTCGCCCTCGCTGAGCGGTTGCCAGCCATAACGGTCACGTAAGCCCTCGAGCACGGCGAGGATCGAGCGCTCACCGGCATAGGGCAGGGGTTTGTGGGTATCGACGCAGTAGCCGAATTTCTCGTGTTCGGTCCCGATGCGCCAGTCCTCGCGCGGTTTGCAGCCGGTCGCAAGGTAGCTTGCCAGGTCATCCTGGCTCTCGATGGGGCCGCCGCCCGACTGTGGAATCGACATTGACCGCTTCCCCATGCTGCCGGTCCTCGCGGCCCGGCCGGGTGCCGAACGCATCGGCGGCACCTAAACCCGGCGCGATCGCGCCACAAGAGATCTTACGCGCCGAACACGCAGAGCCGAGGTTCAGGTGTGAAAAAGATACGGAAGCGGTTGATCGCCGCTCAGACGGCGCGACCGCGGCCGCGCCAGGCGATGGCGCCGATGCCGGCAAGCAGCATCCAGCCGGCGGCCGGGAGTGGCACCGGCGAGGACGAAACCTGAAAGCCCGCCAGATTGATCTCGTTGGCAAGGCCCGCCGCGCCAATCGCTTCGATCTCCCAGCGCAGCCGGCCAAGCGCGTCGGCGGTCACGGTGGGGAGGTAGACGTCAGTAAACGCCGCCGAGTTTTGCGTGTCGCCTGAGATCAGCAGGGCGTTGACCGGGTCGATCACGCCATCGCCGTCACCATCGGCCCTGACATTACTCTGGCGGTTGGCAAAATTGGCATCCGAGGCGTGCAGGTAGAGGCCGTATTCGCGCCCTGCGTCCAGGCCCGAAAGCGAGAACTCCAGTAGCGTCGATTGCTGTGAGGTGGCGTTGCCGACGATGTAATCGTTGCGGAGCGGGTCAAAATCCCGAAGCCCGGCAGCCGAGGTAAAGAAACCTGCCGTGTTGGCCGTGATCGTGAGCTCTATGGTCTGCGTCGCGGCGAGGTTCTGCGACAGCGCGACGGTCACGCTGTTGGTCGCCGATGCGATGTCGACCAGATCCCAATCCGTCGTGGTCGCGAAAGCCGGATCGACGCCTGCGGCTGTCGCGTCAGGCCCGGTAGCCGTCCCGCGATCATTGCCGAAATCGACCGCCAGGGTCGCTGCATCCGCCTGACCGGCGAGGACACAGACCATCAAGGCTAGGAGCACGCTGCGCATGGGAACTCTGCAAATGGTTTTCGCTACCCGTCGACGTGGTGAGTAAACCACTGATCCCGGGTCGATATCAACCAAGAGTTGCGTGCCAGACTGGGATTCACGTGCATGGCGGGTGTTCGGTAGTCCGCTCTTGCCACCGCCCGTGCTCAGCTTGCTGGAGGTGGTTGCACTTTTGTCGCTGACAAGCCATTGTGTCAATGTGAGTTGACACATGCGCGGGCGCGTTGGGCGCAGGCCCGGATGTGGCCGCCGCACTAGGGATTTTGCCATGCCACTCTTTCCGTTCAGTGCCGTCGTGGGCCAGCAGGCGTTGAAGACCGCACTGATGATCTCGGCGATCGATCCCGGTGTCGGCGGTGTGCTGGCGATGGGCGAAAGGGGCACCGGCAAGTCGACCACGATCCGCGCCCTCGCCTCGCTCCTGCCCTCGATCGAGGTCCGCGAGGGGTGCCTTTACAACTGCGATCCGGCGGCGCCTGCGGATGCCTGCACGATCTGCAACAGCGATGAGCCCCCGCCCATCGTCACCCGCCCGGTGCCGGTGGTCGACCTGCCCCTCGGCGTGACCGAGGACCGCGTGCTCGGTGCTCTCGATCTGGAGCGGGCGCTGGCGACCGGGGAGAAGCGCTTCGAGCCGGGGCTCTTGGCGCGTGCGCATCGCGGCTTTCTCTATATCGACGAGGTCAACCTGCTCGAGGATCACATCGTCGATCTGCTGCTCGATGTCGCCGCCTCGGGGGAGAACGTGGTCGAGCGCGAGGGGCTGTCCGTCCGCCATCCGGCCAAGGTGATGCTCATCGGCTCGGGTAACCCGGAGGAGGGAGAGCTCCGCCCGCAGTTGCTCGACCGCTTCGGTCTGTCGGTCGAGGTCCGCACGCCGCGCGTGGTCGACGAGCGGGTGGAGGCAGTGATCCGCCGTGATGCCTTTGAGCGCGATCCCGCAGGTTTCCTCGCCGACTGGGCAGAGGAAGAGGCCGCGGTGTCGCGCGCCTTGGTCTCGGCGAGAGCGGCGCTCGACAGTGTCGAGGTACCCCGGGAGGCCCGCGTGCGGGCGGCGGAGCTTTGCCTCGCGCTCGGCACCGATGGTCTGCGCGGTGAGCTGACGCTGGTGCGCGCTGCCAGGGCGCTCGCGGCGCTTGAGGGGCAGGTGTCTGTCGATGCGACCCTGCTCGACCGTGCGGCGCCCATGGCGCTTGGCCACCGGCTTCGCCGCGATCCGCTGGACGACAGTGCCGCCGGTGCTCGGGTCGAGCGGGCGCTGGCCGATCTGGCCCACGCGTAAAGCCGATGCACAGCCGGCCGAGAGACAACGATGCGTGATCTCGCCCAAGAGGCCCCGTTCCCGCGCGGAGAGGGGAACGATGACGGGCGCCGGGGCGCTGAGACATGGTGGTGGGCCTGTCTCGCCATCGATGTGTTGGCGCGTGCCGGTCGTGAGACTGGCGGCGTGATCGGCGGGGCTGTGCTGCGCGGGGGGCCCGGGCCTGCACGCGACGCCTGGATCGCGCGTCTTGTCGAGGCGACAGGCCGATCCTGTCACCGCCTGCCCATGGGGTGCCCGCCCTCGCGCCTTGGCCGCGGCGTGGATCTTGTCAGCGTTCTCGCCGGTGGCCGCCCGGTCGAGACACCGGGCGTGGTGGCGAGGGCCGCGGGGGGCATCCTGCTCGTCCCCGGGGCCGAAGCGATGGAACCGCGCCTCGCCGCCCAGCTGATCAGCGCACTGTCCGAGGTGGCGCCCGATCAACGTCCTCTCATCATAGCCTTTGACGAACGCTCTTCCGGTGATGACGAGGGCGGACCACCCCCCGCCCTGACCGAGCATCTCGGCCTGACAGTGCCGCTGGCAGGCGTCGCCCTGGCCGATCTCGACGCCTCAGAACCGCTCGCCATGCCCGTCGAGGGCAAAACGACGGCGCCCCCGACGGCGCCCCCGACGGCGGCGCTGGTCGGGCCGCTCGTCGTGACCGCCGCGTCGATGGGTATCGTCTCCCTGCGGCCGGTCTTGCAGGCGGTTGCCGCGGCGGGCGCGCTGGCTGCGCTCGACGGGCGCGCTATCGCAGAGGAGGAGGATCTCGCCGCCGCCACGCGGCTCGTCCTCCTGCCGCGTGCGCGATACCTGCCAGCGCCCGAGGACAGCGCCCCGCCCGAGCCAGAACAACCCGAGCCCGAACAGCCCGAGCCAGAACCAGAACCCGAGGCGCAGTCAGACCACCCCGACGAGACAGACGCCGACCCGCCAGACGACCCGCCTCCCGACCCTGCGGCCATGCAGGAACTGGCCGAGCGGGTGCTCGAGGCAGCGATCGCGGCACTGCCGCCCGACATGCTGTCCGCCCTGGCAGGGCGCGCGCCGCGCCGTCCCGCGCGCGCAGGCCGCGACGGGCCATCGCGCAAAAGCCCGATGCGCGGGCGGCCGGTGGGCACGCGACCCGGCATGCCCGAGGGTGGGCGCCGCCTCGCGCTGGTCGAGACGATGATGGCCGCGGCACCCTGGCAGCGCCTGCGCGGGCGCAGAGCCGGAGGGCGCCTTCATATCCGTCGCGGTGATCTGCGGATCCAGCGCCAGTCGGCGCCTGTCGAGACGCTGACCGTCTTCGTGGTCGATGCCTCCGGCTCCACCGCCTTCGCCCGGTTGGCCGAGGCGAAGGGCGCGGTCGAGATCCTGCTTGGCGAGGCCTATCGCCGCCGCGATCAGGTGGCGCTGGTGTCGTTTCGCGGGCCGGGGGGCGAGGTGCTGCTGCCGCCGACACGGGCGCTCGCCCGGGCACGGCGCCTGCTCGCCGGGTTGCCGGGGGGCGGTGCGACGCCGCTGGCGGCGGGGATCGACACGGCCGTCGCACTTGGCGCCCGGGCCCGTCGCGACGGTCTCAGGGTCCAGACGGTCCTGCTGACCGATGGCCGGGGCAACATCGCACGCGATGGTACCCCGGGTCGGACCGCGGCGACCGCCGATGCGCTTCAGGCGGCTGCGGCCCTCGGCGACAGCGGCTCGGGCGTTCTCGTCATCGACACCGGCGCCCGCCCCGCGCGGCAGGCCGTTGCCCTGGCCGAGGCCGCGAACGGGCGATACCTCGCGCTGCCGGGCGCCGATGCGGCGCGGATCGCGAAAGCGGCCCGCGACACCGGGGCGGCGGGCTGATGGCCGCGCTCAGCCCGCGCTGGTCGGTCGAAGGCCGCGGCTGGCCCCATGCCAGCGAAAGCCGTTTCGTGCTGGCCGGGGGTCTGCGCTGGCACGTCCAGATCTTCGATGTTGAGCGTGCCGGAGGGCCCCGCGACGGTGATGTGCCGCGCCCCGATATCCTGCTGCTGCACGGGCTGGGGGCAGCCGGGCATTCCTGGCGCGACGTTGTGCCTATCCTCGCCGCTCATGGCCGCGTGATCGTTCCCGATCTGCCCGCGCACGGCTTTACCGAGCGCCCGGCCACCCGCAGGCTGACCTTGCCGCGCCAGGCGCGTCTGATGAAGGCATTGCTGAGCGAGATTGGGGTGACGCCCGATCTTGCCGTCGCCCATTCGGCCGGCGCGCCGATCATCGCGCGCATGGCGCTGGAGGGGTGGCCCGGTCTGCGCGCGATCCTCGCCTTCAATGGCGCCTTTGCGCCGTTTCCCGGTCTCGCAGGGCAGCTGTTCCCGGCGCTGGCGCGCGGTCTGTCGCTGAACCCGGTCGTGCCGCGTTTCTTCTCGCTCGGGGCGATCATGGATCCGGCCTCGGTCGGCCGACTTGTCCGGGGCACGGGCTCGGCCCTCGATGAGCGCGGGCTCGAGCTCTACCGCCGGTTGGTGTCTTGCCCGGGTCATGTCTCGGGCGCGATCGCCATGATGGCGGCCTGGCAGCTGGAGCCGCTTTACGCTGCGTTGCCGCAGCTTTCGGTACCGTTGGTCCTGGCGACCGGCAGCGGTGATCGCGCGGTGCCGCCGTCCGATGCCGAGACGCTCGCCGCACGGGTGCCCGGCGCGCGCGTGGTGCCTCTTGGTGGGCTCGGTCATCTCGCGCATGAGGAAGCGCCCGACCGCGCCGCCGCCCTGATCCTGGAGACCGCGCGTCGTACCGGCGTGCTGCCTGCCAACGCGGTGGCTGCGGAGTGACGACCGGCGATGAACCGTCACAGGCCGTTCGCCCCATCTGGCGCCCACCCGCCGGCCCTGCCGCGCGCATCGAGGGCGCAATGCAACCGTTGCGGATCGGGGCGAGCAGCGGCGCCTGCACGGTTTATCCTATTGGACTGACAGAGGGAGGTGACAGGGCACCATGACAGTCGTTGACCGCCGCCTATCCGAGCATCCGCTCGATCCCGCCAACGGTGCGCCGCAGCCCCATGCCGTGGTCATCGGATCGGGACTTGGTGGGCTGGCGACCGCCATTCGTCTTGGCGCGCGCGGCTACCGCGTGACAGTGCTGGAACGGCTCGATTGCCCGGGCGGGCGGGCCCGCGTCTTCCGCCAGGACGGTTTCACCTTCGACGCGGGGCCGACGATCATCACGCTGCCCCAGATGCTGGACGAGCTTTGGGCCATCGCCGGGCGCTCGCGCGAGGCCGAGCTGCCGCTGGCGGCGATGGACCCGTTCTACCGCATCCATTTCAACGATGGCTCATCGATCGCCTGCTCGGGCGATGCCGACAAGATGCGGGCCGAGGTCGCGCGTCTCAGCCCCGATGACGTCGCGGGCTATGACCGGCTGATCGAGAACGCCAACGGCAAGTACAGCTTTGGGTTCGAGCATCTGGGCAAGCTCGAATACTCGCGCATCATGACCATGATCCGCGAACTGCCGGGCATCGCGCTTCGCGGCGGTCACCGCACCGTGGCGCAGGGCGTCAAGCTCTTCCTCAAGGACGAGCGTCTGCAGACCGCCTTCAGCTATCACCCGCTGCTGATCGGCGGAAACCCCCATGGCACCACCGCGATCTACCTGCTGATCCTGTCGCTCGAGCGTCATTTCGGCGTGCATTTCGTCATGGGCGGTACCCATGCGCTGGTGGAGGGGATGGTCCGCCTCATCGAAGGGCAGGGCAATACCGTCCGCCTTGGCGCCGATGTGGCCGAGATCGAGGTAGCCGAGGGCAGCGGCCGCCGCCGCGCGACGGGCGTGCGCCTGGCCGACGGGGAGCGGATCGCCGCCGATGTCGTAGTCTCTAACGCCGATGCCGCCTGGACCTGGAAAAAGCTGATCGCGCCCCAGCACCGCAAGCGCTGGACCGACCGCAAACTGGCGCGGGCGAAATACTCGATGGGTCTCTTCGTCTGGTATTTCGGAACCGACCGGCAATGGCCCGAGGTCGAGCATCACTCGATGGTCCTCGGTCCGCGCTACAAGGGTCTGCTGAACGATATCTTCCGCCGTCACAAGCTGGCCGAGGATTTCTCGCTCTATCTGCATCGCCCGACGGCGACCGATCCCAGCCTCGCGCCTGAGGGTTGCGACAGCTTCTACGCGCTCAGCCCGGTGCCGCATCTCGATGCCGATGTCGATTGGGCCGAGATGGCCGAGCCTTATCGCGCCAAGATCGAGCAGCGGCTGAACGAGACCGTGCTGCCGGGTCTTTCCGGCCATGTGGTCAGCCAGCGCATCCTGACGCCGAAGGACTTTGAGACCGATTACCTCGCCTATAAGGGCGCCGGTTTCAGCTTTGAGCCGACGCTGTTCCAGTCGGCCTGGTTCCGCCCGCACAACAAGGCCGAGGGGATCGACGATCTCTTCATGGTCGGCGCGGGGACCCACCCTGGCGCGGGTGTGCCCGGGGTGCTGACCTCGGCCGAGGTGGTGGATGGCCTGATCCCGGACGCGCTTGCCCTGATGCAGCGGAAAGGCGGCCGCAATGCCGGCTGATCTCCTCGACCCGACCTATGGCGACGTGACGCTCACCGGCATGCTGCCGACGCGCCCGGCAGGCCAGCGGCGCGCCGATGATGCCGCCATCTGCGCCGCGATGATCCGCGGCGGCTCGAAATCCTTCCATGCCGCCTCGCTGGTCCTGCCGCGCCGGGTGCGTCCGCCGGCCTATGCGCTCTATGCCTTCTGCCGCCTCGCCGATGATGCGGTCGACGAAGACGGGCAGACCGGTGCTGCGGGTCGACTGTTGATGCGCCTGCGCCGTCTTGCCGCCGACAATCCGGTGGACCATCCTGCCGATCGCGCTTTTGCCGAGGTCATGCGCCGCCACCACATCCCGCTGGAGATACCGGCCGCGCTGATCGAGGGGTTGGCCTGGGACGAGCAGGGCCGGCGCTACGAGACCATGGCCGATTTGGAGGCCTATGGCGCACGGGTCGCGGGCACCGTGGGGGCGATGATGACCCTGATCATGGGCGTGCGCGATCCGCATGCGCTTGCGCGTGCGACCGATCTAGGCGTTGCCATGCAGCTCTCCAATATCGCGCGCGATGTGGGCGAGGATGCAGCCCGCGGTCGGCTCTACCTGCCACGCGGCTGGATGCGGGCCGAGGGGCTCGACCCCGATGCTTGGCTGGAGAGCCCGCGTTTCGACGCGCGGCTTGGCCGGGTGGTGCTGCGCCTTCTGGCCCATGCCGAGATGCTCTACGACCGCGCGGCGGCGGGTATCGGCGCCCTGCCGGCCGACTGCCGCACCGGCATCGGCGCGGCGCGTGCGCTGTACCGAGAGATCGGGCGTCTGGTCGCCGCGCGTGACGGCAACGGCGTCGACAGCCGCGCCGTGGTCGGCAAGGGCCGGAAGCTCACCCTCTTGATCGGCGCCGCACTCGGTGGACGGACAAGCATGGCCGACGCCGGCCAGGCAGAGGCCCCGGCGCTCGAGGCCTGTGGTTTTCTGATCGACGCGGTCACCCGTGCCGACCGCATGCGCCCGCGTCCCCTGCACAGCATGCCCGACGGCGTGGAACGCGCGCTCGACCTGTTTGTCGCAGCCAGCCTCCATATCAGCGCAACGCGCGGCGCCTGAACTCTTCCCAATCGATCTCCAGGGCTTCTCACAGCCGCTCCGTTCCGATCTGGTGGCGCATCTGGTGGCGCATCTGGTGGCGGGGGCGCGCGGTGATGAGGCGACCAGCCGTCATCACACAGGCCTCTGCGCCACAGGGAGACGAGCGCCATGGGCGGGAGCGACAGCATCTTCATCGGCGGCGGTGGGCCCGGCTATGCCAAGGCGCAGCGCATGGCGCTGAAATACGCCAACCGCCATGGGCTGATCGCGGGCGCCACCGGCACCGGCAAGACTGTGAGCCTGCAGATCCTTGCCGAGGCGTTTTCCGCCGCCGGCACGCCGGTGATCATGGCCGATGTCAAAGGCGATCTCTCGGGCCTCGCGGCCGCCGGCTCGCCCGAGCACAAGCTGCACGACAAGCTGATCGAGCGAGCTGGCCGGATCGGTCTCGACGATTACGGCTATCGCGCTTTTCCCGTCGTGTTCTGGGACCTCTTCGGCAAGCAGGGTCATCCCCTCCGCACCACCGTGACCGAGATGGGGCCGCTCCTGCTGTCGCGCCTGATGGATCTCTCCGAGGCGCAGGAAGGCGTGCTCAACATCGCCTTCCGCCTCGCCGATGAGGACGGGCTGCTGCTGGTCGATCTCAAGGACCTGCAGGCGATGCTGACCCATGTGGGGGAGCGGGCGGACGATCTCACGCTGCGCTATGGCAATGTGTCCAAGGCCTCGATTGGCGCCATCCAGCGCCGTCTCGTGGTGCTGGAAAACCAGGGCGCCGCGGCACTGTTCGGCGAGCCGGCGCTGCGTCTGGAGGACCTGATCGCGCAGACCCCCGACGGCCGCGGGCGCATCAACGTCATCGCGGCCGACGCGCTGATGCGCGCGCCGCAACTCTACGCGGTCCTGCTCCTTTGGCTGTTGTCCGAGCTGTTCGAGGATCTGCCCGAAGTCGGTGACCCCGACAAACCGGTGCTGGCCTTCTTCTTCGACGAGGCCCATCTGCTGTTCGACGATGCGCCCAAGGCCCTGATCGACACGGTCGAACAGGTGGCCCGGCTGATCCGCTCCAAGGGCGTGGGCGTCTACTTCGTCACCCAGTCGCCCGATGACGTGCCCGAAGACATCCTCGGCCAACTCGGCGCCAAGCTTCAGCACGCGTTGCGCGCCTTCACGCCCCGCGACCGTAAGGTTGTGCGCGCCGCTGCCGAGAGCTTCCGACCCAATCCCGAGATCGACACCGAAGCAGCACTGACCGAGATGGGGGTGGGCGAGGCGCTGGTCTCGGTGCTGGAGAGCAAGGGCGCACCCTCGGTCGTCCAACGCACGCTGATCCGGCCGCCCTCCTCGCGCATCGGACCGCTGGAGGAGGCTGAGCGGGCCGAGGTGATTGCCTCATCGCCCCTCGCCGGCCTGTATGAGAAGGCCGTGGATCGCGAGAGCGCCTTTGAGATTCTGCGCGCGCGCGCGGAAAGGGCGGCATTGGCGGAGGAGGCGGCCGAGGCCGAAGACGCCGACCCGTCGCTGGGTGATAGCCCCTTTGGGCGCGGCGGCGGGCACCGCTGGGGCCAGGGCGATGGCGGTCATCACTGGGGTGGCGACGAGGATGGCAGCGGACAGGAGCGGTTCAACAAAGGCCGCCGCTATCGACCGAAAAGCTATCGCGACAAGGCGCCAAAGCGGCGCGGCGACGATGTGGGCACAGCCTTTGCCAAATCGCTCGCACGCAGCGTTGGCAGCCAGCTGGGGCGCAGATTAACCCGCGGCCTGATGGGCGGGCTCTTCAAGGGCCGGTAGCAGCCGGCCCCGCCTCCGTTTCGATGATCGCGGCGTCAGGCCAAACGGCGCCGGGCCGCCAGCGCGCCGATGGCCCCCAGCAGCAGAACCGCCGTGCCCGGCAGTGGGACCTGCGTAATGATGTTGGGATCCTCGAAGCTCACGGTCATCGACGCGATCTTGTAGTCGTCATCATGGGCATTGGTGTAGAAGTCGAAGATGAAGCCCGGCGGGATCACTGGATTGCCCGGGGTGTTCGCCAGCGGCGGCGAATTCTCGAAGTCGATGAAGTAATCCAGGCTGTGATTGGGCACATCGAAGGGCGTGTTATCGGCCTGGGTAAAGCTTGATGCCAGATCAGTGCCCAGCGTGGCATTCACCGCAACATCGACACCGTCGATCCCGAAATCGAAGTTATCGTCATCGCCGATATAGGTGAGCGTCAAGTTGACGAGCGTCACCGGCACCGTGAAGGTAAATCGCATGAAGTCGCGCGCGCCATTACCATCAAGCTGGTGCGAGCCGTCGGTGCCATTGCTAAACAGCGCGCTGTTGTCGATGCTGAGGCCCTTGTCCCCAAAGCCTACCACATCGCCGAACTGGACGCCCGGCAGTGGCGCGTTCGGATATCCGCCACCCTGCGAGTCGTAGATGCCCCCGGTGACCGTCACACCGATCTCGCCTGTGCTGTCGATGAAGTTGCGGCTGGTGAAGATCTCGTACTCATCCGGATCGTTCAGGAAGGTGAAGGTTCCGGTCACAGCCTGGGCTGGCGTCGCAAGCAATGCCGAGGCCGGCAGAAGGATCGCAGCGGCGAGGATGGGCAGGCGAGCCTGCGAAAACGAGGGATACTGAGACACGATACGCTCCAGCCATTTCAACTTGAGCTAGAGCCGTAGCACATCACTCAACCTTGAGTGGTGTCCCAAAATGAGGAATTCGGAGAATCTCAGGCTGAAAAAAAGAGTGGGGCCGCGGCGCCACAGTGCCGCAGCCCCACCCGTTGTCCGAAAATATGGGTTACTCGGCGGCCTGAGCGACCGCGCCCGCCTGGCTCTCAAGATACCAGCCCTGCGCGGCGGCCGTGCCCGAGCCCAACTGCACGTCATAACCGGCATCGCGAAGCGACATCTCGGCGAGGCCGATCGCCGTCAGGCACATGCCCTCGTTCAGATCTCCGAGATGGCCGATGCGGAACACCTTGCCAGCGACCTTCGACAGGCCCGAGCCGAAGGAGATGTTGTACTTGTTGTAGCCGGCCGAGATCACGTCGCGTGCATCGACACTCTCGGGGACGAGGATCGCCGAGACCGTGTCCGAATGCCATTTCTGCTCGGCGGCGCAGAGGCTGAGGCCCCAGGCGCTCACGGCACGACGCACACCTTCGGCCAGGCGGTAATGGCGAGCGACGATGTTCTCCAGCCCCTCCTCCTCGATCATGGCAAGGCTTTCGCGCAGGCCATGGAATAGCTGCGTCGGCGGTGTGTAGGGGAAGTAGCCGTCGTCGTTCATCCGGACCATGTCCTCGAACGAGAAGTAGCAGCGCGGCATGGTGGCCGACTTGTTCGCGGCGAGGGCCTTCTCGCTGACACCCAAGAGGCCGAGACCGGCGGGCAACATGAACCCCTTCTGCGAGCCGGAGACGGCACAGTCGACGCCCCAGGCCTCCATCTGGAAATCGATCGAGCCGATCGACGAGACGCCGTCGACCATGAGCAGGGCCGGGTGGCCGCAGGCATCCAGCGCCGCGCGCACGCCCGCGATATCCGAGGTGACGCCCGTCGCGGTCTCGTTCTGGGTGGCCATCACGGCCTTGATCTCATGCGTGGTGTCGGCCTCGAGGATCTTGGCATACTCCTCGACGGGAACGCCCTCGCCCCACTCGACTTCGCAGATCTGCACGTCGAGGCCGAGGCGTTGCGCCATGTCGACCCAGAGATGGCTGAACTGGCCGAAGCGGCTCATCAGCACCTTGTCGCCCGGGTTGAGGGTGTTGGACAGGGCCGACTCCCAGGCGCCGGTGCCCGAGCCGGGGAACATGAACACGCGGCCGGTCTCGGTCTTGAAGACGCGCTTCAGCCCCTCGAACAGTGGCAGTGTGAGATCGGGAAAATCGGGCGCCCGCATATCCTGCATCGGCACGTTCATCGCGCGGCGCACGCGCTCGGGCACATTGGTCGGACCCGGAATGAAAAGATGGGTGAAACCGTTCTTCATGGCGTTTGTCTCCCTCGATAGTGTCGCGACGGGGAGCGGCCCCGTTGGCTTTGCGACCTGAATGCGTTCGGCCACCTGTCGGAAGACGATGAAAAGCGGGTTGCCGCGTCAGCGCTGTCGTCCACATCGTCCACCTAGCAGAGTTGTGGAACAGAACGCGCCTTTGACCAACCAGCAGGTGGAATTGTGGGTTCCGCAGAACGGAAGAACGCGTGAAATCTCGGCTTGCTGCCCGTTTCATCCCGCCTGGCAGAGACGACAGCAGTATCGGTCGCCTTTGGCATGGCTTGGGGACGGGTCTTCGGTGCTGAATGGGCGCAGGCTCAAACGGGTGTGAGAGACGAGACTGGGAGGGAATGCGATGAGCACGGCCGCCTATGGCGTGATCGAGATCCTGATGTTCTTCGGAGGCATCCTCGCCTTCTGCTGGTATCAGCTGCACAGCATCAAGAAGCTGCGGCGCGAGGATCAGGAGGCGCGTAATCGCGGTGAAGACCCGGTCGCTGCGCGCGCCGAGAAACCCCGTTCGGGCGAAGACATCTTCTGGGACACGCTGGCCAAGAAGCGGAAGTGATGCGGCGAGCCGTCAGCATGCGGTTGGAACCGGTGCCCGCCCCGGTGCCACTCGGCGTTCTAGAACTGCCGTTGGCGGCCGGTAAACCCGCGATGATCTCCGCCTGGGTCTCGCCGCCGGCGGAGGGCGGGGTGCGCCTTTCAGCGCCGATCCGCGCGCATGACGACGCAGGCGCGCTCGTGGAGCGGGACACGGCGGTGGATCGGTTGCTGGGCTATCTCGTCGCGCAGCCGCCCGGTGTCCTGTCACCAGAAGGAATGGAGGCCCTCATCGCGACCAGCGGGTTTGCGCATGTGCGCGAGGGCGGCTGGCCTGACCGGCTGTTCCTCACCGCAAGCCTGGTCGTCTTCGCCTATGCCGATGCGAGCGAGACGATGGCGGCGGCGGGCCATGCTGAGGGTAGCGTGATGAGTGCGGTCAGCGCCGAGGGTCGGCGTCTCGCCAGCGCCGTTATGCGCCTTGGGCGGGACGGGGCATCACCCGATGCGCCGCTGTTAGCGCGTGATGCCGCCCGGATCGGCGCCGCGATCTCGGCAACGACCGAGAGCTATGCCCCGGCGCTGTTCATATGATGCGAGGCGTTAAGAACGGCCGCGAGGCGCGGTCATGAGGGCGAGTGCCAGAACGATAAAGGACCAGATCTGTCGCATCGAGATTCTCCGAGTAACAAACTGTCTTCTGAACGTCTCGATACGAAAGTAAATCTGCGTTTGCGTTAACGACAAGCGATTCCTTTTCGGCGCCGCACACTCTTCCGTCGCGTGACGCGTCCTACCGGGGCCGCGTTCGGGATCGCGCTCCGGGTCAGCGCAAACCGGTTCGTCGCGGCATGCGCATGGTCAGCATCCATTTGATCACTCCATTGGCAAATCGCTTGCCGTCGAATGTCTCATGCACCGCCGTCACCCGCTCGCCTCGCAGCACGGTGTCGATCGCCGCCCGCGTGTAGAACGGCGCATCCTCGAAGGCATGCGCGATGCGCGCCTCGCCATCGGCACGTGTCGCGCGCGAGACGCCCCACCAGCCCCGGGGCAGGCGCTGGAGGGGTGGCGGTTCGAAAGCGGCCACGCTGCCATCGTGGTCGATATGGAGCGCGAGTGTGCGCCCAGTGTCGTCATGCTCGGTGCAGTCGTAGAGGATCGCGGTCGTGCCGTCGGCCATGCGGGCGCGCGACCAATCCCAGCGGCGAAACCCCTGTTCAAGCATCTCGTCGCCGTCATTGGTGTCGAGATAGCCGTGCCCCGACCAGCGCACATCGGGGGTGTCCATGGCAACCTCGACCCGTGCGGCGGGGGCCAGCGGCTGCCAGCGATGCAGCCCGGCATGGTCGATCGCCATGCGCGCGGTCGCCAGCGTCTCGGCCTCCAGCGTGATCCGCCCCCGCATCGGATAGCCGCGCTGCGGTCTCGGAAAGGGGGTCGAGCGCTCATCGATCTCCAGCGTGAGGCGCGTGCCGTCCCAGGAGAGACGGCTGGGCCCGACGCGGAAATGCGTCGCATCACGCTCCAGCGCGTCTCGGCCGCGCTCGGTCATGGCCCAGTGATGGCGCGGGCCGTAAAGCGCGACGTTGATGCAGACATGGTCCTCGGGCTCGGCATGACCGGCCCAGGCGTAATAGGGCGAAAAGACCGAACCCACGAAGGCGATGACCGTCAGCCCATGGCGCCCGTCGTCCGACAGCGCGTCGATGTACCACCAGCGATAGCCGCCGGCCGGCACGCTGCCGTCAAAGCGGGGGCCGAGCGTTCCGTCGAGCGGCGCGTCGGGCGGCGCGTCGGGCGCTGCATCGAGCGGTGCGTCGGGCGAAGTGGGGGCGCCTCGCGCGCCGCTCATCCCACCCGCGCCAGATGCCGCTCTGCCAGGGTTGCCGCCAGTGCGCCCGATAGGGTCGCCATCGGCACGCCGGCGCCCGGATGGACCGAGCCCCCCGCCAGCACCAGCCCCGCCAGCCGCGTCGCCGAGGTCGCGCGCCGAAAGCTCGCCACCGGCCCGTGCGTCGCCGCGCCGTAGAGCGCCCCGCCGGTCCCCGGAAAGCGCCGGTGAAACTCGACCGGGGTCGTGATCCGCGTCGTCGCCGGGTCGAGCGAGAGCGTCAGTCCCGCCTTCGCCATCAGCGCTTCGGTCTCTGATCGGCATGTCTCGATCTCCGTTTGCTCGAGGGCGCGGATGTCCCCAATGGCGGGTGCGTTGACGAGGATATGGAGGCGTTCGTCACCCGCCGCTGGCGCATCGTGATCGCCCGACCGGTCGAGCGCGCAGACATAGGTGGTCGGATCGCGCGGCAGGCGGCCATCGGCGAGCGCGTCGAACTCTCCCCGATAGTCGGGCCCGAAGAACACGGTGTGATAGGCCAGCGGAAAGCCACGGGGCCGCGCCACCGCCGAGAAGACGAGTGCCGAGAGCGAGCGGTCGCGTGCTTGGGTCGGTTTGACCGCACGCTGGGCGCTGGGGCCGAGCAGGCCCTGGCCAAGAGCGCCGACATCGCCTGCAAAGACGACGGCATCGGCCTCGATGACCTCGCCATCGGCAAGGCGCACGCCGCTGACACGGTCGCGGGTGCTCTCGATGCGCTCGACCTCCGCGCCGGTGCGGATTGCGCCGCCACTGATCTCGACCGCGCGGCCGATGGCAGCGGCGAGCGCCTTCATGCCGCCTGCGACCTGCCAGACGCCAAGGCGTTCCACATGGGCGATCAGCATCAGCGTGCCGGGCGCGCGGAAGGGCGAGGAGCCGCAATAGGTGGCATAGCGTGCAAAAAGCTGACGCAGCCGGTCGTCCTGCAACATGTCGGCGATGGCTGCGTACATGTTGGCGGCCGGGCGGGCATCAAGCAGGCCAAGCGTGCCGGCCGGGCCGAGACGGGTGAGCATGCTGATCGGATTGGGCCGGCTCGCGGCGATGAAGCTGTCGCGGAACAAATCATAGGCGCGCCCGGTGCGGGCGGCGAAATCGCGATACCGCGCGGCCTCGGCCGAACCGGCAAAGGCGCCGATCGCCTGGGCGCTTTCTTCTAGATCGGCAAAGAGATCGAGCCGGCTGCCATCGGGCCAGGCATGGCGCGCCAGCACCCGCGCGGGGGTGAGGCGCACGTGATCGTCGAGCGACAGGCCAGCGGTGCGGAACAGGTCCTCGAAAACCCAGCGCATGGTGAAGACCGTGGGCCCGGCATCGATGGCGCGGCCTGCGACCTCGACCGTGCGGGCCTTGCCGCCGATCTCGGCCGCACGCTCCAGCACCGTCACGCGGTGACCGGCCGCCGACAGCCGAAGTGCCGCCGCGAGCCCGCCGAAGCCCGCGCCGATCACGACCACCTGCCGCCTTCGCCGCGTCGTGGCCGGTGCGGAGCGTACTGCATCGACCAGCCCCCGCGCCCAGGCCGGACCGCCACCCGGTGAGACCCGTGAGACCCGTGAGACCCTGCTGCCTGCAAAGGGCCCCGTCATCGGGCTGCTAGGGTGGGGTTGTACTGCCCGGTATGGGCCATCGGCTCTTGCCTCGACATTGTGACTGCCACGCGCCCGTGACGCTGCCTGTCCCCGCGACGCTCCGGTAGCCGCGCGGCGGAGGCACCTCCCAGCGCCGCATCGCTCTCGTGCTCGCACCTTTCGGATTGTCAGGCGTCGATGTTCGATGATAGTGTCAGTCAAACTAGACAGCAAGCAGCGTCAGTTTATGATGACGCTTCGCAACCGATCCAGGCGCAGGGCACTGCAGGGAGGCGGCAGATGGACGAAGGTTCCCGCATCGAGGCCGCGCTCGACCGCGCGATCGCGCATGCCGAGGCGCCGGGGGCGCCGCCGCTTCTCGCCGACGCGCTGCGCCATGCCGTGTTCCCGGGCGGGGCGCGGGTGCGTGCGCGGCTCTGCCTTGCCGTGGCGCGCGCTTGTGGCGAGCCGGACCCCGCCGCCTCGGATGCGGCCGCCGTGGCGATCGAGCTGATGCATTGTGCCAGCCTCGTGCATGACGACCTGCCATGTTTCGACGATGCTGGAACGCGGCGGGGCAAACCGTCGGTCCACGCGAGCTTTGGGGAGCCGCTGGCCGTGCTTACCGGCGATGCCTTGATCGTCCTCGCCTTCGAAACGCTCGGGCGCGAGGGCGCGCGCGATGGCCGGGTGCTGGGGCGTCTGGTCTCGATTCTCGGCCGCGCGACCGGCATGCCGGGCGGCATCTGCGCCGGGCAGGCCTGGGAGAGCGAGCCCGCCATCGACCTCGTCGCCTATCAGCGGGCCAAGACCGGTGCGCTGTTCGTCGCGGCCTGCGCGGCGGGCGCCGCAGCGGCTGGCGAGGGACCCGCCCATTGGATGCCGCTCGGTGAGCGGTTGGGCGAGGCCTATCAGGTGGCCGACGACCTGCGCGATGCGCTCGGCGATGCCGCGGCCCTCGGCAAACCGGTCGGGCAGGATGACACGCATGGCCGACCGAGTGCGGTGTCGAGCCTCGGCGCCCAGGGCGCCAAGGCCCGGCTCGATGGCTTGGTCAGCGCCGCGGTGGCCGCGATCCCGGAATGCCCGGGCCGCCCGCTGCTGGAGGCGCTCGTGCGCTCGGAGGCGAAACGGCTGGTGCCGCCCGCGATGGCCGCGCTGGTCGAGTAGACCATGCCGGACGGCGAGCATGAGGTGGCGACGCGGGAGCGCGCCCCAGAGCCGCCAGCGGTCGAGACGGCGGTTGAGCCAGCGGTCGAGACGGCGGTCGAGACGGCCGCGGTAAGCGAACACGGTGCCCTCGACGGCGCCGATACCGGTCCCCGGAGGGGGCGGCGTGACGATGCCGGGCGCGGGGCGGTCCCCCCTGCAGAACCCGCGACGGCATCGCAGCCAGAGGCGCCCGGGGGGCTATACGCACCCCCCGGGCGTCTCCCGTTCATCACCCGCCTGCGCGCCGCCTGGGCGTCATGGCGGAACCGCATCGTCGCCGACCCGGTCTTCCAGGCGCGCGCCACGCGCTTTGCGCTGACCCGCCCGGTTGCGGCGGCCGATGCGCGCCGTCTGTTCGATCTGACGGCCGGTTTTGTCTACAGCCAGGTGCTCGCGGCCGTTGTCGAACTTGATCTCATCAGCCGTCTCGAGAAGGCCCCCGCTGGTGCCGCCGAGATCGCGGCCGGTACCGTTCTCGGTGAGGCCGCCGCCGCCCGATTGCTCGAAGCGGCGGAGGCGATCGACCTGCTCGAGCGTGTCGGCACCGATGGCGCTGGCCGCCCGCTTTGGATGCCCTCTCGCCTCGGTGCCGCGCTCAAGGCCAATCCAGGCGCCGTCGCGATGATCCGTCACCACGACATGCTGTACCGCGATGTCGCAGCCCCCGTGACCCTGCTGGCCACCGGCCGGACCGGGCAGGGCGCTGAGCCCGAGATCGGCCGCTTCTGGGCTTATGCCCGCGATCCGGGTGCCGCCGGCCGCCTCGCGCAGGATTTCGGGCCCGAAGCGGTGGCCGACTATTCGGCGCTGATGGCGGCCAGTCAGGCCTTCATCGCCGATCAGGTGCTCGACCGACTGCCCTTGCCGCGCATGCGCCGGCTGATCGATATCGGCGGCGGCGAGGGCGCTTTCGTCGAGGCGGCGGCGCGGCGCACCAAAACGCTGGATCTCGCGCTGGTAGACCTGCCGGCCGTGGCGGAGCGTGCGCGTGCGCGACTAGGCGCGGCCGGTCTCGAAGGCCGGGTGCGCATCTCGGGGGGCGATTTCTTCCGCGATGCGCCGCCCTTTGCGGAGGAGGGGGGCGCCGATTGGGTGAGCCTGATCCGCGTTCTCTATGACCACGACGATGATTTCGCGGTGGCCATCCTCGATCGTGCGCGCCAGGCGCTCGCACCCGGTGGGCGCCTGGTGATCGCCGAGCCAATGGCCCGACTGCCGGGTGCACGGCAGGTGGGGGCGTACTTCGCGCTCTACCTGCACGCCATGGGGTCGGGGCGCATTCGCAGCCCGCAAGAGCTTGCCGCATTGGCTCGAAAGGCAGGCTTCCGAAGGGTGCGAAGGCGCAGGATCTCGCAACCGTTGCTGACTGGCTTGCTCATTGCCGAGGCCTGAGCGGACCCCCCTCGATTCGTATCGAATTCGACTCGTGGAAATGACAGACCTGCGGGTCTTCTGAGTAATGCCGGCTTGACGATAGCGAGTGTCTAGTTAGACTGACACATAACGAAGCGCCCAGTGTCAGGCGGTGTCAGGCTCCCAGTGACGTCCCCCGAGGCGTCCTCACTGCAAGTCCTGAACCAGCCTTGGCCGGGGTCGACTTCGGGACCGCAGAGAAGCGGGCCGCTGGAGGAAGCACGGTGACGACCCATCGGGAAAACGCGAAGGCTCTGGCCGTGGTGCTCGATGCGCCGGGGTCCATTGGGCTCGATCACCTGGCTCTCGATGCGCCGGGTCCCGATGACGTGGTGGTCGACATTGCGGTCTCTGGCATCTCCACAGGTACCGAAAAACTGTTGGTCACCGGTGAGATGCCGCCGTTCCCCGGCATGGGGTATCCGCTTGTCCCGGGCTACGAGAGCGTGGGCCGCGTCAGCCGTGCCGGCGGCGGTCTCGCCGAGGGGGCGACCGTTTTCGTCCCCGGTGCGCGCTGTTTCGGCCCGGTCAGGGGGCTTTTCGGGGCCACTGCCTCGCAGCTCGTCGTGCCGGCCGCCCGTGTCGTGCCGGTGGATGCGGCGCTCGGCGATGATGCGGTGCTGATCGCGCTCGCCGCCACCGCCTATCACGCGCTGCATGACCGCGGCGCGCTGGCGCTGCCTGATCTGATCATCGGCCATGGCGTGCTCGGCCGTTTGATCGCGCGCCTTTCGGTGGCGCTTGGCGGCGCGCCCGTCGTGCATGAGATCGTGGCCGCACGCCGCGCGGGTGCCCTCGGCTACACGGTCGAGGGTCCGGGCGAGGGCAGCCTTAAGGGACTTGCCCGCGTGCTCGATGCCTCGGGCGCCGATGCGGCCGTCGACATGGCGGTCTCGCGCCTCGCCAAGGGTGGGGAGATCGTGCTCGCGGGCTTCTACGCCAAGCCGGTCAGCTTCGCCTTCCCCCCGGCCTTCATCGCCGAGGCGCGGCTCCGCATCTCGGCTGAATTCACGCCGGCCGATCTCGCCGCCGTGACTGCGATGGCGTCGGACGGCCGCCTCCGCCTCGACGGTCTGATCACGCATAGCGCCCCGGCCGCCGATGCCGCGCGCGCCTACCGCACCGCTTTCGACGACCCGTCCTGTCTCAAGATGACAATCGACTGGAGAGCCTCATGACTGCACCGGCCGACGGCGCGCCCAGGGAAGCCATCCGCGATGCTGGGGGCGGCGAGATCGAGTCCCGCTCCTTTGCCGAGATGACCGAGGCGCTGCGCGCGGAAGCAGCCGAAGAGCCGCCCGCTCCCGTCGCGGGCGAGGTGAAGCGCGAATGCCAGGTCATTGCGATCTATGGCAAAGGCGGCATCGGCAAGTCCTTTACCCTGTCCAACCTCAGCTACATGATGGCCCAACAGGGCAAGCGCGTGCTGCTGATCGGCTGCGACCCGAAAAGCGACACCACCAGCCTGCTGTTCGAAGGGCATGCCTGCCCCACGATCATCGAGACCTCGACCAAGAAGAAGCTGGCCGGCGAGGAGATACAGGTCTCCGACGTCTGCTTCATGCGCGACGGTGTCTTCGCCATGGAGCTCGGCGGGCCCGAGGTCGGTCGCGGCTGTGGCGGTCGCGGCATCATCCACGGCTTCGAGACGCTGGAGAAGCTGGGCTTTCACGACTGGGATTTCGACTACGTCCTGCTCGATTTCCTCGGAGACGTGGTCTGCGGCGGCTTCGGCCTGCCGATTGCCCGCGACATGTGCCAGAAGGTCATCGTCGTCGGCTCCAACGACCTGCAAAGCCTCTACGTCGCCAACAACGTCTGCTCGGCGGTCGACTATTTCCGCAAGCTGGGCGGCAATGTCGGTGTCGCGGGCCTCGTGGTGAACAAGGATGACGGCACCGGCGAGGCGCATGCCTTTGCCGAGGCGGTCGGCATCCCCGTCCTCGCCGCGATCCCCGCGAACGAGGATATTCGCCGCAAATCGGCCAATTACCAGATCGTCGGCAAACCCGGCAGCGAATGGGCACCGCTGTTCGAGGAGCTTGGCATGAACGCGGCCGAGGCGCCGCCGGTGCATGCCACGCCGCTCTCCCATGATGGTTTGCTGGCGCTCTTCAAGGCCAAGGACACCGGCGCGCATTTCGAGATGCAGCCGGCGACACTCGCCGATATGTGCGGCGCCGACTATGCGCCCAAGCCCTCGCTCGAAGTCGTCTACGACGAGGTCTGATCGATGGATGACCTGAGCCCCAGGACCGGAGATAGGACCGGACATGGCGAGACCACCGAGGAGGTGGTCTACGACGCCGCGGGCACGGCGCCACTCAGCCCGCAGCGCGACCTGACGCCCGCGCCGGTCCTCGTTGGTGGCGGAACACAGCCGCCCGCTGAAGGCGGCTGCCATGCGCCCGGAGAGCAGATGCGCGCGGCGGCCGAGGCCAATGGCGCGGGCGATATCCTGGAGCAGTTCGCCGCCGACTATCCCAAGGGACCGCATGATCAGCCGCAAAGCATGTGCCCGGCCTTCGGCTCGCTGCGTGTGGGTCTGCGGATGCGGCGCACGGCGACCATCCTTTCCGGTTCCGCCTGCTGCGTCTACGGGCTGTCCTTCACCTCGCGCTTTTACGGTGCCCGCCGCTCGGTCGGTTATGTGCCCTTCTCCAGCGAGACGCTGGTCACGGGTAAACTGTACGAGGATATCCGCGAGGCGGTCATCAAGATGGCCGACCCGGAACGCTACGACACCATCGTGGTGACGAACCTCTGCGTGCCGACCGCCTCGGGCGTGCCGCTGCGCCTGTTGCCCAAGGAAGTGAACGGCGTGCGCGTCGTCGGCATCGACGTGCCGGGCTTCGGCGTGCCGACCCATGCCGAGGCCAAGGACGTACTGGCCGGCGCGATGCTGGGTTATGCGGCGGGCGAGGTCGCCTCGGGCCCGGTGCAGGCGCCGTCGAACCGTGCTGGCCTGCCGACGGTCACGCTCCTCGGTGAGATGTTCCCGGCCGATCCGATCGCGCTCGCGCAGTTGCTGGCGCCCCTCGGCCTCGCTGCCGGGCCGGTGGTGCCGACGCGGGAGTGGCGCGAGCTCTATGCCGCGCTCGACTGCGCCGCGGTTGCTGCGATCCACCCGCATTACGCGGCCTCGGTGCGCGTGTTCCAGCGCGCCGGGCGGCCCGTCATCGGCTCGGCGCCGGTGGGTGCCGAGGGTACGGCGTCCTGGCTGGAGGCGATCGGCACCGCCTGCGGGATCAAGCGCGTCACCATCGACGCGGCGCGTGACACCGCGGTGGCGATGACCCGCGCGGCGCTCGCCAAGGCGCCGGTCTCGGGCCGCATCACGCTCTCGGGCTATGAGGGTTCCGAACTGCTGGTCGCGCGCCTCCTCATCGAGGCCGGCGCCGATCTGCGCTATGTCGGCACGGCCTGCCCCAAAACCCCGTGGTCCGAGGCCGATGCCGCCTGGCTGGAGGCCCATGGCGCGCATGTGGAGTACCGCGCCAGCCTCGAGACCGACATCGCGGCGGTCGACTGTTTCGAGCCCGATCTCGCCATCGGGACCACGCCGGTCGTACAACACGCCAAAGAGCGTGCAATTCCGGCGCTTTACTTCACCAACCTCATCTCGGCCCGGCCGCTGATGGGCCCGATGGGCCCCGCCGGCCTTGCGGGCGTCGTCGCCTCCGCCATCGCCGGCAAGGCGCGGATGGATGCGATGCGCGCCTTTTTCGAGGGTGTGGGCGAGGGGCATGCCGCGGGTACGTGGTCCGAGATCCCAAAGGACCGCCCGGACTTCCGCAAGAAATTCGCCCGCCAGCTGGAGCGGATGCGCGCCCGCCAGGGCATCGAGGAGGAGATGGGCACATGACCGCTCCTCGCACTACACGCTCCGCGACCCACGGAGGGCAGCCATGCTGATCCTCGACCATGACCGTGCCGGCGGCTATTGGGGCGCTGTCTACGTGTTCACCGCGGTCAAGGGGCTGCAGGTGATCATCGACGGCCCGGTGGGCTGCGAGAACCTGCCTGTCACCTCGGTGCTGCACTACACCGACGCGCTGCCGCCCCATGAGCTGCCCATCGTCGTCACCGGCCTCGCCGAGGACGAGCTCTCCAAGGATGGGACCGAGGGCGCGATGAAGCGCGCCTGGGGCACGCTCAACACCGACGAGCCCTCGGTCGTCGTCACCGGCTCCATCGCCGAGATGATCGGCGGCGGCGTGACGCCCGAGGGCACCGGCGTCCGCCGCTTCCTGCCCCGCACCATCGACGAGGATCAGTGGCAGGCGGCCGACCGCGCGCTCACCTGGCTCTGGACCGAGTTTGGCATGAAGAACGGCAAGCCGCCGAAGCCGCGTAAGCGGGCGGAGGATGCCAAGCCGCGCGTCAACATCATCGGCCCGATCTACGGCGTCTTCAACCAGCCCTCCGACACGGCCGAGATCCGCCGCCTGATCGAGGGCCTAGGGGCCGAGGTCAACATGGTGTTCCCCATGGGGATCCACCTCGCCGACGTCCCGCGCCTCGGCGATGCGGACGTGAATGTCTGCATGTATCGCGAGTTCGGCCGCGGCCTCTGCGAGGCGCTGGACAAGCCCTATCTGCAGGCGCCCATCGGTCTCACCTCGACGACGCGCTTCCTCACCAAGATGGGTGAGTTGCTGGGCCTTGATCCCGCGCCCTTTATCGAGCGTGAGAAGCACACCACGATTAAGCCGCTCTGGGATCTCTGGCGTTCGGTCACGCAGGATTTCTACGCCACCGCGAGCTTTGGCATCGCGGCCGGCGAAACCTATGCCCGCGGCGTCCGCCATTATCTCGAAAGCGACCTGGGCCTGCCCTGTCACTTTGCCTACAGCCGCACGGCCGGCACCAAGACCGATAACGAGACGATCCGCAAGGCGGTGCACGAGAACACACCGCTCATCCTGTTCGGTTCCACCAACGAACGGATCTATGCGGCCGAGGCCGGCAACCGCGCGCGCTATATCCCCGCGAGCTTCCCGGGCGCGATCATCCGGCGGCATACCGGCACGCCTTTCATGGGCTATGCCGGCGCCACCTATCTCGTGCAGGAGATCTGCAACGCGCTGTTCGATGCGCTCTTCAACATCCTGCCGCTCGGCACCAATCTCGATCAGATCGAGGCCTCGCCGACGCGCCTTCTTCGCCAGATCCCATGGGAGGCCGCGGCCGAGCGACTGCTCGAGACCGTGCTGCAGCCAATCCCGGTGTTGACCCGCATCTCGGCCGCCAAGGGCCTGCGCGATGGGGCCGAGGCGGCCGCGCGCGAGGCCGGACGCGGTGCGGTGGCGCCCGCCGATGTCGCAGAGGCCGCCGGCATCGACTTGGATGACGAGACCGAGATCCCCGGCGCCAACGCGGCGGCGCCCGAAACCATCCCTGGCTGAGCCCGGGACGCTGATCCCCGCCTGTCGGGGAGGAACAAGGAG
The DNA here is from genome assembly GCA_039027855.1 of Pseudomonadota bacterium. Lineage (GTDB taxonomy): Bacteria > Pseudomonadota > Alphaproteobacteria > Rhodobacterales > Rhodobacteraceae > Thermohalobaculum. The sequence goes on along the minus strand of JBCCJI010000013.1, from coordinate 66,858 downwards.
GCAGCAATGCTGGACACAACCACGGGCGAAAGGGTCGAGCCCGCGCGCACCGAGGTGGCGTCGCTCACCGGTCACATCGACCCGGTCCGGCTGAAGCGCCTCAAGGCGCAGGAGTACCGGACGATGTACTGGATGATCGTCCCTTTCTGCCTCGTCATCGCCGCCGCCGGGCGGCTTTGGCCGCGCTGGGACGCCTTCCATTCGACCCATCGCGCACCGCGCCGCGGCATCGTCGCCGAGGCGAACCACATGGCGCACACCGTCATCCCCTTCGCCTTCTGGCGCTAAGGGGCCTGCCTGCCGCCTCCGGGAAACCGGGGACGGATGCTCCACCCCGCGGCCCGCGTGTCTGGCCGCGGAATGCGAGGTGGAGGGTCGCGACCGGCCATGCCGGGCGTTCCGGACCGTTCCGGGGGGACCGGTCGGTCGGTGGCGACACGAGGGGGCACGCCGTGCCCTGGAAGACCCCGCCGCACGGGTTTGGTGCGGTAACGGCCTCTCGGGGCGTCCCTTTGGCAGGGGGCAAGCCGCGGGCCAGCAGCCGGAGGTAGATTGATGGCTGAAGAAAAGGGCTCGCTCACGGGCCTTTCCGACGACGAGGCGAAGGACTTCCACGAAGTCTACATGAGCGGCCTCGTCCTGTTCACCGGCGTCGCTGTCGTTGCCCACATCCTCGTGTGGATGTGGCGCCCGTGGTTCCCCGAAGAGGGTGGCTACGCGGCGATCGAGGGCGCGACGCAGCTGGCGTCGTCGGCTCTGTCGGCGCTGGTGTGAGGAGGATCTGAGACATGCAGAAGTTCTATAAGATCTGGCTCGTCTTCGACCCGAGAACCGTGCTGATCGCCCAGGCGATCTTCCTGTTCTCGCTCGCGGCGCTCATCCACCTCGTGGTGCTTTCGACCGACCGCTTCGACTGGCTCGATGGCCCGTCGACGGCCTCGGTGTCGGAGAGCGTGATCGAGATGGAGACCCGGATCGGCTGATCCGGCTGTCACGCGATGGCTGCGGGCGGCCGCCGGCGTCGCCCGCAGCAGACTGACAGGCTCAAAGTGCGCACGGCCGCATCGCTGGCGGCCCACTAGCACGGAGGATAACAAATGGCCTTGCTCAATTTCGAAAAGAAGTACCGCGTGCGAGGCGGTACCATCATCGGCGGCGACATGTTCGACTTCTGGGTGGGGCCTTTTTACGTAGGCTTCTTCGGGGTGACGAGCGTGTTCTTCGCCGTGATCGGCACCTTGCTGATCGCCTACGGCGCCGCCATGCAGGCGAGCGTCATGGACGGCGTCAATGTCTGGACGATCCATATCGCGCCGCCGTCGATCGACTACGGTTTCGCCATCGCGCCCATCGAAGAGGGTGGCCTCTTTCAGATGATCAGCATCTGTGCGCTCGGCGCCTTCATCAGCTGGGCGCTCAGGATGGTCGAGATCAGCCGCAAACTCGGCATGGCGCTGCATGTGCCGGCCGCGTTCGGGATGGCGATCTTCGCCTACTTCACCCTGCAGGTGATCCGGCCGATCCTGATGGGGGCCTGGGGCTATGCCTTCCCATACGGCATCTTCAGCCACCTCGATTGGGTGTCCAATGTCGGCTATACCTACGGCAACTTCCTCTACAATCCGGCGCATATGATCGCGGTCACGTTCTTCTTCACGACGTGCCTGGCGCTCGCGCTGCACGGCTCGCTCATCCTGTCGGCCGTCAACCCCGAGAAGGGGCAGGCAGTCAAGACACCCGAGCACGAGGACACGTATTTCCGTGACCTCATCGGCTACTCGATCGGCACCCTCGGCATCCATCGCCTTGGTCTCTTCCTCGCGCTCAATGCGGGCTTCTGGTCGGCGATCTGCATCGTCATCTCCGGGCCGCTCTGGGAGGGCGCGTGGAGCGACTGGTGGGCATGGTGGCCGGCGCTGCCGATCTGGGGCAACTGAGAAGGACACGGAACGATGCCTCTCATCGAATATCAGAACATCTTCACGCAGACCCAGGTCCGCGGCGAGGTGGAGGCGGGCATCCCGTCCGACATCGACACCTGGTCACGGTCGGGCGGCGGCGGCTTCAGCTGGCTGGTTGGCCGCATCGGCAACGCGCAGATCGGGCCGATCTATATCGGCGGGCTCGGGTTCGCCTCGATCTTCTGCGGCACACTCTGGTTCGTCATCGTCGGGCTCAACATGCTCGCCTCGGTGAACTGGGATCCACTGCAGTTCGTCGGCAACCTGTTCTACCTGTCGCTGGATCCCCCGGCGCCGGAGTACGGCCTGTCCTTCCCGCCGCTGAATGAGGGCGGATGGTTCCTGATCGCCTCGCTCTTCCTGCTGATCTCGGTTCTGCTCTGGTGGATCCGAACATGGGAACGGGCGCAATCGCTCGGCATGGGCAAGCACGTGGCCTATGCCTTCGCCTCGGCGATCTGGCTGTTCCTGGTGCTGGGTCTCTTCCGGCCAATCTTGGTCGGCTCATGGTCCGAGGCGGTACCCTACGGCATCTTCAGCCACCTCGACTGGACGCTGAACTTCTCGGTGGCGCATGGGAACCTCTTCTACAACCCGTTCCACGCGCTCTCGATCGTGTTCCTGTTCGGCTCGGCGCTGCTGTTTGCGATGCATGGGGCGACGATCCTCGCCTGCTCGCGTCTTGGCGGCGATCGTGAGATCGAGCAGATCGTCGACCGCGGCACGGCCTCGGAACGGGCGGCGCTGTTCTGGCGCTGGACCATGGGGTTCAACGCCACCATGGAATCCATCCACCGCTGGGCTTGGTGGTTCGCGGTGCTGACGACGCTCACCGGCGGGATCGGGATCATCCTCAGCGGCACGGTCGTAAACGACTGGTATGGCTGGGCGTTCGACCACAACTACGCCCCCGAATACCCGGACGGCAACGTCCCCGGCCTCTACTGATCGGCCGATCTCACTGCCCCCGGCCACCACAAACGGTGGCCCGGGGTCACCCTCAAAGACAGGAGAAGCGTTGTCATGCGACCTGCGTTCTCGATCACAGCGCTGACCGTTGCCGGAGGGCTCGTGATGGTCTCCAGTGCGACCAGCGCCTTTACGGGCCCCCTCGCTGGCCCCGACCATGCCAAGACGCATCCTCTCGTGATGGTGCCTGTCGCGGCCATGGGCGGTGGCTCATGCGGCACCTGCCATGAGGTGGCGGTGTCCGCGCCGCCTGTGATGTCGATGCCCCATTCTCAATGGGCGGAGGCCTTGCCCGCCGCTGTCGATCTCGCAAGCTGCAGCGGGTGCCACAGTGCGGGCGGTGACGCGACCGTGCCAAGCATGACGGTTAGCCTGCGCATCACGCATGGTGTCTCCACCTTGACCATGGGAGAGCATGCCACGGCGGAGGCTGTCGAAGGCTGGCTCTCTCGCGCTTCTGATACGCGCTCGCACTGAGGCGGGTATCATCGGGTGCGGGCGGTGTTCGGCCGCACCTCATCGCAAGGCCAACAATGACCCTTTTGGGCGGCTCTTTGAGCCGCCATTTTTCTGTCTATTCAGGAAACGGCTAAATCGCAGCCAGCACTGGGCGCCCGCCCCAGCGGCCCTCGGCCGAGAGCACGGCGAAACGGGCATAAAGCTCTTCGGAGAACCAGTTGCCCCGGCGCACCGCCGCGATCGCCTTGCGATGACCGTCGCCGCCATAGGCAAAGCTGCGCATCGCCTCCGCATCCCGCCACACCGAGAAGGTCACCTGGTGGAGCAGCGGCACCTCACCCATCCCGAGCCTGAACAACATGCCCGGACCCGCGGCGATCTGCCGGTTGATTGCCGGCACCTTTGACCAGAACGACCTGGCATGACGCATTCGCACGGTGGCGCGTGTCAGCACGGCGAGCGGCAGATCTTCCGACGGGTCTTCCGTGATCTCGAACGGTGAGACGCCACCCCAACGGCCCGAGCTCGATAGAGGCACCATGGTGAGCGTGCAGCATTCGCTGGCCTTCGCGCGCCTGCGAAGCCAGGGCGCGGCCGTCGCCGTTGCGCTCACCGCGCTCTCGGCATCGTCCCATGTGGCCAGAACAGTCCAGACCGCCGTGTTTGGGGCCGGATCGAAGCCCTCGCCCGTGCCGGTGCCCATCATCCGAGCAAAGCCGATGCCGGGAACACGCCCAAGTTCCACCCCGCGCCGCGCCATGGACGCAACCTGCCCAAGGCGCGCGCCGAGCCCCTCAAACCGAAAGCATGTCAGCGTGACGACTTGGGATCCCGCGCGCTGGCCCGTCTGGATCGCCGGGTGATCGTGAGCGATATGAGTGACGGGAGCTCCCGCGCGCCGCGCGCCGCGCGCGCTAATCAAGTCTCTCGTTTGGCCGGGCAGGTCATCCATGGTGGCACCTGTCAGTGACCGGCGACCGCCGCGCGCGGCCGGTGGCGGCGATGACCGCAGTCACCCGCCCGCCAAGCCGCCCATCACTGTGCGGCGATCGGCATGCGCGCCAGCTTGCACTCGGCCCAGAGCGAGGAGAGCGCGTCGGTCAAGTGATCGACATCGGCCTCGGAGTGGAGAGGGCCCGGCGTAAAGCGCAGCCGCTCCGCTCCGCGGGGCACGGTCGGGTAGTTGATCGGCTGCACATAGATCCCCCACTCATCGAGTAGGCGGTCGGAGATCCATTTGCACTTCACCGGGTCCTTCACCATCACCGGGACGATGTGGCTGGGGTTGGGCAGATGCGGAATGCCAATCCTATCGAGCGCCGAGCGGAGTTGGACGACGCGCTGGCGTTGGATCAGCCGCTCCTCGTCGCTCTCTTTGAGGTGGCGGATGGCGACCGCGGCGCCGGCGGCCACGGCAGGGGGCAGGGCCGTGGTGAAGATGAAGCCAGACGCGTAACTCCGCACGAAATCGCAAAGCGCCGCCGACGCCGCGATGTATCCGCCCATCACGCCATAGGCCTTGCCGAGCGTGCCCTCGATGACATCGATGCGGTGCATCAGGCCCTCGCGCTCGGCCACACCGCCGCCGCGGGGCCCGTACAGGCCTACCGCATGCACCTCATCGATGTAGCTAAGAGCGCCATGCGCCTCGCAGACGTCGAGGATCTCGGCGATGGGCGCGATGTCGCCATCCATCGAATAGACGCTCTCGAAGGCTACGATCTTTGGCCGGTCGGGGCCGATCGCCGCCAGCTTGCGGTTCAGATCGTCGGGATCGTTGTGCTTCCAGATCACCTTGTCGGCGCGGCTGTGACGGATCCCCTCGATCATCGAGGCGTGGTTGAGCGCGTCCGACAGGATCACCGCGCCCGGCATCTGGCTGCCCAGCGTGCCAAGCGCCGCCCAGTTCGACACATAGCCACTGGTGAAGAGCAGCGCCGCTTCTTTCGCGTGCAGGTCGGCCAGCTCTTCCTCGAGGCGCACATGGTAGATGTTGGTGCCCGAGATGTTGCGCGTGCCGCCCGCGCCAGCTCCGCACTGCTCGATCGCCTCTTTCATCGCCGTGGTCACGGCAGCGTTCTGACCCATGCCGAGATAGTCATTCGAGCACCAGACCGTCACATCGCGCCGGTTCGAACTCGTGTTGTGGCGCGTCGCCTTGGGGAAGTCGCCGCTATGCCGCTCAAGATGATGGAACACGCGATAGCGCCCCTCGTCGTGCAGGGCGTCGATCCTGTCCTTGAAAAACGCTTCGTAGTCCATCGTCTCGATCCCTCGTCCCAGGTGGCGGTCAGGCCGCCGTTGATGCGGCAGGCTGGCCCGCGTGGTCGGTTCTCGTCATCTCCCCGGTGCCGGATTTAGGCCGCGCGGAGGAGACATGTAATGCCATTCCCGAAGATCCGGGAACGGTGGACCCTTTGACGCGCCCGGCATCTGCGGCCGGCGTCGAATGGCCCTGTGCCGGCAGCCCCGTAAACCAGGCCCAGAGCGCGCCTTCGCGTACGGGCAGGATCAGGAACCAGTGCTCGACGATGCCGAGCACGAGCAGTGTCCAGAGGAGCGCGTAGCCAGCCGCCTCAAACAGACTGACCCCCGGTGCAGCGGCATGCCACGCGACGATGGTCGCAAGCGCCGTGCCGGTGGTCACCGCGGCCGGCAGCAGCGCCGTGAAGGGCCGCGTGCGGAAGTAGCTGTCGAGATGGGCGAGCGGGCCGGGCAGCAATGTCGCCGGCGGATAGGGGACGCCGAGGAACAGGTTCAGCTTGGCCGAGACCCGCATCGCCATCAGCAGCGCAAAGGCCCAGGTGCCGACCTGGTTGGTCGCTCCCCAGGTGATCGTCAGCATCGTGGCGGCGATGGCGAGAATGGCGAGCTCGTGCCAGAGCAGCGTGCCGATCGCGCGGCGGAACCGTCGCCAGCCGCCCAGACCGGGCGGGCAGGGCGCGCGCACCGGGCCGGTGAGCTTGCCCGTCAGAAAGGTCAGCTCGGCGAACGCCCAGGCGCCGATCCCGCCGAGGAAGGAGAGGTAGGCGGCCCCGATGCTGGCGGTGTCGGCCACCGCGTCAACGAGAGAGAGCGAGGCCGCGAGTACGGCCCCCGCGACGCCCATCACCGCCACATCGCCCGTCAGGCGGCGTGACATCCAGAACAGGATGCCCGTTGCAAACCACCAGAGAAAAAGGGCCGCCGCCACGGCGATGGCGACGGTGGGTAGGGTGGCGATGACGGGGGCCGCACTCATGATCGGGGTCGTGCTTTCCTGGGTTACCAGACCGGTTCAAGCCGGACATCGGCCGGCAGATCGTGACGTTTCACCGGGCGGAGATACATCCGGGTAAAGACGCCGACCGCCCGGAGCCCGAGGCCAGCCCGCCGGATCTTGCCGCCGATCCCAGCTGAGCATTTCGACATCGCGTCGTTGATCTCGTAGAGGCGATGGCAATCGGCGTAGAAGGCATCGCTGAGATCGATCTCGATCGGGAAGCACTGCCGCGAGATCTCGGAGCAGAGCGCGATGACCTTCCGGTCGTACTCCGCGATGTCGAGATCCAGCGCCTCGTGGAAGGCCGGGCGCATGTGATCGCGGATCCACATCGTGGCGTAGACCGCGATCAGGAAGAACCGGATCCACAGCTGATTGTAGCGCGAGGTCAGGTTCGGATCTGCCCGCATCAGGAGGGCAAAGGCCTCGCCGTGGCGGAACTCGTCATTGCACCACTGTTTGAACCACAGAAAGATCGGGTGGATCCGCTTGTCCGGGTGCTTCTCGAGATGGCGGAAGATCGTGATGTAGCGCGAGTAGCCGATCTTCTCCGACAGATAGGTGGCGTAGTAGATGAATTTCGGCCGGAAGTAGGTGTACTTCTTGGCCTTGGTCAGAAAGCCAAGGTTCACGCCGACGCCTGCTTCTTTCAGCGAGTCGTTCAGAAAACCGGCATGGCGCGCTTCGTCCCGGCTCATCAACGAGAACAGCTCGCAGATATCCTTGTTCGAGCCGCGCCGCTTCATCTCCTTGTAGAGCACGCAGCCCGAGAACTCGGCCGTGAGCGATGAGACGAGGAAGTCGATCAACTCTTTCTTCAAGAGCGGATCGAGCGCGTCGAAATCGATCTTCTCCCACTGCTCGTTCTTCTTGAAATGACCCTTGTTTGGGTCGGCGCGCATCTCGGCGATCAGCTTGTCCCAATCCTTGCGCACCGGCTCGACATCGGTCGCGTCGAGGGCGTCGAAATCGGTGGTGTAGAAGCGCGGGTTCAGGAGTGTCGTCTCCTGCGCCATGCGCGTCGTCTCGTTCGGGCCTTCGGGGACCGGCGGGGCGACCTCGTTCTTGGCAATGTCGTGGGCTGCTTCGGCGCCGGCGGTGGCGTGCTTGGCGTCGGGTGGCGTCTGGATGTTCATGACAGCGCCTCCTCACTGAAGGAGAACTCCAACAGCTCCATGTATTCCAGATCGCCGGTCAGCCGGGTCCAGGCCCGCTCGACCGCCGTGGCGCGGGTGACTGTTGCCTCGCGGTCGACGCGCCAGGTCTCGCCGTAGGGCACCTCGATCGGCTTGCCGTGCACCAGAACTTCGTCACCCGGTGCGATCTTGATCTCCTCGGGCAGTTCGACATGGGCATGCAGCGCGTCGAAGGTGTTTTGCACCTCGACTGTGCAAGGCACGCGCAACCGCTCTCGCTTCAGGATTCCCAGCATTTCCCAGCTCTCTCTTCTTCTTTCCAACCGCGCATTGGCTGTTGTTTTTGTTCTTATAATTGGCTCGCGCACGCATGCTCGCTCAAAGTAGCGATGCGAAAGCTTTGACCTGATTTGCGCCGAAGGCATTGATGTCGATCACGCGGCCCGTCGTCAGATCCATGATCGCGACGCGGCCGTTTTCGTGGGCGCTGACCTGGTAGGGCAGATCCAGCGCCACGGCCCGCCGGCGCCGCTCCTTGGTGAGCACCTTGTAGACGTTCTGCATGAAGCTGTTGTCGGCATCGACCAGCGTGGTGATCTCACCACCGGTCCCGGCGTCGCGCACCACGATCACGCCGGCCTCGGCGCGCTGATCGAAGGCGACCGCGCGGCTGGAGACGATGGGAGAGCCGGCGCCGGGAGCCGGAGGCGTACGGTCGCGCGTATAGGTGGCGATCGTCGTGAAAATGAGCGTGGCGATGATGACTGCGCCGCCGGCGGCGCCGGCCCAGTTGGGCATCACGTCCTTGAGGCGGGGTACCTGCTGCATTGCTTGTGACCTCCTCACTCGGCCGGGTGGAGCGTGCCGGTCGGCAGCGGCTCAGTTGTCGATGGACGCGCGCTGGCCGGTGCACGATCAGGCGCAACGGCTCCCGCCACAGCCGCCGTACCGTCGTCTTGCAGGCGCGCCTGTTCGGCGGTCACCAGGCGGGCGAGCAGCTGACCGATCTCGGGCGCACTCGGCACCGCGCGCAGCATCGCTTCGGGTTTGGAGAAACACCACGGCCGGGCATGCGGCCAAAGGTGGAAATAGCTGAGCGCGCTGTCCTTCATCCGCACCGACAGATCGCCGGTACCGCCTGCGCCGGGACGCAGATCCATGTTCTCGATCTTGGAGAACGGGATGTTGACTGTCAGGTCCAGCACCATCCCGAAGCGCATGACGAGGCGTCGGTTGGTGATCGTGTAGACCGTGGTCCGTTGGATGCCGAGCGCGATGACGGACAGGATGGCGCCGGCCACCACGGTGTTGACGGTCCAGATCGCCAGGGTCGGCAGTGTCACCGACCAGGGCGTGATCCCGAGGGCGCCGCGCGCGACATACCACGCCGCGATCAGCACGAACCAGATGGTCAGCAGGCGAAGGAAGCCAGCCCGCCAAGCCAGCGGCCAAAGCGCCGGGGTGCCCTGCCAGGCGATGTCTTCGCCCTCCGGCAAGGCGGCGGGGAGACCGCGGATCGGCTCGAACCGGAAATCGTCGTCTTCCTGCATCGCGGTCATCTCCCAGGTGCATCTGCGCCTGGCGCCGCCGGGGATGGCGGCGCCAAGGGCTCGGGTGTCAGATCAGGGGCTCGGTGCGGCCCTTGGTGGCGTAGAGGGTGCCGCCGGTGAAATACGCCATCACGCGGTCTTCCTCGCGCAGCGTGATCTCGTCGGCCTTGCCGATATCGGGCGCCTTCAGAAACTGCTCGGATGTGACCGAGCGTATCGTGAGCATGTTGCCGCTGCCGTTCACCCGCGACAGGTTGAAGGGCACCAGTTTGAGCCCGGCCGAGGTCTCCACCTCGAAATAGCGGATGATCTGTTCGGAGCGGTCGATCCAGACATCGGCGACCTTGCCGACCACTTCGCCGTCGCAGCAGACGACGTCGAAGCCGCGGGGGTCGTAGTCCTGACCGGCGATGCTGAACTCGTTGTCCCAGCGCATCGGGCGGATCTTCACTGCGCCATCGGCGTTGTGGTCCGGCGTCTCGGGCCGCTTCACCCAGGCTGCGGGGCCCACGCCGTCGACCAGGGGATCGCCCGTGGGCGTCAGCGGGCCGCCGGTTGCGGCGATGGTCGGCACCGCCTTCAGCTCGTACTCGTCCGGGACCTCGGGCACCGAGTTCGTCGTGCCATCGCGGCGCAGGAACGTCTTCTTCGCGGGCATGGGCAGGATGAAGGCTTTGCCGATCGGCTTGCCGTCGATCTCGGACACTGTCGGATAGCCCTCGCGCATCCCCTCGCGATTGAGCCAGGCGACAAGACCGAAGAAGAAGGCCCAGAACGCATAGAGCGCGATCTGTGCCAGGTCGATCCTGCCGATGATGTAGTAGTTGTCTTCCATGGAAGCCTCCCTCTTCGGACTAGGCGGGGAATTCGGACAGGCCGAAGCCCCCGGGTTCACGCACCGGCCCGGCGCGGCGGACGAGGGGGCCCACCGCGACGAGCGTCGCGAACAGCAGTGCGATTTCAACGTGATAGACCACGCCGTAGCCAGCGGCGGGGTCTGCGAAGGCGGGGCCGAGAGCCCCGGTTGCGGACAGTGCGGCCACACCGTCGCGCAAGGCGCCGCCGAAGGCGATGGCGGCCCCCGCCGCCGTCGCCTGCACGGCTCCCCAGGCGCCGAGGGCCAGGCCGGCTGTGCCCGGCCCCCGTGCCTGGTCGTCATCGCCGCCGGCCGCGAGATCCATCGCAGCCGTCAGCGTTCCGACGGCAAACAACCCGCCGCCGAAACCGATAAGCGCGGTACCCGCGCGGAACAGCAGCGGCGAGGCCATCGGTGCGGCAAAGATCACCGCCGAAAAGGCGAAGATACCGATCACCGCACCCCAGGCCGCCAGCCGGCAGGGATCGCCCCCCCGGCTAAGCCGCCGGCCGGCAACCAGAAACCCGACCAGTGAGCCCGCCGCAAAGATCGCCGTCAGCAGCGTGGTGGCCGCGACCGAAAGGCCGAGCACCTCGCCGCCATAAGGCTCGAGCAGGATGTCCTGCATGGCGAAAGCCGCGGTACCGAGACCGGTCGCCACCAACAGCCGCCCGGCACGCCCACCGGCCATGAAGTCGGCCCAGGCCTGGGCAAAGGGGGCGCGCGGCGTGTCCTTGCGCGTCAGGTGGGGCTTCAGCACCTCCTGCTTCCAGAGCGCGATGAGGTTGAGGAACAGCGTCACGACCGCCGCGCCCTGCACCACCCGGATCAGCGTGAGCTGGCTGAAATCGGCGAGCAGGATGCCGAAGACCACGGCCGAGCCCGCCATGCCGACCAGCAGCATCACGTAGAGGAGCGCCACGACCCTGGGCCGCGTCTCGGCCGGGGCGATATCGGTCGCCAGCGCCAGGCCCGCGGTCTGCGTGGTGTGCAGACCCATACCCGTCATCAGGAAGGCAAGCGCCGCTGCCGCCGGGCCCACCCAATAGGGGCCGGTGGTGTCGCCCGACATCAGGATCAGCGCGAAGGGCATGATGGCGAGGCCGCCCCACTGCATGAGCGTGCCCCACCAGAGATAGGGGATCCGCCGCCAGCCGAGCGCCGAGCGATGGGTGTCCGAGCGGTGGCCGACAAAGGCGCGGAAGGGTGCGAACAGCACCGGCAGCGCCACCATCAGCGCGACGACCCAGGCCGGCATGTCGAGTTCGACGATCATCACGCGGTTGAGCGTGCCGGTCAGCAGCACGATCGCCATGCCGACCGAGACCTGGAACAGCGACAGGCGCAGGAGTTTCGGTAGCGGCAGTTCCTCCGAGGCGGCATCGGCAAACGGCAGCCAGCGCCGGCCGAGGCCGACGAAGGGATTGACCAGTTGCCGCCACGGATTGCTCATGGTGCGCTGACCTCCAGCGCCTCGGAGATGTAGAAGCCGGCGGCAACGCGCGCGCTCCGCCCCGGGGTGAGACCAAGCGCGCTTAGCCGTGCCTTGAGCCGCTCGGCCGGGATCGGTTCGATCGCCGGCGAGCGGTCGCCGCGCGGGAACATCTGCCCAGCAAAATGCATCATCGCGAGCGAGCGGGTGCGCGGCGCGAAGGTCATCAGCAGCGCCTGCTCGCTGCGGGTCGCGAGGCGCTCGGCCGTTTCGATCAGGTCGTGCTGGCGGTAGTGGATCAGGCTGTCCATCGCGATGATCCAGTCGAACCGCCCGAGCTTCGCATCCAGCATGTCGCCGGCGAAAAAGCTGATGCGCGCCGCCTGCTCCTCGGGCAGCACCTCGGCGGCGCGGGCGGCGGCAACCTTCACCAGGCTCTCGGCCAGATCGACGGCGACGACCTCGGCACCGCGCGCGGCCAGACGCTGGGCCATCATGCCCGTGCCGCAGCCGGCATCCAGGATGCGTGCACCGCTCAGGTCCTCCGGCATCCAGCCGGCCAGCGTATCGGCCATGCGCGCGCGGCCCTCGCGCACCGTGGCGCGGACCTTGGAGACCGGGGCATCCGAGGTCAGGCGCTGCCAGGCCTCGGCCGCGGTGGCGTCGAAATACTCGGCGATCTGGCGGCGGCGCGAGCGATAGCTCGGGCTCGGCCGCCGCTCTTCGATCAGGGTGTCGTCGCTTATGGCCATCAGTCGAACCCCAGCATCTCGAAGATATCCCGGTCCTTCATCGGATCGGGGGCGAGCGGGTCGGTACCAGCCCAGAGACGCTCGGCCAGCGCGATATACTCGGCCTGCACCGGCTTCACGTCGTCGTCGTCCATCTCGAACAGCGTGCATTTTTTCAGCCGCGAGCGGCGGATCGCGTCGAGATCGGGAAGGTGGGCGAGGCGCTTGAAGCCCACGCGATCGCAATAGCGGTCTACCTGCTCGGTCTCGCGGCTGCGATTGGCGACGCAGCCGGCGAGGCGCACGGTGTAGTTCTTGGACTTCGCCTGCACCGCCGCGACGATCCGGTTCATCGCGTAGATCGAGTCGAAATCGTTGGCGGTGACGATCACCGCCCTGTCGGCATGCTGCAGGGGGGCTGCGAACCCGCCGCAGACCACATCGCCCAGCACGTCGAAGATCACCACATCGGTGTCTTCCAGCAGGTGATGCTCTTTCAACAGGCGCACCGTCTGGCCGACGACATAGCCACCGCACCCGGTGCCCGCCGGCGGGCCGCCGGCTTCGACGCACATCACGCCGTTATAGCCCTCGTAGACGAAATCCTCGGTCCTCAGCTCCTCGGTGTGGAAATTCACGCCCTGCAGCGCGTCGATCACCGTGGGGACCAGGCACTTGGTCAGCGTGAAGGTGCTGTCATGCTTGGGGTCGCAGCCGATCTGCAGCACCCGTTTGCCGAGCTTCGAAAACGCCGCCGAGAGATTTGACGAGGTTGTGGATTTGCCGATGCCGCCCTTGCCATAGACCGAGAAGACCTTGGCCCCCTCGATCTTCATCTTGGGGTCCATCTGCACCTGCACGCTGCCCTCGCCGTCGCCCGGTCTGGCAGGGCGGCGCGCGGCGATGACCGGCGGTTCTCCGAGTGGCGGCATACTCAGGCCTCCTGGGGCACAGGTTCACGGGTTGTGGCTTTGGCGGCCTTATTGGCCGTGGTTGTCTCGGGGGTCTTCTCGGGCGCCGGCTCTGGCTCGATGCCTTCCAGCCGGTCTTCCAGTTCCTCGGCGGCGTCGTGCAGTGCGGCCAGCGTTTCGGGGTCGGGATCCCAGTACTGGCGCTCCTGCGCCTCGATCAGGCGGCCGGCGAGGCGCGCGGAGGCCTTCGGGTTGAGGCTGGCGAGGCGCCGGCGCATCGCCGCATCAAGGACGAAGGTCTCGGTTACGCGCTGGTAGACCCAGGGTTCGACCTGGCCAGTGGTCGCCGACCAGCCGACGGTGTTGGTGATCGATGCCTCGATCTGGCGCACACCCTCCGCCCCGTGGGAGAGCATGCCTTCGAACCATTTGGGGTTGAGCGTGCGGGTCCGGGTCTCGAGCGCCACCTGTTCGCTGAGGCTGCGCACCGTGCCCTCACCGCGGGTGTGATCGCCGATATAGACCGGCACGCCCTCACCATCGCGGGCGCGGCGCACGGCCCGGCCGATGCCGCCCAGCGTGTCGAAATAGTGGTCGATGGTGGTCACGCCGAGCTCGACGCTGTCGAGCGTCTGATAGGCGAGATCGACGCCGCCGAGCAGATCGCCGAGCGCCTCGGCCCGCTTCACCGGCTTGCCGTTCACGCCATAGGCAAAGCATTTGCGGGCAGTGTAGGCGTCGGCCAGTTCGTCCTCATCCGTCCAGGCGCCGCTGTCGATCAGCGCGTTGACGTTCGAGCCATAGGCGCCGTCGGCATTCGAGAAAACGCGGAGTGCCGCGGTCTCCAGATCGCAGCCGGTCGCTTCCATCCGCTCCAGCACCGCAGCACGGATCCAGTTGTCGGCCGGGTCCTCATCGGCCGCGGCAGCTAGCGCCGCCGCCTCAGCCAGTACGCGGGTCTGGATCGGCAACAGGTCGCGGAAGATGCCCGAAAGCGTGACGATCACGTCGATGCGGGGGCGGCCCAATTCCTCAAGCGGCACCAGTTCGGCCCCGCAGACCCGGCCATAGCTGTCGCGCCGCGGGCGGGCGCCCATCAGCGCCAGCGCCTGGGCCATCGGACCGCCTTCCTGCTTGATGGTATCGGTGCCCCACAGCACCAGCGCCACCCGTCGGGGCAGGTCCCCGTTGTCGTCAATATGGCGGGCAAGCAGCCGCTGGGTCTGGCGCTCACCTTCACCCATGGCAAAGGCGCTCGGCAGGCGGAAGGGGTCGTGGCCGTGGATATTGCGCCCGGTCGGCAGGATTGCCGCCTGGCGGATCAGGTCGCCGCCGGGCACGGGTCGGATGTAGCGCCCTTCGAGCGCGCGCATCAGCGCCGGCAGCTCGGTATCGGTGGAGAGGTGCCCCGCAGCGGTTGCCAGCGCCTCGATCGCGGCCAGCGTCTCGTCATCGGCATCGAGGCCGCCTGCTGCGAGCACTTGGTCGTTCGGCGCGCCCTCGGCCAGCAGGCGGGAGGCGCCATGCGGCAGGGTCAGTCCATGGCCCGCATCCGCCATCACGGCCAGCAGCTCGGCGCGCTCCTCCAGCGGTGCCGGGCGGCCGAGGACATGCAGGCCATGCGGGATCAGCGTGTGTTCCAACTCGCTCAGCTGCAGGGTCAGGCCGGGCAGCCGAGCCTCAGCATCATCGGCGGACCAGACCGGGTCTGGGGCTGCGAGATCCAGATTTGCCGCCTCGGCCTGGATCTGCTCGGCCAGGCGCGCGCGGGTTTCGGCCGGCATCTCGTCGCCGCCCATGCGCCAGCGGTCGATCGACGCCTTGAGATCGGCAAGCCCGCGATAGAGCCCTGCATGGCAGACCGGCGGGGTGAGGTGCGAGACCAGCGTCGCGCTGCCCCGCCGCCTTGCCAGCGCGCCCTCGGACGGGTTGTTTGCGGCGTAGAGATAGATGTTGGGCAAGTCTCGGATCAGACGGTCGGGCCAGGAGCGATGATCCTGCCCGGTCTGCTTGCCCGGCATGAACTCCAGCGCGCCATGGGTGCCGAAATGCAGGACCGCATCGGCGTCCAGGCCGCGCTCGATCCAGCGGTAGAAGGCGGCGAAGGCATGCGTCGGGGCAAAGCCGCCCTCGAACAGGAGCCGCATGGGATCGCCTTCCCACCCAAAGGCGGGCTGCAGGCCGACGAAGACATTGCCGAAATGCGCGCCGAGGATCTGGATCGAGGCGCCATCAGTGTTGTGACGTCCGGGCGCCGGGCCCCAGACCGCCTCGATCTCCGAGAGATGCGGCTGATCGGCGACATGGGCGTCGGTTGGGATGGTCGCGGCGATGCGCGCCTCGGTACCCTGACCCTCCGGATCATCGCCGAGCACGGCCTCGCGCAGCGCCTCGACGCTCGCCGGTGGGGTGAGATCGTAGCCGTCCTCAGCCATGCGATGCAGCGTGTTGAAGAGGCTCTCCCACACGCCGAGGAAAGCGGCGGTGCCCGTGGCGCCGGCATTGGGCGGGAAATTGAACAGGACGATCGCGACCTTCCGCGCGCTCACCGGGCGGCGGCGCAGGCGAATGAGCCGAAGCGTGCGCATTGCCAGCCTCTCGGCCCGCTCGCTGCAGGAGTGCATCTCGCGCGGGCGCGCCTCGCCGAGGCGGGCAGGATCGGTCAGCAGGCAATCATTGCCGCAGCCTGAGCAAGGCATGCCGCTGCCGTCGGACCGGCCACCGAAGACGATGGGATTGGTCGCGCCGTCCAGTTCTGGGATGGCCACCATGATGGTGTTCTCGACCGGCTGCAGCCCACGGTCCGAGGCGCTCCACTGCTCAACCGATTGGAACTCGAGCGCGTGGGCCGCGAGATAGGGCACGTCCAGTCGCGCCAGGATCTCCTCGGCGGCGGCGGCATCGTTATAGGCAGGGCCACCTACCAGGCTGAAGCCGGTCAGCGATACCAAAGCGTCGACAGTGACTTTGCCGTCTTTGATGAAGTATTTATCGATGGCATCGCGCGCGTCCAGACCCGCGGCAAAGGCCGGGATGACGCGCATGCCCTGCGCCTCCATCGCGGCGATCACGCCGTCGTAGTGGGCGGCGTCGCGCGACAGGACGTAGGCGCGAAGCACGATCAGGCCGACCGTCGGGCGCGGGCCGGTGGCGGCGCCGACCTCGACCGGGGGCGTGACCATGGGCAGGGGCAGGGCGTCGACATCCTCGGTCACCCGGTCGGGCAGGCGGGGATGGTAGAGCCCGGTCTCGGGGTAATCGACCGGCGCTGCCACCTGCAGCCGACCGCGCCAGCCCGCACGGGCCCCGGCGGCATAGCGGTCGACCAGCATCCGGATCAGGTTGGCGAGGTTGTCGTCAGAGCCCGACAGCCAGTACTGCATCGACAGGAAATACGCGCGCAGGTCCTGAGCCGTGCCTGGGATGAAGCGCAGGATCTTGGGGATCCGCCGCAGCATGGCGAGCTGGCCGGCGCCGGAGGAACTGCCCTTCCCGTCCTGACCGCGCTTGCCGCGAAGCTTCTTCAGAAGCTTCATCGGCCCCTTGTCCCGCTTGCCCATGTCGAGCCGGCCGGCGCGCGTCAGCTTGATTACCTCGGGCGCCGACATCAGCGTCAGCATCGCGTCGCAATGGGGGCGCCGCGCTTCCAGGTCCGGCAGGATCGCGCGGATGTGGTCGTCGACAAACAGCATCGAGGCGAGGACGATATCGGCCTCGGCCACGCCTGCCTTTGCGGCACCAAGCGCTTCGGGGCTGTCGGCCCAGTCGGCGGTGGCGTAGAGGTCGATGGTCAGACCAGGCGCTTCGGTCGCGAGCACCGCGCGCACCCGGTCCAGGGCCGCGTCGAAGTGATGGTCAAGCGTCACGATCACAAGACGCAGCGGCGCCGGTGTCGTGCCCCGATCGGGTGTGGGGCCGCCACTCGGCCCGTGATGGTGCGGCTCAACGCGCATAATGGGCCTTCGCCTCGTACAGGATGTCGAGGGTGATCTCGGCGATCGCCCGGTCTCGGGCGAAAGCCTCGGTGTTCCGCCGCGCCTTGCCGCGCACAAAGAAGGGGATCTTCTTCAACTCCTTCTCCGCCGCCTCGGCCCAGACGACGGCCGCCGCATCGGTTGCCCGCTCCCCCGTCGCCGCGTCGGTCGACGTCTCTGCTTTGGTCGCCGTGGCGCCTCCGCCCCCGCCACCTTCGTCATCGAGCGCTCCGACCAGATCGCTGGGTGTGTCGATGGGCTCGCGCCGGCCATGGCCGAGATGGCTTGGCTGGGCCTCGTCGTGGAACTCGAAATCCTCGCGGAACATCGCGAGGAGGTGCTCCTCCAGCCCCATGGTCAGCGGATGGACCCAGGTGTCCCAGATCACGTTGGCGCCCTCAAAACCCATCTGCGGCGCATAGCGGGCGGGGAAATCCTGCACGTGGATGGGGGCCGAGATCACCGCGCAGCCGACGCCGATGCGCTTGGCGATATGCCGCTCCATCTGGGTGCCGAGCACCATTTCGGGCGCGGCCTGGGTGATCGCGTCCTCGACCTCTAGGTAGTCGTCGGTGATCAGCGCCTCGAGCCCGATCTCGGCCGCGGCCTCGCGCACCGGGCGGGCCATCTCGCGGCTATAGGTGCCAAGGCCCACGATATCGAAGCCGAACTCCTCGCGCGCGATGCGGGCTGCGGCCAGGGCATGGGTCCCGTCGGCATAGATGAAGACGCGCTTGCCCGTGAGATACGTCGAATCGACCGATCGAGCGTACCAAGGCAGCCGGCTGCCAAGCGCCAGGGCCGGTTCGGGATCGACGTCAAGCATCGCCGCGATCTCGGTGATGAAGTCATTGGTCGCGCCGATGCCAATGGGCTGAGTGCGGGTATAGGGCTGCTTGTACTGCCTCTCCAGCCAGCGCGCCGAACTCTCTGAAATTTCAGGGTAAAGCATGATGTTGGCATCCGCCTCGGCCAGCGCGCCAAGCGCGCCTGGGCGGCAGCCGAGCGGCGCCAGCACATTGACGTCGATGCCCATGGCATCCAGCAGACGGCGCACCTCGGTAACGTCGTCGCGGCAGCGAAAGCCGAGCGAGGTGGGGCCGAGGATATTGACGCGCGGGCGCGCCCAGTCGCGGGTCACCGGACCGTCATGGCGAGCGCGGGCAAACCGGCGCACGAGCTGATAGAGCGTCTCGGCCGCGCCCCAGTTTTCCTTCTTCTGGTAGGCCGGCAGTTCCAGCGGCACGACCGGCACGTCGAGATCCATGCCGGCGGCGAGCCCCCCCGGATCGTCCTGGATCAGCTCAGCCGTGCACGAGGCGCCGACGATCAGCGCCTCGGGCGTGTGGTGGGTCAGGCTGTCTTTCACCGCGCTTTTGAACAGGTCGGCCGTGTCGCTACCGAGATCGCGCGCCTGGAAGGTGGTGTAGGTGACCGGCGGGCGCTTCTTGTCGCGTTGGATCATCGTGAACAGCAGGTCGGCATAGGTATCGCCCTGCGGCGCGTGCAGCACGTAATGCAGCCCCTCCATCGAGGCCGCGATGCGCATGGCGCCGACATGGGGCGGGCCTTCGTAGGTCCAGAGCGTGAGTTTCATCTGGCGCCCTCCTTCAGACCGCGAGCCGGGTTCGGCGTTCGAAGGGGCGGGCGAAAAGCTCGGCGAGATCGCCGGCCTGCTCAAAACCGTGGATTGACGAGAACACGAGCTCGATCGACCATTTCGTGGTCAGGCCCTCCGCCTCTAGCGGGTTGGCGATGCCGAGCCCGCAGACGGTGATGTCGGGCCGCTGGTCGCGGATGCGCGCAAGCTGCGGCTCCAGATCCTGCCCCTCGGTGATCGAGGCACCGTCTGGCAGCAGGGCAAGATCGGGTGCGTGCAGGCGGCGGTGGATATAAGGCATCCCGATCTCGCCCGGCAGCATGGCGCATTCGGCTGCGAGGAAACGGGCCAGCGGCAGTTCGAGCTGACTGTCGGGCAGGAAACTGATGCTGCGCCCGGCGAGCGAGGCGCCACGTCGGGCGACGGCCGCGCGGGCGCGGGCGCGGGGGGCGTCGATCACCGCCTCGACACGCTCGGTCGGGATCTCGAAGGCGGCGGCGGCGGCGTGGAACCAGGCAGCTGTTCCCTCCGCGCCGAGGGGCATGGGCGCAGGGATCAGCATGGCGCCGCGCCCTTCCAGCAGGCGCGCGGTCTCGGCCAGAAAGGGCTGTGCCAGGATCGCCTGCGTGCCAGGTCCGATGGCCGGCAACTCCGCCGCGCGGCGCGGCGGCAGAAAGTCAACACCGATCCCGATCTCACTGAAAAGTCTAGTGAACTGATCCTCGATCACCTCGGCCAGCGCGCCGACGACCAGCAAGCGCGAGGGCGCCTCACGGCCCAGTTCGGGCAGATCGGGCACAAGGGCGGCGAGGCAGCGATCCTCGCCCTCGGTAAAGGTCGTCTCGATCCCGCTGCCTGAATAGCTGAGCACCCGGCAGGTCGGATGGTAAAGCTTGCCGAGCCGCTCAGCCGCGCGCGAGAGGTCGAGCTTGATGACCTCGGAAGGGCAGGAGCCGACAAGGAAGAGAAGTCGGATATCCGGGCGCCGGGTGAGCAGTTCGTCGACCACGCGGTCAAGCTCGTCATTGGCGTCAGCGAGCCCCGCGAGATCGTGGTCGTCGATGATCGCGGTGGCAAAGCGCGGCTCGGCGAAGATCATCACGCCGGCGGCCGACTGGATGAGGTGCGCGCAGGTTCGGCTGCCGACGACGAGGAAGAACGCGTCCTGGATCTTGCGGTGCATCCAGATGATGCCGGTCAGCCCGCAGAAGACAGCGCGCTGTCCGCTCTCGTGGCGGATCGCCGGCGCGTCGCAGCCGCTGGCGGCACGGGGCGTGTCATAGGCCATCAGGCGACCTCCTCAACGGCGATGCCGGCTGCGGAGGCGGGCGTTGAGGCGCGTGGCGTTGCCGCCGCGCCTGCGTTGGCGTCAAGGCGCGCGCGCCGCAGCTTCAGAAGAAACTGCGCGGCGTTGACGACGTAAAGGGCGTAAGCGGCGAGGGCGATCGCCATCTGCTCCCCCGGGCTGCCCCAGCCGGTGATCCAGGCCCAGAGATAAGCGGTGTGGAGCGCGATCACGGCAAAGGAGACCATGTCCTCCCAGAAGACGGCCGGTGCGAGAAGATACTGGCCAAAAACGACTTTCTCCCAGATCGCGCCGGTGATCATGATGACGTAGAGAATGCCGGTCTTCGCCACGATCGACGCGGTCGCCGCCCCTTCGCCGGCCCCGGTGGCGAGGTATCGGAGCACGAGGACAAGACTGACGAGGAAAACCACGAACTGGAGCGGCGCCAGGACGCCCTGCACGGTGGTCCAGCGGGTGGCATCGCGGCGCGCGCGTTCCTGCGGCGAATACAACTGGCCGGGGCGCAGCCTTTCCCGGGCGGGAGGGGCGGTGTGTCCAGTGGGAATGTCAGGCGTGGTGTCCATTGGTCTTGACGGTAGCGCCTGCCGAGGCGGAGTGTCAATGTAGATTGACGCTTATGATTGTCATCTGGAGTTGTGATCTGACTGTTGCAAAGATTGTTGATCAAAACTGAATAATTAAGAGGAAAATTCCGAATTCTTTCAAAATATCGGCCATAGAGCTTGATCGTTATCGAGGAAACTGGTTTCATTCCAAAGTACGAAGCCGGCTGTGACGCCGGTGGTTCGCGCTCTTGGGCGCTGCTCCGGCCTACCGACACTACACGTCCTGGACCTGGCGTGACGAACTAGCCTGACGTCGGCCTCGCAGGGTCGGCTGAGTGTCTCATTCGCGCGGCGATGCCGCCGGGGTTTTTAACGATGAACCGCATCCGCATCGATGACGACGACCCAGATGCCGGCCAATGGGCTGGCCGTCCCGGCTCTCGTTCGGTGCCGTCCGGGGGTGCCGTGCCGACGTCCATTGTTGGCGGCATGAAGGGGGCGACAGACGACGCGACTGCCGAAGAGACAGGTGGCGGCGCAGAGAATGTGCTGCGTGCCATGTTGCAGTCGGCTGTCATCCCCTCGCTGGTGCGGTCTGCGCGTGCGTCAGCGCCGCTGCCGTCGGATCATGAACGCGATCTTCTCCTGCGCCTCGTGTTGCGGGGCGAACGCGACGGCGCGATTGCGCTGATGCGTCAGTGCGTCGTCTCGGGTATGCGCGCGGAACGACTGGCCGACGATGTGATCACCGATGTGGCCCGCGCGCTCGGCGAGGCCTGGGAAGAGGACACCTGCGATTTCGTCCGTGTCACCTTTGGCAGCGGGCTGCTTGCCGAGGTGCTGCGCGAGCTTCGCGATCTCGACCCGCCCCGCGTGCCCCCGACCCGGCGCGACGGACCGCGCCGCTCGATCCTGCTGACGCCTGTGCCGGGCGAGCAGCACACGCTGGGGGTCTCGGTGCTCGCCGACATCTTTGAGCGCGCGGGCTGGACGGTCGCGCGTGCCCATCCGCAGGACGACGCCGCGCTGATGGCCCAGATCGCGATGGAGAGTTTCGATGTCGTCGGCCTGTCCATCGGTGCCACGCGCGCCTTGGAGGATGGCGACACCCTGGTCTCGAGCATTCGCCGCATGTCGCGCAATCGCGATGTCAGGGTGATCGCAGGCGGCGCTGCATTCCTCCGCGCGCCCGATCGTGCTTCGGCACTCGGTGCTGACGGGATCGCCGATGACGCAGCCCAGGCGGTGGAACTGGCCAACAGCCTGACGACACGCGCGGCCGGTTGTCTATGACCGCCGCGAATGGCCTGCGGGGCAGGGACGCGCCATCGCCTGGGGTGATGTTGCGGCGGGCTAAAGTGAAACGGTTCTTCGTGGGGCAGCGGAAACGGGACCGTTCTGCCTCGCGCCTATTTCGACCAGCGGTTTACGAGGTACGCTTACGCTAAGACGACCGTCCGAAACGGGCGGAAAACCAAGATGTCGTGTGTCAGGGGGCACAGTGCGCGCGACAGGGTATGGGGAGGGGCTTTTGAAGAACTTCGCGGCTCCAGAGCAGTCACTGGGCGATCTCGACGTCGATGCTGCAGCCAGGCTCATCGCGATGGCTGCAGATATTGCCCTAGTCGTCGACCACGATGGTCTGATCCGCGATCTTGCCGTGGATCATCGTGATTTTGCCCTCACCGGTCACGAGCATTGGCGCGGTCGCCCGTGGATCGAGACGGTGACCGAGGAAAGCCGGCCCAAGATCGCCGCCCTGATCGATGAGGCGTTCTCGGCCGAGCGGACGCGCTGGCGACAGGTCAATCACCCGACGCAAACCGGCGACGACGTGCCGGTGCTCTACTCGGCACTCCGCATCGGGACCGAGCGGCGCCTCGTCGCCTTTGGTCGGGATCTGCGCACGATCTCGTCGCTGCAACAGCGCCTGATCGATGCGCAACAGCGGCTCGAGCATGACTATACGCGCCTGCGCCACCTCGAGACGCGCTACCGGCTACTCTTTCAATTGTCGGACGAACCGCTGCTCGTGCTCGACGGCGCCACCGACAAGGTGGTCGAGGCAAACCGCGCGGCGCTGCGTATGCTCGACGGCGGAACCAGCGGGCTTGTCGGGCGCAGTTTCGCAGGCTGCGTGGACGCGGCCTCGGCTAGCGAGGTCGACCGCCTGCTCGCCACCGTGCGCGCGACCGGACGCGCGGATGCCGCAGAACTGCGCCTGGCCGGGCGGCCCGAGCGCTGGCGCGTGTCGGCCTCTCTGCTGCGCCAGGAAAATGCATGGGTTTTCCTCGTCCGCCTGCTGCAGCTCGACCGCCCGGCACCGGCGTCGCCCGAAAGCCCTGACTGGTCCGAGATCGTCGCCACGCATCCCGATTCAATGATCCTGGCCGAGCCCGATGGCACCATCATCTCCTGCAACGCGGCTTTCCTCGAAATGGTCGAGATCCCGACGGCGGAGCAGGTACGCGGCGATACGCTGGACCGGTGGCTGGGTCGGCCGGGCGTGGATATGCGCGTCCTGCTCGCCAATCTCCGCGAGCATGGTCAGGTGCGTCTGTTCTCAACCGTTCTGCGCGGCGATTATGGCAGCGAAACCGAGGTTGAGATCTCGGCGACGGCCACCGTTGGAGCGCATCCGATCCTTGCCTTCACGCTGCGCGATGTCGGCCGGCGCTACGCCGCGCCGGGGGGGCAGGCCGTCGGCGGAAAAGCTGGCCCAGGGCCCGTCGTGACGCCGAGCGCCGAGCAACTGTCCGAGCTTGTGGGTCGCGTCTCGCTCAAGGATCTCGTGCGTCAGACCACCGATCTCATCGAGAAGATGTATATCGAGGCCGCGCTGGAGATGACCGGCGACAATCGCGCCTCTGCCGCCGAGATGCTCGGCCTTTCGCGCCAGAGCCTCTATGTCAAGCTGCGCCGCTTTGGCCTGCGTGATGTCGGCGACAGCGGGGGCGACAGTGGCGGCGACAGCGCTGAGGGAGAGGACGACAAGCCCCCCGCCTCCTGACGTCGTACGCGCTTTTTTTCGGCATACTGAGATACGCTCTCAGATCGCCCTAGCGCCGTGGGCAGTGTTTTCACGGCTGCTTTAGATCGGTTTTGCTACTGATCGGGGTGGGAGGCTGCGAAGCTCTCGCCAGCCTGGCAACAACTGTCTAGTTTGGTTGACAGTCATGCCGGTGAATTCGCTCATAAGTGCGCGCGCCCGCCGGGCCGCGCCGCGGGCCGTGGATCCGCGACGGGCCCGTGCCGATGCGCGAAAGCGCGCCGCCGGGCCACCGCCGCCCGTGCCCGCCGCACGCGATCTGATCGAGCTGTTAAAACCCGTCACCTGGTTTCCGCCGATGTGGGCCTTTGGCTGCGGTGTCGTCTCGGCGGGTGGCGGCGCGTCCTTCTGGGTGATCCTTGGCGGTTTGCTACTCGCCGGCCCGGTCGTCTGCGCCATGAGCCAGGCCTGCAACGACTGGTTCGACCGCCATGTCGACGCGGTGAACGAGCCTGACCGACCGATCCCCTCGGGCCGAATTGCCGGCAATTGGGGCCTTCGGATCGCGGTGTTCTGGACTTTGCTTGGCCTTGCCCTCGGCGCCGTGCTCGGGCCCTGGGGCCTCGGCGCTACGCTCATCGCCGCAGCGCTTGCCTGGGCGTACTCGGCACCGCCCTTCCGGCTGAAGGCGAACGGCTGGGCAGGGGCTGCGGCGACCGGCTTTGCCTATGAGGGCCTGCCCTGGATAACCGGCGCGGCGCTCAGTCTCGGTGCGGCACCGCGGTGGGAAATCTGGGTTATCGCGCTGCTTTATGCCCTTGGTGCGCACGGGATCATGACGCTCAACGATTTCAAAGCGATCGAGGGTGACCGGCGCTTTGGTCTCAACTCGCTGCCCGTGATGCTTGGCCCGGATCGCGCCGCGCGCATCGCCTGTGCGGTGATGGTCGTGCCGCAGATCGCGGTCATCGCGTTCCTGGCGAGCTGGGGCATGACGGCCCATGCCGCGCTGATCGGCGTCGCGCTAGCGGTGCAGATCGCGATGATGCCGCGCCTGCTCGCCGATCCTGAAGGGCGGGCCCCTTGGTACAACGGCGTCGGCGTCGGCCCCTATGTGACGGGGATGATGATTGCGGCCTGGGCGATCTCCGGCCTCGCGGGGGGTGCCGGATGATGGCGACGCACGAAGCGGCTGATCAGACGGGGGCTCAGACGGTGGGAAGCTCTGCGACCGAGGAGCAGGCCCTGGCTGGCGATGGTGGGCGCCCGATCTCCTGGGGCGGGCTCTTCCGGCTCGGTCTCGTGCAGGTGGCGCTCGGCTCGATCGTGGTGCTCACGACCTCCACCCTCAACCGGGTGATGGTTGTCGAACTAGCGCTGCCGGCGATGGTGCCCGGAATCCTGATCGCCCTGCATTACGCGGTGCAGATAAGCCGCCCGCGCTGGGGTTTCGGTGCCGATCGCGGCGGTCGTCGCACGCCCTGGGTGATCGGCGGCATCGCGGTGCTCGCGGCCGGCGGGACCGGCGCGGCGGGGGCGACCCTGCTGATGGCGACATCTGAGGCGCTCGGCCTTTTCGCTGCGGTGCTGGCCTTCACGATGATCGGCCTCGGCGTCGGGATGGCGGGCACCAACCTGCTGGCGCTGATCGCCGTGCGCACCGCTCCGGCCAGGCGCCCTGCCGCCGCGACGCTCGCCTGGCTCATGATGATCGCGGGCATTGCCGTCACCGCCGGCGTGGCCGGGCAACTGCTCGATCCCTTCTCGCCGGCGCGGCTCATGGCGGTCTCGGGCGGTATCTCGCTGGTCGCCTGCCTGCTCGCGACGCTCGGCGTGCTCGGCATCGAGCCGCGCCAGTCTGCACGCGTGGCCCGGCCGATACCCGATCCGGGCCGGATCGAGGGGCCACCCCGCTTTGCCGAGGCGCTGGGCGAGGTGTGGCGCGACACGGCGGCGCGCCGCTTCACGGTCTTCGTCTTCGTCTCGATGCTCGCCTATTCGGCGCAGGATCTGATTCTTGAGCCCTTCGCGGGCCATGTCTTCGCCTTCACCCCGGGCGAGAGCACCGGGCTCGCCGGCACCCAGCATGGTGGCGTCTTCCTCGGCATGCTGTTGACCGGCTTGGTCGCCAGCCGTTGGGGCAGGGGGCGCCAGTCTTTCCTGACCGCCTGGTCGATTGGCGGCTGCCTCGCCTCGGCGCTCGCTCTTCTGGGGCTGGCCGTCGGCGCCCATACCGGTGGCACCTGGCCCCTTTCGCTCAATGTCTTCTTGCTCGGCCTCTCCAACGGCGCCTTCGCCGTTGCCGCGATCAGCGCGATGATGAGCCTCGCGACCCGCGGCGGCGCGGGGCGGGCGGGCACGCGCATGGGGCTTTGGGGCGCGGCGCAGGCCATCGGCTTCGGGCTCGGCAATCTCGGCGGCGCCGTCGCCGTCGATATCGCGCGCGCCCTCTCGGCCCGGATCGAGATTGCCTACGCCGCCGTCTTCACGGCCGAGGCGGTGCTGTTCCTCGTCTCCGCCCTGCTTGCCGCCCATGCCGCCCGCCGCCTCGCCGACGCGACCAAGGCGGATGCCCCTGCCAGAGCCGTCAGGCCAGGCGCAGAGATCACGACAGACGCGGACGCCGTGCCGCCGCGTCCGAGCCACCCCTTACCCGCGGGAGAGTGACGTGACCGACAAGAAAACCAGCGCATCCAAAGCCACGGCTCCCGCGCCCGCGCCGGCGGACACCACACTTTATGATGCCGTTGTCGTCGGCGGCGGCCCGGCGGGCGCCACGGCGGCGCATGAACTGGCCAAGGCCGGGCGAAAGGTCGCGATCCTGGACCGCGACGGGCGCATCAAGCCCTGTGGTGGGGCCATCCCGCCACGCGCCATCGATATGTTCGAGATCGACGAAGATCTGCTCGTCGCGCGGATCAAGCGGGCGCGGATGATCGCGCCTTCCGGGGCGGAGGTCGTGATCCCGATCAATGGCGGTTTCGTCGGCATGGTCGACCGGGAGCATTTTGACGAATGGCTGCGACAACGCGCGGTCACGGCCGGCGCCGAGCGCCATACCGGCACCTTCGTGCGGATCGAGCGTGAGGAGGACGGCACCGCTGTCGTCTGCTATCGCGAGAAGAAAGGGCCGCGCCTTGCCCCGGCGCGCCTGCGCACCCGCGCGGTGATCGGGGCGGATGGCGCCCGCAGCCAGGTCGCGGCGCAAGAAATCCCGGGCGGTGGCGATACGCGCTACGTCATCGCCTACCACGAGATCGTGCGCACCCGCGTCGGCGAGCGGCCGGAGGGTTTCGACCCCGACTGCTGCGACGTCGTCTATGACGGCAGCATCAGCCCGGATTTCTACGGCTGGGTTTTCCCGCACGGCCCATGCACCTCGGTTGGCATGGGGACCGAGGTACAGGGCGCCGACCTGAAGGCGTCGACCGCCGATCTGCGCGCGCGATCCGGCCTTGCCTCGGCCGAGACCATCCGCAAGGAGGGCGCGCCGATCCCGCTGCAGCCGCTCAAGGTTTGGGACAACGGGCGCGATGTCGTGCTTGCCGGCGACGCCGCGGGTGTCGTGGCGCCGTCCTCGGGCGAGGGGATCTTCTACGCGATGTATGGTGGGCGCGTTGCGGCCGATGCCGTCGACGAGTTGCTGGCGACGCGCCGGCCGGCGGCGCTTAAACGCGCCCGTCGTCGCTTCATGCGGGCCCATGGCGGCGTCTTCTGGATACTCGGCAAGATGCAGGACTATTGGTACGGCACCGATGAGCGGCGCGAGCGGTTCGTGCATCTCTGCCGCGATGTCGACATCCAGGAACTTACCTTCGATGCCTATATGAACAAGGAATTGGTCAAGGCGCGGCCACTCGCGCATCTGCGTATCTTCGCGCGCAACGTGGCGCACTTGACCGGTCTCGCGAAGATCTAGGAAAGGCAAGTCGGCGCAGTCGACGCATGCCCACCAGAACGCCCTGGACTGACCCTCGCTGCGATCATTATCCAGCAGGGTTTTAAGAAGCCGCCGATCAGTATCGCAGATGCCGAGGCCTATGGTCTGCCTGTCGCACGCTGGTTTATGGCGGCGATGGGAGAGGTGCTGTCGGGGACAACGTTGATCGCGGGCGGCTTTATCCGCCATTGGATCGGTGACTTGATGACCCGGGTTGCCGGCATCTCCATCGCAGCGATTGTCGCGAGTGCGCTCGTTGTGACCTATCCAGCACCGCTGAGCGATATCCTGCTCTACAATCAGCTCCATGTGCTGCTGTTCCTGGGCGGGCTCTACTTCGCCCTTCGCGGCAACCAAGCCTGACACACCATCGCGTGACTTAAGGCGTCGCGCTCGGGCGATCTTCGGACCGCCAGGGCGCTGCTGTTTGAGGGCGGTGGAAGAGGATTGTGCTGCCCTGCGGAAGGGCGTTCTGCACCATGACAACGACGGGTCAGGGTTAGACCGATCGTCGGATTTACCGTGGCTCTTCAGATCTCGATCAGACTTGCCGGGAACAACCGGCATTCACCTGTGGCGATAGGGAAGGCAGCACCGCGATGACATCGACCCAAGCTACCGCCGGCTCCGCGACCGCAGGCCTGCTCCCCGTCACGTCGGATCGGCAGAATCTGATCGAGCACCAGACGCGCGACGTGATCGCGATGATGCTCGATCTGGTGCGCGACCAGCTGAAGGTGCCACAGGCCATGGTCACTCTTGGCCGGGAACGGCCCGCTAGCGTCGTGATCACCGCGGGCGACGTCCCGGCTGAGGCGATTGAACCAGTGCTCAGCCGGATCTGTCTCGATGCAGGCGGCCGATTGGTTGTCGATGACACGGCAACACTCGACGCGCCGCTTTGCGATGAGATGTCGAGCGAACGGATCGGGGCCTATCTCGGGCTGGCACTGGTCGATGCCGTCGGACGTCCCGTCGGCGTCGTCTGCGCGGCCGATACCCGGCCGAGGGCATGGAGCAAGCGTGATGTCGACACGCTACGCGGCCTCGCCACCGTCATCGACACCGAACTGCGTACCGTCGGGATCCGCGCTGAGGCCGCCTAACCGCCGCTTTGCCCGTCCTGCTGCTCGCCGCGTTCTCCGAGCACCGCGTTCAGCCAGCCCGGGTCCATCTCGGGCACCGAGGCCAGCAGATGGCGGGTATAGTCTTCGCGCGGATGGTTCAGCACGCGGTCGGCGGCGTCGCTCTCCACCACCCGCCCGCGATGCATGACCACGACGTCATCAGCGACCGCTTTCACGGTCGCGAAGTCATGCGTGATGAACATATAGGCGAGACCAAGTTCCCGCTGCAGGCGGTCCAGCAGCTTGAGCACCCCTTCGGCCACGATCTGGTCGAGGGCTGACGTTACTTCGTCGCAGATCACCACCTCGGGCTCGGCCGCAATGGCGCGAGCGATCCCGATGCGCTGCTTCTGCCCGCCCGATAGCGCGCCGGGCAGCCGGTCGAGATAGGTGTCCGGATCGAGCTCGATCATCGTCATCAGATCGCGCACCCGATCCTCAAGCGCCCGCCCTTTTAGTCCGGTGTAAAGCGAGGCTGGCCGCGCGATCAGGTCGCGGACCCGGGTCTTGGGGTTCAGCGCGGTATCGGCCATCTGGTAGATCATCTGCAGCCGGCGGAGCGTCTTGCGGTCCCGGTCGCGGTAGCTTGGCGACAGCACTTCGCCGCCCATGCGCACGTCGCCTTTTTGCGGCACCAACAAGCCGGTCATCACCCGGGCGGCCGTGGACTTGCCCGAGCCGCTTTCGCCCACGATGGCGACGGTCCGGCGCGGATGCAGGCGGATCGACACGTCTTCCAGCACGCGGACGGTGCCATAGGCGGCGGTGATGTCGGTCATCTCTAGCGCGGGTTGCGGCGGCGCCGTGTCCGCCGCCTGCGCCGGGCGCGAGAAGCTGCGCACCGCCCAGAGCGATTTGGTGTACTCCTCGCGCGGGTTGGTAAGCATCTGACCGGTCTCGGCCTCTTCGACCTCGCGCCCGCGAAGCAGCACCTTGATGCGGTCGGCCATCTGGGCGACCACCGCCAGGTCATGCGTGATGTAGATCGCCGCCGTGCCGGTCTGGCGCACCGCATCGCGGATCGCGGCCAGCACCTCGATCTGGGTCGTCACGTCCAGCGCCGTGGTCGGCTCGTCGAACACGATCAGATCGGGGCCGGAGACCATGGCCATCGCGGTCATGGCGCGCTGTAGCTGCCCGCCCGAGACCTGATGGGGATAGCGCTGGCCGATCCGCGCCGGATCGGGCAGCTGCAGCCGCTCATAAAGCGCCGAGGCCGCCTCGCGTGCGGCGGACTGGCTGGCCTGACTGTTCACCACCGCCGCCTCGGTCACCTGATCGTCAAGCCGGTGGGCCGGGTTGAAGCTAGCGGCGGCGGACTGGGCGACATAGGCGAGACGGGTTCCCCGCAGAGCCCGGCGCTTGGTCTCGGACAGATTGACCAAGTCCTGCCCATCGAGTGCGACCCGCCCTGAGGCGATGCGACAGCCCGCGCGCACATAGCCGAGAGCTGCCAGCCCCAGCGTCGACTTGCCCGCGCCGCTTTCCCCGATCAGCCCGAGCACCTCGCCACGGTCAAGCCTGAGCGAGACCCGGTCGACCAGCGTCGTCCAGACCTTTTCGCCGCGCGTGCCCCTCGAGGCGCCCTCGATCACCAGGTCGTCGATCTGCAACAGGGGCTCGGCCATGGCGCTCCTCTCAGACCTGCACACCGGCACGCTCGCCAAGCGCCCAGTCGACCACGAAGTTCACCGCGACCGTCAGCAGGGCGATGGCCGCGGCCGGCAACAGTGGCGTCGCGTCGCCAAAGGTGATCAGCGTAGCGTTGTCGCGCACCATCGCGCCCCAGTCGGCGGTCGGCGGTTGGATGCCGAGACCGAGGAACGAGAGCGCCGAAATGAGCAGGATCGTAAAGCAGAAGCGGAGGCCGAACTCCGCCATGAGCGGCGCCAGGACGTTGGGCAGGATCTCGCGCCCGACCAGCCAGCCGAGCCCCTCACCGCGGAGGCGCGCGGCCTCGATATAGTCCATGACCACGACGTTGCCGGCGACCGCGCGGGCGAGGCGGAAGACCCGCGTCGCCTCGATCACCGCGATCACCAGGATCAGGTTGATGATCGAGCTGTCCAGGATCGTGAGCATCAGGAGCGCGAAGATCAGCGGCGGGATCGCCATCAGCACATCGACCGCGCGGCTCAGCACCTGGTCGACCCAGCCCCCCACCGCCGCCGCCACAAGGCCGGGCAGGGCGCCCGCGACAAAGGCCAGCCCGGTCGTCAGCATCGCCACGCCGACGGTGTTGCGCGCCCCCCAGATCAGGCGAGACAGCATATCGCGCCCGAGATTATCGGTGCCGAGCAGATAGGTGTCATCCCAGGGCAGGTATTGCGCGCCCACCACCTCGCGCTCGCCAAACGGCGCCAGAACCGGCGCGAAGATCGCGACGAGGGCATAGATGAGAACGATCAGCACACCGAGGCTGCCGGTTAGCGGCGCGCGCCGGGCCAGCCGACCAACCACGCCCGGCACCAGTGTCAGGACGGCGCGAAAAATCCATGCCGCCGCTACGGCGATCAGGACGATGACCACGATCTGCAGGATCGTCGGCAGTCCGGTCAGGGCTCCGATCACCGCAGCCATCAGCGCGGATGCCTCAGCCGCGGATTGGTCAGCACCGACAACAGATCCGCTGTGAGGTTTAGCAGCACATAGGCCGCGGCGAAGATCATCGCGGCCGCCTGCACAACCACCACATCGCGCGAGCCGACGCTGTCCACCATCAACTGGCCAAGGCCCGGATAGGTGAACACCACCTCCACCACTACGACGCCGGTGACCAGATAGGCGAGGTTGAGCGCCACGACGTTGATGATCGGCGCCAGTGCGTTTGGCAGCGCATGGTGCACGATTACGCGGCCGGGTTTGATGCCCTTCAGCCGCGCCATCTCGATATAGGGCGAGGCCATCAGGTCGATGATCGCGGCGCGGGTCATCCGCATCATATGCGCGGCAACCACCAGTGTCAGCGCGATCACCGGCAGGATGATGGCGTAGAGCCGCTCTCCGAGGCCCGCACCCGGCGCCACATTGGCCATGGAGCGAAAGCCGGTATCAGACCCCGCGATCCACTGCACCAGCGCCGGGGCGTCAAAGCCGGTCATGGCGAAGATCAGGATGTAGCCCACGAAAAACTCGGGGAACGAGATCGAGGACAGAGTGAAGACGCTGACGGCGCGGTCGTAGATCGAGCCCTGGTAGAGCGCGGCGAGAATGCCGAGCGTGATCGATAGCGGCACCGCGACAAGCGCCGCCACCGCCGCGAGGAACAGCGTATTGCCGAGCCTGCCGCTGATCAGCTCGGCCACCGGCCGTTGATTGGCGAGCGAGTTACCAAGATCGCCGGTTAAGAGCCCGCCGAGCCAACTCAGATAGCGAAGCGGCGCCGGCTGATCGAGACCAAGCTCCCTGCGGAATGCTGCCACTGTCTCGGGCGTGGCCGACTGGCCCAGGATCTCCTCTGCCAGATCGCCGGGCAGCGCCTCGATCGCGCCGAAGATGATGAGCGAGACGACAAAAAGCGTCAGCAGGCCAAACGCCAGCCGCTGCGCGAGAATGCCCCAGACACTGCCCATCAATACAGCGTCGCCGCGCAAGGCGGGCAATCGTGGCGGGATCTGCAGGCATGGCGGGTTGGGGCGTGTCGCATGGACCGAGGCGGGCAACGCGGCGTCGTGTGCCGCGGCGACAGCTTACGAGATTGCGCGGCTCTGGGAACCCTGAAAGATGAAGGCGACCTTTCCGAACCAGTGCCGCAGAGACAGGGGCCCAAGATGATGGACGATGCTGCGCCCCCTGGGCCACGCCATACCGCGTTCCAGCCGCTCCGACCCAGCGCGCCGGCATCCGCGTCATCGCCGCTTGTGACGCCGATCTGGCCCTCGGTCGTCTGGACGACACCGGATGCCGACGCGATGGATGCGGCCTATGAGGGCAAGGCGCCCGGCTACACCTACACGCGCGAGGGTCACCCGAACGCCACGGCGCTTGCCCGGCGGATCGACGCGCTGGAAGGCCTGCCGGTGGAGGCGGGCGGTGGGACGATGACGGGCTCGGGCATGGCGGCGATCTCGGCGCTGCTGCTCGGCTGTCTGAAATCGGGCGACCATGTCGTGGCCTCCGACCAGCTCTATGGCCGCACGGCGCGGCTCATGACGCATGAGCTGCCGCGCCTCGGCATCGAGACGACGCTGGTGGACACCACCGATGGCGACACGGTCTGGCAGGCGCTCCGTGCCACGACCCGCATGATCGTGGTCGAGGTCGTCGCCAACCCAACGATCCGCATCGCCGATATGGACGGCATCGCCGCTGCGGCCCGCGACAGCGGCGCGCTGTTGGTCGTCGACAACACCTTCACCACGCCGTTCGGCTTCCCAGCCTTCGAACGCGGCGCCGATATCGTCATGCACTCCGTCACCAAGCTGTTGTCGGGTCATTCCGACGCGCTGCTCGGCTGGGTCGCGGCCAAGGATCCCACGATCAACCGCGCGATCTACGAGGCGAGCGAGACCTGGGGCACGACCGCCAGCCCGTTTGACTGCTGGCTGGCCGAGCGGGGCATGACGACCTTCGCGCTGCGCCATCGCGAGGCACAGCGCAATGCCGCCGTTCTGGCCGACCGGCTGGCCGGGCTGCCGGGGGTGGACGCCGTGCTTTATCCCGGCCGGACCGATCATCCCGACCACAACCGGGCGGCGGCGGTGCTGGGCGGGCAATGGGGCTCGATGCTGTCCTTTCGGCTGAAAGGCGCCCGGCGCGAGGTCAACGCCTTCCTGAACGCCGCGCGCGAGATCCCGTTCGCCCCGACCCTCGGCGATGTGGCAACGACGCTGTCGCATCCAGCATCCAGCTCGCACCGCGCGATCGGCCTGGAGGCCAGGCTGGCGCTGGGCATCACGGAGGGCTTCATCCGGGTATCGGTCGGTGTCGACGATGCGGGCGCCGTGGGCGACCGTCTGGAGCATGCCATCGCGGTCGCGACCGATTGAGCGGCCGAACCCGCCGGAGCCCCTCTTCGCGCCATTGGGACCTTTGCCCTGAGCGGGGCCCTGGGCCGGGCCCTGAGCCGTGCCGAGACATGGGGGGACTGGTCTGCGACGACGACGGCCGCTAGGTCAGCGCTCATGACCGAAGACAGCGGCGATATCGATGGCCCGAAGACGCCGGGACCGTGGCAGTCCTTGGCGGCACGGCGGATCACCATCCTTGGCAGCGGCCATGCCCTCGGAGCCCTGGCGCTGACCGTCCTGATCGGGCTGATCGGGGCCTTGATCGCGCGCGAGATCGGAGCACCGCTGCCCTGGATGTCAGGCGCTCTGCTGGCGACGGCGGCCGCCGCGATCGGCGGCGCGCGCCTTGGGGACCAGCCGCTCAGCTTCCCGCAGCCGTTGCGCTTCCTGCTGGTGCCTCTGGTCGGGGTTGCCATCGGCGGACAGGTGACGGGGGATCTGTTGCAGCGGCTGCCGTATTGGTGGGTGACGCTGGCCGGTCTCGTGGTCTTTCTGCCCACCGTCCATCTGATGTCGTTCTTCGTCTATCGCCGCGGCGCAGGCTATGACCGGGTGACGGCTCTGTACGCCGCGATCCCGGGCGGGCTGATCGAGAGCGTTGTGATGGGCGAGAAGGCCGGGGCTCATGCACCCACGCTGACGCTGCTGCAGTTCTCGCGCCTCATCATGTCGATCCTGCTCGTTCCGCTCGCGGTGGCGGCCTATGAGGGGCAGATGGTCGGCAGTGCCGCCGGGATCGACCTCGGCGGCGCCGATGTTGATCTGACCTCCTACGACATCCTCGTGCTCTGCGGGGCGGCCGCGCTGGGCTATTGGGGCGCGCGGCGCATCGGGATGCCGGCGGCGATCATCACCGGGCCCATCGTGGTCTCGGCCGCGGTGCATATGGCCGGGATCACCGCGGCGCAGGTGCCGGCCGGTGTCATCGCGCTGACCCAGCTTGTGGTTGGCACAGCGCTTGGCGTGCGTTTTGTCGGGATGGGCCGGGGAGAGGCGCTGAAGGGGCTTGGCTGGGCGGCCGTGTCGGTGACGCTGGCCCTGTTGCTGGCGCTTTTGCTGGGTCTGTTGCTCGCGCCCTTCGTCGGGGAAAGCGCCGAGGCGATCTTCCTCGCCTTTGCCCCAGGCGGCGTGACCGAGATGTCGCTCGTCGCCCTGTCGCTCGAGATCTCGGTGGTCTTTGTGACGGCGCATCACGTGGCGCGTATCCTGATCGCGGTCAGCCTGGTCCAACCGGCCCATGCCTGGCTGAGACGCAACCGCGGCTGGCCTTGAGGCCTGTCCGAACCAAGCGGAATCGCGGCTGGTCACCGCGATGCGTTCTGCATGGGCGCCAGTGGGGAGCGCCTGCGCGACAGGGGTACGATGGTATCGGTGGGCCAACCCTCAGCCTGGAACCTCGGGATCGCCTGGCGGTTTGGGTCGGGCAGAAGCCGCGGTCAGGCTCTGTGCAGGCGCACCGTGATATCGCTCGCCGGGCGGGTCGTGAGCCTCGCGACCGGGCGCACCCGCTCCGGGCGTTCGACCTCCAGGTCGTAGCGGCGCACGATCGCGGCGAGGATCAGTGACGCCTCGAGCATCGCGAAGGCCGTACCGATGCAGAGCCGTGGGCCCCCGCCGAAGGGCAGATAGGCGCCGCTTGGCACCGTGTCCTCGCGCCCCGGGGTGAAGCGGTCGGGATCGAAGCGATCGGCATCGGGCCAGAGCGCTTCGTGCCGCTGGATCGTCCAGGGGCTGATCAGCACCATGGCCCCGCGGGGCATCTCGAGATCGCCGATCCGCGCATTCTGCATGGCGACGCGGGCGAGGAAGGTGACCGGTGGGTAGAGCCTGAGTGCCTCGCGGAACACCGCGCGGGTGAAGGTGAGGCGCTTCACGACGCTTGCGCTAAGCGGCCCGTCGCCCGCGCCGGCTTGGATCTCCGCGCGCATCCGCGCCACGGTCTCGGGCTGCTGCGACAGGATGAACAGCGCCCAGGTGAGCGCGCTGGCCGTCGTCTCGTGGCCGGCCAGGAAGAAAACACCGAGCTGGTCGAGCATCTCGTCGCGGGTGAAGCCCAAGCCGTCCTCGGGATCGCGTGCGGCGATCACGTCGCCTGCGATGTCGTCGCCCCGCTCTCCGCGGTCGGCCGCCGCGCGCCGGGCATCCAGCATCGCGCCCACGGTCTCGCGGATCTCGGCCGCGGCCGCGCGCGCGGGGCGGGGCTGGCGCACCTCGGTCCAGGCGGGGCTGAGGAGGAGGTGGCGGAGCTCGACATTGGCAACGGCCATCTGAAAGCGGGCGAAGGCATCGAACACCCGGCTCGCCGCACTGCCATCCAATCGCTCGGAGAAGATCGTGCGGAAGATCATGTCGGCGGTCAGGCCGGACATCTCTTCCTCCAGCGACAGCGGCATGCCGGCCTCCGCCGCACTGTCCAGCCGCGCGATGCCGTCATCCATCGCGGCCGCCATGTGCTGGAAGGCGCGGTTCACCCGCATATGGGCAAAGGCCGGGTCGATCATGCGTCGCTGACGCTCCCAGACCGTGCCGTCCGAAACAAAGAGCCCGTCGCCGACCAGCGGGCTGAGCGCGCCGACCATCAGGTCGTTCTTCGGGAACAAGGCGCGGTCGGGACCCATGATCCGCTGGACCGTGGCGGGATCATTGATCAGAAAGATCGAGCGGCGCGACACGCCGAGCTTGGTGTCGAGCGGACCGCGATAGGCCTCGCCCGGGAGGAGCGTGATCAGATCCCGTTCAAAGGTCGAGATCGCCCGCCAGAGCGCGCGGGTGGGCGAGACCGGCCACGGGGCGGGTGGTCGGTAAAGGGCCGCGCCTGCAGCGGCGCGATCGGCCGTCACGCCGGGTTCGGCCGCGCCGCTCGGGCGTCGGATGGCAGGCTCGGCGTTCACGGCATCCCTCCAGGCGCGTGTGCTCGGCGCTTCCCCCTGATTGGCCCATCGCCCTGCCGTTTCGCAGCGTTGGGCGATCCGCCGTGGCCGACCGCATTCGGCGCCCGGAAGGCCGATCTGTCCAGCGCAGCAATGCGGTTTGAAACCGATCTCCCCCTTGCGGGCTACGCGGCGCTGCCTCAACGCTGGGGCCCTGCGATGTCTGGAGGACGAGATGACCGAGCCCTGCGATCTGAGCGCTCTCGAAGCGCGGCGGCTGATCGGGGCAGGGCGTCTCGACCCGGTCGATCTGTTCGAAAGCTGCACCGCGCGGGAGGATGCGGTGAACCCGGCGCTGAATGCCGTCGTGCATGGTGACCGGACGCTGGGCCGCGCGCAGGCGGAGGCTGCATCGCGCGCGGTGAAGGGCGGGGATGCCCTCGGCCCGCTGCATGGCCTGCCCATCGCGATCAAGGACAACCGTGCCGTGGCGGGGCTGTGCAGCACGCATGGCTCGCTGGTCCACGCGGAGGATGCGCCGGCCACCCATGACGACCCGATGATCGCGCGTCTGAGAGCCGCGGGCGCTTTGCTCTACGCCCGCACCAACCAGCCGGAGTTCGGGACCGGCGCCAATACGAAAAACCGCGTCTGGGGGGCGACGGGCAATCCGTTCGATCCGACGCGCACGCCATCGGGGTCGTCCGGGGGCTCGGCCGTGGCGGTCGCGACGGGCATGGCGCCGCTGGCCACGGGGTCGGATTATGGGGGGTCGCTGCGCACGCCGGCGGCGTTCTGTGGCGTGGCGGGGTTTCGCCCGTCGCCAGGCACCGTGCCGATGACGGGCGCGGCGACCGTGCTGCAGCCCTGGGCGGTCAACGGGCCCATGGCACGCTCGGCCGAGGATTGCGCCTTGATGCTCGCGGCGATGGCGTTCCACGACGACCGTGATCCTTGGAGCCGGCCGGGGCCGCTCTCACCGGCGACCGTACCCGATGTCACCGCGATCCGCATCGCGGTCTCGCCCGATCTCGGTTGTGCGGCGGTCGATGCCGAGATCCGAGCGGCCTTTGATCGGCGCCTGGCCATCCTGTCGGATATGGGGGCGCAGCTGATCGAGAGCTGCCCCGATTTCGGCCCGGTGCACGACATGCTGGAGGCAACCCGGGCCGTCGCCTTTCTCGCCGGTTTTGCCGATCTCGTCGAACGCGACCGGGCGCGGCTCGACACCAACCTTCTCGACAATGTCGACCGGGCTGAGCGTGTCAGCATCAGGCAGGTCGCCCGCGCTGAGGCGGAGCAGGCCGCCGCCTATCGTCGCTTCACGGCGTTCTTCGACGGGGTCGACGTCTTGCTCGCGCCGGCGGCGTCGGTATCGCCCTTTCCCCACGAGACGCTGTTTCCTGTGACGGTCGGAGGTGTCGCGATGGATACCTATATGCGCTGGCTCGCGCTGGCCTATGCGCCGACGCTTTGTCTCGCGACGGCGGCAGCGATCCCGGCGGGGCGTGACGGCCTCAGCATGCCGTTCGGGCTGCAGGTCATCGGCCCCTGCCGCAGCGACGCCGCGACCCTTGCCGCTGCGATTGCGGTCGAGCGGGCCTTGGCGCTCACCCCCGAGAGCGCGCGTCCCGTGCCCGATATCGCGTCGCTGGCCGCTGCGGCAGGCTGAAGCCGTTTCTTAAGCCAAACCCTGTCCAATCCGCGCTCTGAGCGGCGGGGCAGGGGGACGGCATGGGCGAGACGTCAGCACAGGTCGCAGCGGGCGAGCCGGCGACCCGTGGGGAGAGCGGGGCAGCGGCGCAGCCAGCGCGTGGGGCGGCGCTTGGGGCGGAGACCACCGGCCGCCCGCCGCCAAGCCCGCCCGAGCCGACCACCCTCGCCGAGACGGGTCTGCCGCACGCCCTGCTCGAGGGGCTGATGTGCAAGACGATGTATCGTCTCGCCATCGAGCGGCCCAGCCAGCTGGCCGAGGCGCTCTGCCTGCCCATGACGCTGCTGACCGAGCTGATCGACAAAGCCCGCGATGCCCGGCTGGTCGAGGCCAAGGGGCAGGCCGAGGCTTCGGTGACGGCCGAGATGCGCTGGGCGCTGACCGCGGGTGGGCGCGAGCGGGCGCTGCAGGCGCTGTCGCAGTCCGATTATGTGGGCCCCGCCCCGGTACCGATGGAGCAGTATGCCTTCCAGGTCTCGCGCCAGTCGATCCGGGGCGAGACGCTGCAGCGCCCGGTACTGGAGCGGGTGTTCTCGCGCCTGACCCTGTCCGAAGCGGTGATGACACGCTTGGGCCCGGCGGCCAACTCCGGCAGCTCGATGCTGCTTTATGGTCCGCCGGGCAACGGGAAGTCCTCGATTGCCGAGGCGCTTTGCCAGGCCTTTGGCCATCATGTCTGGATCCCCTACGCGATCGAGGTCGACCGCCAGATCATCACCCTCTACGACCCGGCCGTGCACGCGGCCCTGCCGGCGGCGGAAGCACAGCGACTGGCGGGCGGCAGCACGGCGCTGAGGCGGGCACGCGGTATCGACCCGCGCTGGGTCGCCTGCAAACGGCCAAAGCTGATCGCGGGCGGTGAGCTGACGCTCGACATGCTCGACCTCGCCTATTCGCCGGTCAGCCGGGTCTACGAGGCGCCGATGCAGGCCAAAGCCGCGGGGGGCGTTCTGGTAATCGACGATTTCGGCCGGCAGCGACAGCATCCACAGGAGATCATCAACCGCATGATCATCCCGCTGGAGAGCGGCGAGGACTTCCTGTCACTGAACACCGGCCGCAAGTTCCTGATCCCTTTCGACAGCCTCGTCGTCTTCTCCACCAACATCGCGCCGAGCGAACTGGTCGACGATGCGGCGCTCCGGCGGCTCCGCTACAAGATCCTCGTCGACAGCCCCGATCTGCAGACCTTTCTCAAGATCTTCGCGACGACGGCCAAGCGGGCGAACATGGCCCTGACCGAGGAGACGCTGCAGTTCGTGCTGAGCGAGCTCTACGAGAATCATGGCAAGCGGATGCAGGCGTTCCATCCGCGCTTCTTCTGCGACCAGGCGCGGGCGATCTGCGCCTTTGAGGGCATGGCGCCGGCGCTGACCCCGGACGTGCTGATACGGGCCTGGGAGAACCTATTCCCCGTGGATTGATCGGGCATGAGATGGGTCGCGCACGGACCGACTGCTTGGGCCGAACATGCGTCGGACGTGGCCCTGCCGCGTCACCTGCTGCCCGCCTGTCCTCCTCATGTCCTGGCCACGGCTATTCAATCGACAGCTCACGGAGCTTGCCCCATACTACGCTCAACGGGGAAAGTCGGGGAAAACGGCGATGCAGGCCGCCGGGTCGCATGATCTTGACGGGCTTGAGCCACGCGAGGGGCCGCTGTTCCTCAGCGTGATCGTCCCGATGTTCAACGAGGAGGAGGCGATTGACGCTTTCTTCGACGCCACTCTGCCTGTGCTTGACGAGACGGCTGAGCGCTTCGAGATCATCTGTGTCGACGATGGCAGCCGGGATCGTACGGTCGCGCGCGTGCGGGCCCGCGCGGCCGAGGAACCCTCGATCCGCCTGCTTGAGCTCACCCGTAATTTCGGCAAGGAAGCCGCGCTGACGGCCGGGTTTGCCCATGTCTCGGGCAACGCCGTCGTCTCGATCGACGCCGATCTGCAGCAGCGCCCCGAGAATATCCGCGCCATGATCGAGCGTTGGCGCGAGGGATGGGATGTCGTGAATGCCCGGCGCACCCATCGTGCCTCGGACAGCGCCACGCGTGGGTTCCTGTCGCGGCGCTTCTACCGGATGTTCAACAGCATCGCCGATGTGCCGATCCCCGCCGAGACCAGCGATTTTCGCCTGTTCGATCGCGCCGTGGTCGAGGCGCTACTGACGCTGCCTGAAAGCGGGCGCTTCATGAAAGGGCTGTTTAGCTGGGTCGGGTTCCGCGTGACCTCGATCGACTATGAGCATCTCGACCGGTCAGCGGGGCAAAGCTCGTTCAAGCTCTGGAAGCTCTGGAATTTCGCCCTGGACGGGATCACCGCTTTCTCGACGCTGCCGCTCAGGATATGGAGCTATGTGGGCCTGGCGGTGGCGCTTCTGGCCTTCGCCTATGGCAGCTTCATCATCCTGCGCACGCTGTTCTTCGGTGTCGACGTTCCCGGTTATCCCTCGCTGTTGGTGGTCGTGCTGTTTCTCGGCGGTATCCAGCTGATCTCCCTCGGCGTGCTCGGCGAGTATGTCGGCCGCATCATGCTCGAGACCAAGCGCCGCCCTGTGTACCTCGTGAGGCGCCGGACCGGTTTCGAGGATGAGGCCGACACCAAGCACCGTATCGACCGCGCGGCCGAGTGAGCGGGTTCGCCGCGGCGGAGACGGGCGCCTTCACCCGCAGACGGGTGACGATCGTTCTCGGCACGCTCACCCTCCTGAATTTGATTGGGTCCGGCGTGCTGCTTTGGGCGATCCATCGCCCCGGTGGGCTTGGCACGATGATGGATTTCGGCGCTTTCTGGGGGGCCGCCGTGCTCGCCCTCGAAGGACGCGGCATCGAGGCTTATGACATCGCCACCCTCACCGCCGTGCAATCAGAGGCGCTGGGCGTGCCCTATGGGCGTGAGATGGCATGGCGCTATCCGCCGTTTTTGCAGGTGGCGTTGATGCCCCTCGGTGCTCTGCCGCTGCTGCCGGCACAGGCGGTGTGGACGTTGTTCACCGCCGCGCTTTACGCAGCCGCGCTCTTGGCGCTCGCCGGGCGGGCTTTGGGGCCGGGGCTGACGCTGGCCGCCGGTTTCGCGCCCGCGACGGTGACCATGCTGGCGGTGAACGGTCAGACGGGGTTCCTGACGGCGGCGCTGACGGCGCTGGCATTGGTCCCGCTCGTCCATGGGCGGCAAGGCCCGGTCGGCCAGATCGCGACCGGCGTCGCCCTCGGATGCCTCGCGCTCAAACCGCCGATCGGACTGGCGCTTCCCGTCGTGCTACTTGTGGCCCGGCGCTGGGTGGCGCTCGCCAGCGCGGCGCTGACGGTGCTCGGGCTTGTTCTCGTCGCCACACTGGCTTTTGGCACCGATGTCTGGGCTGCCTTTGCCGAGGGACTTGTGGGCGCTGCGAGCGACAGCCGGGCGAGCGAGGTCTTGGACATCCAGGCGAGTGTGAGGGCGACGCTGCTCACTGTTGGCAGTGGAGACGCGGTCGCGCTCGGCGTCCAGGCGGTGGTCTCCCTCGTGGGGCTTGGGCTGCTGGTCGCCGCAACTCTTGGCCGTCTCGCTCCCGGGTTTGGCGCAGGCGGCGCGGCCCTCGCGGCGCTGGTCTCCTATGCCACCATCGCGATCAGCCCGCGGGTGATGGATTACGATCTGCTGATCCTCGTCGTCGGTGCGCTGGCGCAGCTTGTCAGGCTGACGCATCGGCCCGCCGCGAACTGGGAACACCCGGTGCTGGGCCTCGCGGTGCTGATCCCCGTCGCCGACCTCGCAAGCGGCATGCCGCTGAACTGGCTGTTGGCGCCCTGCCTCTGCGCGTCGCTGGTGATCGCCGAACGTCAGGCTCAGTCAGGCAGCGCAAGCGGCGCGAGCTCGGCAAACCTGTCGCCGGGACCGGGGTTGCCGGGCGGGGTCTCGCCGCCGAACTGATGCATGATCCCCCAGACCGCGTTCAGGCCGGTTTGGATCGCCCCCTCCACCCAGCCCGGCATGAAGCCGATGTCGTCGCCTGCGAGGTACAGCCCCCGCGCGGCCGGGGCTAGATCGTCCTGCATGAAGTGGCAGAACATGCGGCGGTTATAGCGATAGTGCCCCGGCAACGCGCCCTTGAAGGCGCCGAGAAAGCTGGGATCGCTCTCCCAGCTCACCGTGATCGGCTCGCCGATGATATGGCCCGCGATGTCGACGCCCGGATAGATCTTTGCCAGCGCGTCGAGCGCCAGCGCCACCCGCCGCTCCACCGGTAGGGGCAGGACCTTCAGCGCATCGGTCATCCAGCTGTAGCTGAGGCAGATCACCGCCGGCCGACCAGGCCCGTTGTCGATCAGGTAGGTGCCGCGCGTCAGCCGGTCGGTCAGGGTCATCGACATCACGTCGCGCCCGGTCTCGGGGTCGGTGTCGCGCCAGAACGGCCGG
The DNA here is from genome assembly GCA_039027855.1 of Pseudomonadota bacterium. Classification (GTDB taxonomy): domain Bacteria; phylum Pseudomonadota; class Alphaproteobacteria; order Rhodobacterales; family Rhodobacteraceae; genus Thermohalobaculum. Next base: position 24,120 of record JBCCJI010000013.1, on the reverse strand, counting down.
TCGACCATCACGAAGGTCTTGGCCGACTGCATATAGCGCGTGCGGTCCAGCGCCATCCAAAGCTTGTCGGGGATAAGCCGCTCCTCGGTGCGGATGGCGGTTGTCAGGCACCAGGTATGGCAGGTGACGAGGACCGCTTCGAAGACCTCCTCACGCCCCCAGCGGTCGCTGACCGTGATGCCGCCGCTCGCCTCGTCACGGGCGAGGGCGGCGCAGGCGGGCCGCGGCGCGCCATCGTTCAGCCGCGAGAGCGACGTACCCGCGGGCCAGTGCGCCAAATCATCCGGCTGCATCGTCCAGAGGCCCCGCGGCAACTGCTCGACGCCGCCCACGATCATTTGCTGATCGTCATCCTGCGCCGTGACGGCGACGCGCAGGATCTCCAGCATCGAGTTCGGGAAATCGCTGTCCCAGCCTCCGGTGCCAAAGCCCACCTGGCCGAAGATTTCGCGGTGGCGGAAGGACAGCGGCTCGAAGGTGGCGGCGCTGGTGACAAAGTCGTAGAACGTCCTCTCGTCCCAGGCCCGCACCATCGGGTGCCAGAGCGCCTGGATCCGGCTGACATCGCGTGCCCGGATCGCCGCCTGCAGCGCGGAGAAATGCGCCTCCTCCTCAAGCGCGCGGTCGTAGGCCTGCTGCACCTCGCGGAAGATCGGCGGCAGATCACCGATGCAGCGGGCGTAGTGCCGCTCCCCCTCCAGTTCGATCACCGTCGAACCTGCTGCGTCCGAGAGCGGATTGGGGAACGGGCGCGTCGCAAGGCCCAGCATGCGCGCGTAATGCCAAAAGCCGCGCGCCGAGGGCGGAAAGCGCATGGCGCCAAGCTCGGCGATGGTCTCGGGATCGGCCGAGAACCGCTCTGAGCGAAGGCGACCGCCGATCCGGTCGCTTTCGTAGAAGACCGGATGCAGCCCCATGCGCATCAGCTCAAGCCCGGCAACAAGCCCCGAGAGCCCCGCGCCGATGATGGCCACCCGCGTGCCGTGCCGCGCACCCGGGATCGAGCCGAGCCCGGCATCGTCTTTCAGCCAGGTCTCGTAGTCGAAGGGGAAATCGGGCCCAAGGGTCGAGAAGGGGCGAGGGTCGGTCATTCGGGCGCACTCCCGTCGATCAGGGTGGCATAGAGATCCGGCCGGCGATCTGTGAGATAGGGGGTGCGCCGCCGGGCCGCTGTCGTGGCCTCTGCGGACAGCTCGGCGATCAGCAAGTCAGGGGTCGTCGCATCGCCGCGCGCCAGATCCTCGCCATCCGGCCCGACGATCACCGACCGCCCGCAATAGACAAGATCGCCTTCCCGCCCGACATAATTGGCATAAGCGATGGGCGTCGCGTTCTCCTCGGCCCTTGCTGGAACGAGACGCGTACAGACACTGGCATAGGGTTCCATGTTGGCGGTCGGCACGATCAGGACCTCGGCGCCGCTGCAGACGAGACTGCGCGCCGTCTCGGGGAACTCGATATCGTAGCAGATGGCGAGGCCGATACGCCGTCCCGCCACGGTGACGGGTTCGGCGAGGCGATCGCCCGCGGCAAACATCTCGCGGTCCAGCGCGCCGTAGAGATGGGTCTTGGCGTAATGGCACAGAAGCTCGCCAGTGGCGTCGTAGAGACAGACGGCGTTCCATGCCTCGCCCGACGGCGAGGCCAGCGGCCCGCCGACAGCGAGGGCCACGCCATGGCGCTTTGCGATCTCACCGACGACAGCCCAGGTCGTGTCGGCGTCGGCGAGATAGCGCTGCATCGCGGATCTGCCGATGGCATAGCCCGACAGGTACATCTCTGGCGTCACGAGAAGATCCGCACCTGCCAGGGCCGCATCGCGGGCCGCTCTGTCTAAGCGCTGCAGAACCGCCCGTTGCCCTGCTTCGGCCGGCATGTCCTGCAAGACTGCGATCTTCATCCCGGGAATCCCATCATCACCGGGCCATGTGCCGGCATGGGCGCTTCGCGGGGAAGCCCCTCCTATGGTAGCACTGCGGAGAAATGGGGTGGCGTGCGGTCGGTCGACTGCGCTGTGTTGCTGGGGCTGCGGGTCCGCATGATCGAGATTGCATACGCGGCGATCCTCCTGATCCCGCTTTTCGTGGTAATCGCGCTGGCCCGGTATCCGCTGCCGCTGGCCGTGTCGCTCGTGATGTGCTGCTCGATCATGTTCCTCCCGGAGAAACCGGTCTTCGACTTGCCGCTGCTGCCGCCGCTTGGTCGCGAGAGCATCGCACTGATGGTCGTTGCCGTATTGGCCTGGTTCGTCGAGCGGCAACGGAGCCTCCGCTCAGATCAGGAGGTTCTCGGCACACGCCGGTGGCTCCCGAAGGTGACGCTGCCGCTTCTGCTGCTCATCATCCTACTGGTTCAGCCCGCTGGGACCTGGCTGACCAATCGCGATGCCTTGCCGGCGCCGCACCTCGATTCTGGCCTCACCTTTATCGACTATGGGCGCATGACCTATGGCGCGGGGTTTATCGCGCTCGCGGTGATGTTGGGCCGGCGCTTTCTTTCCACCCCCGATGCAACGCGCGCCCTGCTCGTGGCGCTGGCGGCGACCGGTGTGGTCTATGCCGGTTTGACAGCGTTCGAATGGCGCATGTCGCCGATGCTGTCTGAGACGATCTACGGGCAGTCGAGGATACGGTGGTACGGCATCCAACGCTGGGGTGCCTTCCGGCCGCAGCTGTTCCAGTCGATCGGGCTGCTCAGCGCTTCCCTGATGACCACGTCGATGATCGCCTCACTCGCGCTCGCCCGGTGGTCGGGCGCCAAGCGCGCTCAATTCTGGCAGATCGTGGCATTCAGCTGTGTTGCCGGATGGATCTTTGCCTGGAGTCTTGGCAGTTGGGCCATCGGACTGATCATCGGTGCGGTGATCGTCTTTGCGAGACCCCGCATCCAGAGCAACTTCTTGGGCTTCTTAGCGGTCTGCCTGCTGCTCTACCCTTTCTCGCGGGTCATCGAACTCTTTCCAACCGATCTGCTCTTCAGCATCGCTTCCGTCTTCGATATCGATCGGGCCCTGTCGATGCAGTTCCGTTTCGATGCCGAGGACGGGCTCATCGGAAGGACTGCGGACCGTCCGTGGTTTGGTTGGGGCCATGGAAACCGAGGCTTGGTGCTCGACACACGCGGCCTGAATACGACGATTACCGACAGCTATTTCATCATCGCCTATTCGCAGAACGGCTTTGTCGGGTTGTTGGCGCGCTATGGACTGCTCGTGTCCCCCTTGCTGTTGATGATGCTGAACAGGCGCCGTCTGCCGCGCGATCCGATCATGATCGGGCTCGCTTTCGTGCTGGTGGCGTCCATCGTCGACAGCTTCCTGAACGACACGCTCGTCATGGTGCGATGGATGGTGGTTGGAGCGCTGCTCGGCCGGATCGAATATGAGCTTGCCGTCGCCCGTCAGCAACCGCGCGAAGAGACGACTGAGCCAGCCCTTCCTGCCTCGCCAGCGCCTGCCATGGGCGGCGCCAGTGGCGGGCGAAGGGGCACGCCTGCCATGGCGCAGCCGCCCGTGCAACGATCCTCAGGCCTGTTGAACCGCTACTGAAACGCGGCCGCGCCAAGTGCTGCGGCACCGAAGCCGATGACGCCTCTGAGCGCGAGACCCGCCGCCGCTACCCAGATCGATTGACCGAGGGAGCGGGCAAACCAGATCGAATTGATCGCGTGCCCGACGAAGCCGGTGAGAACGACGGCCAAAACGACACCAGCCAGGCCGAAAAAATGATGTAGCGTCGGCAGGGCGATCAGCAGTGTGGCCGATGCCACGCCCTGGACCATCGCCAAGAAGCGACTGTTGCCACGCGCGATGGCATTGGCGTCAACCACGATGTCCAGGCGCCAAAGAACGCTGCCTGCAAGGGCAGCCACTATTGGCGCGACGGCGTGGTACTGGCTCCGATAGAGCGTCTCGATCATCGTCGGCAGTATGAAAAATGCGCCGGCAAAGGCGGCGAAGCTGAGGACGAGCAGTCCTTTCCTCAGCAGCTTGGTGACACGGAGGTGAGCCTCCACGCTTTCTCGGAAAGCTTCGGCGACCAGCCCGCGGGTCGTTTTCGTGGCGATCTCCACCATCAAGCTAGTCGCGTCGATCCACATCCTCGCGATGGTAAACAAGGCGAAGCTCTGGATATCGAGCAGCCCGGAGGTCAGCAGTCGGTCACCTTGCATGCTGACGAAGCGCATGAAGGACGCGCCCATGATCCAACGGCCAAACCCCCAGATTTCCTGCAACGAGGGACGGTCGACCTCAAAGGCCATGCGGGGCCCGGCAAGCCTGTGCGACATGAACGACGTGATACCCGAAGCGAGCAGTGGCGCCATGAGCAGAGCCAGATTGTCTTCCGTCAGCCAGACCATGGCAACCATGCCGGCCAGCGAGACGATCGAGCTGAAGATACCGATCAGCGTCACCTGCCGCATTTCTACCCGGCGGCTTGCGAGAAACATCACCGGTGATACAAGGCCGTTGATCACGATTGGGATGGCCGACAACGCCATAATCAGCGGCAATTCCGGATGGGCGTAGACAGTCGTGCCCAGATCGACCTGCACTTGCAAAACCCAGAAGGCGGCGGCGACCAGCAGCATGATCACGCTGAGGGCAAGGTTGCGAAGGAAGTTCACGACAAAGGCGGTGCGAAGAAACGCCGGGTCTTCTCCGCGCTGGCTCCTGACGACCGACGCCTCTAGCCCTGCATCGGTGATCATCCCGAGGCCCCCGTGGATCACGTAGACCAGCGACATCAGCGCAAAGGCCTCGGGCAGGAGGATCAGCGTCGTCAGGAGGTTCGATCCAAGTCGTGCGACGTTGATCGAGATGCGACCGAGCGTGATCCAGCCTATCGAGCGCCCACCCCGTCCCGTGCGCGACGTCGGATCAAGAAACGCCCCATAGATCGAAGCGGCGCGATCGCGAAGTTGTCGCGATAGCGTGCTCAGGCTCATGTCTGCGAAGCGCTCGATCACCGTCGCGACCGGTTATCATCGTGCATCGTTTCCGCCCAGTCGCACGGTCCGCCTCACCGAGCCGCAGACGGATCGGGCGCAAGGCGTCGTGTTACGCAATCACCCCGTGATCGGTGCGTTGTGCCGTGGCACGTAGCGGTGCAGGCGGGGCATCACGCGCTGCAGCATCTCCTGTAGCCTCGCCTCGGCTTCCGCGATGCCGTTCTCTCCGACCACCGGCGTGGTGAGACGCATCAAGGCGCCATCGGTCCGGCCCAGCAACACCGCGTCCTGCAGGAGGTTCATCTTGGCGAAGTAGTCATGCGCGGTGCGCCCGCCATACTGCTCGAACCAGTAGTAGACGAGGTGGCGTTCATAGCCCTTCTCGATGATCGCGCGGTTCACGGGCAGCGGCTCGTCCAGCCCAGCCGCCGCCGATACATCGGGTCGCGTGAGCTCAGCGATCTCGAACCCGCCGGACGGCAGGCAGACCTCGGGCGAATGGATGCCGCCACGGGTCTGGTCGGCATACCAGGCGACGAAAAGTTCGACATGCTGCGCGTCTTTGCCGGCGCGGATAGCATCGGTCGACATGAAGAACGCGCTGACATAGTCGTCGGCGCCAAGCCCCTGCTCCACCCGGGGATCGAGGTTGCCGCGTCGCACCATCTCCCAGCCATTCATCACGGTCGGGATCGAATTCAGGGGCTGACGATCGATCTCGGCGACGGTGCGGGTCGGCGCCACGGCCCAGACGGCGGCGACAACAGCCATTACCGCGGTACCGGCGATCATCGCCTTGGACGCCTGGAAGTTCCGGATGCGCGCCAGCTGCGGGGCGACGCCCGACAGCTCCATGTCGAGCGCCTGGCTGAGCGACATCGGAGAGCCCTGCATCATCAACATGAGCTTGGCGAGACCGAACATCATCAGGATACAGGCGATGAAGATTACCCAGCCTTCCATGATGTGGCTGAAGCCCATGGCGTGCTCTAGCCCGAAGTAATTGACGAGCACGCCAATCATCCCGATCCGGATGGAGTTCATGAACACCGCCAGCGGCATCGCCGCGAGCAGAAGCACCGCCTTGTGCCAGACGGGGCCGCGATAGAGCGTCGCGAAGATGTAGGTGAAGCTCATGATCGGGAACAGATACCTGAGCCCCGAGCAGGCATCCGCCACGTGAAGCTGGTAGACGCCGAGGTCGATAATGTTGCCGTCGAGATAGACCGGCACATTGGCCAACTGCACGAGCCAGACCCCGAATTCCGACGCCACAGAGCGGAGATGGATCGAGACCTTCCAGTAGACGATGCCCGGCAGTGGCAGCATGAAGACGAGGTGCAGCACAGACGCCCAGAACAGCTTGCCGGTCCGCCACCCGAAGCTGATGAGCAGGATACCAGCCACCCAGACGATGATGCTGTATGTGACGATGTCCGGAATACGCGTCAGCTTGCCCAGCAGTGCCATCGAGATGGCCAGCATCAGCACACCGAGGCCCGGCAGCCGCTCGTAGGCCGCGACCTCGCGCACCGGCACGGTCTTCAGGTGGCGCAGGAACAGAAGACCCGACAGGATCGGGATCATCGGGCCGTGGCTGTACTCGGCGAGTTGCCATGCCCGGAACAGCTCTTCAAAGCCCTGCCAGAACACCGTAACCGCCAGAAGACAGTTCACGAACAGCAGAACCGGGCCCAGACCGAGCTCACGGACCGGCAGAGAGAAGCGGCCGGCGCTACGTCCTTCCGTGATCATCGTCATTTGTTCTTGTCCACCACCGTTAATACACCCCGATGCCGGCCTTGCCGGGTCAAACACGCGTTTTGACCTTACGGCGCGACAACAGAGGCGGCAAGAAGGCGGCCATATGAGGGCATTGTCATCACGACAATGTTGCCGTCATCTCGGCTCGAGGGCAGGCCTGGGCGCAGGGATGGCGGATCTGAATGGCTGCCGATGGTGTATCGGACGGTGATGGGGGCGGGGCGATGCGAATCTTGGCGACGGGTGGGGCCGGGTATGTCGGCAGCCATTGCCTGCGGCGCTTCCGCGATCTCGGCCACGAGATCGTTGCCTATGACAATCTGAGCGAGGGGAACGCCGCAGCCCTCGACGGTATCCTGCTCGTGAAGGGCGACATCCGGGACCGCGCGACACTTGCCGAGGCTCTTACCCGCCACGGCATCGACGCGGTGGCGCATTTCGCAGCGCTGATCTCGGTGCCTGCATCCATCGGAGACCCGCGCGCCTATTGGTCGGTGAATGTGGTCGGCACCCAGTGCCTGCTAGATGCCATGGTCGAGACCGGTGTGACACGGCTTGTCGCCTCGTCGACGGCCGCGGTCTACGACCATGCGGCGGCGATGCCGCTCTCTGAGGCGTCGGCCCTGGCGCCGGCCACACCCTATGGCAGTTCGAAGCTCGCGATGGAGTATCTCATTCGCGACTATGCACGGGCCTATGGTCTGTCGGCGTCTTGCCTGCGGTACTTCAATGCTGCCGGCGCAGCACCGGGCGGTGCCTTCGGCGAGGCACGCCGGATCGAGAGCCACGTCGTCCCCCTCCTGATGGAGTTCGTGCTCGGCAAACGGGCGGGCTTCAAGGTGTTCGGCACCGACTGGCCGACCGCCGACGGGTCCTGCATCCGCGATTTCGTGCATCTCGACGATCTGGCCGATGCCCATCTTCTGGCGTTGGAGGCCGGGCAGACGGGTGAGACGGCCGTCTACAACCTTGGCACGGGGCAGGGGACCAGCGTGCTTGAGGTGATCGCGGCGGCGGAGCGGATCATCGGTCGGCCGCTTGGCGTCGAACACGCCGCGCGGCGGAGCGGCGACCCTGCCGTGCTGGTCGCCGATGCCGCGGCGATCGGCCGAGATCTCGGCTGGGTGCCGCAGCGCTCGAGCATCGAGGCGATCCTTGCCGATGCCTGGGCCTGGCACGGCGCGCACCCGGATGGTTACGGGACCTGGTGCTAGGCGTCAGCCTTGCTCGCGATACTCGATCAGGCGGCCCGCCCGTCCCGTGCCCCGCATACGCAGGTAGCGCGCCATACCGATGATCTGCGCGGGCTTTGAGGCGAGGGTCAGCACCGCGTAGGCGCGGGCGAGCGTCGCGTCGTCACCACGCCGAAGACGCATCCGCGCCAGCCGAGCCGCCTGCACGACAGTCAGCATGAGGGCGCTGGCAACCATCCCAAGGCCCAACGCCGCGGCCATGCCCCAACCGGCGAGTGCCGCGACGGCGCCGCCGATCAGCCCGGCGCCTGCCAATCCCGGAGCGATCAGCCCCCAGATCACGGCGCTCAGCACCCGGCTGCGATTGAACCGCTCGGGGCCATCGGCGTATCGCATGGCCCCCTCCAGCGCGGCCCATCCACTGCGGACGCTCCGCGTCCAGAACTGCGAGAACTGGGTCATCGCGGCGTCATGGCGGGCCATGGGCGTGTCGAGCCGCCAGATCTTCCAACCGGCCCGGCGCAGGCGCAGACAAAGATCCGGTTCCTCGCCCGCGATCAGCTGCGGATCGAAGGGGCCGACGGCGTCCAGGGCCGCGCGTCTCATCATCACGATGCCGCCGGTCTCCGCGCCCTCGCCTGCATCGGCCTGCCATTCGATGTCGCAGAGCCGGTTATAGATCGAGGCCTCGGGAAAGCGTTCGGTCAGTCGGCCGGCGAGCGCCGCGATCTCGCGGTGCTCTGCCATGAACGCCGTTGCCGTGCCGATCCAGCCGGGCTCCAGCGTGCAATCGCCATCGACGAACTGCACCAGCGCCGTGTCAGCGCCCAACTGCTCCAGACCGGCGTTACGGGCACGGGCTGCCGTGAAAGGACGGTCCAGATCCAGTTCCACGATCTTGGCACCGGCATCGCGCGCGATCCGCAGGCTGTTATCCGTCGATCCCGAATCGACGTAGATCACCGGCGCGCAATCGGCGCCGATCGACGCCAGACACGCCGCCAGACGCGGCCCCTCGTTCCGGCCGATGACAACCGCGGCGACGGAAAGGGTGTCGCTCACACCCCGCCGGCCCGGCTGCGGTTAAGCCTGATCGTAGCCACCGCCGCCCAGGGCAGGATAAGCGCGCAGTCAAGATAGCGCCGGCCAAGGCGACGCGGCGCGGCGAGCAGACGCCACAGCCACTCAAGACCGAGGCGGCGCATCAGGCCTGGCGCACGACGCTGGCTGCCGGCGATGAAATCGAGCCCCGCGCCGATGGAGACAAAGCCGGTGGTGGGATAGCGAACGAGCCCGTGGGCCGCCAACCGCTCTTGGCGGGGCGCGCCGAGGGCCAGCAGTACCAGTCCCGCTCCGGAGCCGACCGCATGGTCGAGGGCGTCCAGCGCCGCCGGCCCATCTGGGTCAAGCCCGAATGGGGGCGCGATCCGCGCGCTGATAACGAGGCCTGGATAGCGCGCCGACAGCGCCGATCCCGCGGCATCGAGTGCCTGTTCGGTGGCGCCGAGCAGGGCGACCTGCGTCCCGGTTGCGGCCGCGCTCTCGACCAGCGGCGCGATCAGGTCCGAGCCGGTGACGAGATCGACGGGCTGCCGGCAAAGACGTGCCAGCCAGGTGATCGGCCGCCCGTCGGCAGAGACATGAGTATGGGCCGCATAAGCGTCGCGAAATGCCCGGTCGCGACCGAGTTTCACGAGGTGATCGAGGTTGAGGGTCGCCAGGGCAAACCCTTCTCCCCGCGCCATGCGGGCTTTGAGATCGATGAGCAGCGCTGCGCGGCTGGCCTCGCTCAAACCGACGCTGCCTCCGCGGTGTGCAATCTTCAGCAAGACCGGTCGCATGCTCGGAGGGTCAGCCTCCGCAACGCTGGCGGCGACCGCGCCCGTCATGCCTCGTTCACTCCGCGGGCCCGAGCGCGCCAGACCCTTTCGCGCGTTGCCTCGATCGCTCTGGTCGCCCTGCTTTTACCCATGACGAGGGCGCGGCGCTGATAGGCTTTGACGAAGTGGCGAAGGGCCTGGTCGGGATGACGCGGCGCCCCTCTCAGCGCGGCCAGCACATAGCCCGCCATCATCGACAGGCCGCCGGTGACGACAGGTGCATCGCGCATGCGGAAGATGCAGCTGCCGGCGAAGAACAACGGGTTCGATCCCATATACCACTGTCCGGCGCCATGGCGCCGGCGCCCGGCATGGATGCCGCTCTGGCTCGACCCCATTGGGCGCAGATGCTCAAAGCGAAGATCGGGCTCGTCGAAGCTGCGCGGTGTCCAGCCTTTCATGCGGGCGGTATGGCAGTCGATCGCATCCCACATCACGCCGCGCACGATCCCGCCGATATCCTTGAAGCAGTCGACCCGCCAGAGCTTGGTCATGCCGACCGACAACTCGTCGCCGCGCCGTTCCGACACCAGCCTGCCGGCGGCATTGCGGGCATAGGGCTTGCCCGAGACGCTGCCGAGCCGGGGCGAGGTGTCGAGCCGCGTGCACAGGATCTCGAAATACCGCTCGGGCAGATCGACATCGAGATCGAGTTTCGCGACGTGCTGGACCGCGTCGAGATCGACCTCTTCCAGCCCATCGTAGAAGGCCTCCACCACGCCGGGGCCAACCGCGCGGTGGCCGCGGTTCTTGCGGGTGATGATCCGGATCCAGGGCATGCGGGCAGCATACTCGGCTAGAACCTGTGGCGTCTCATCGGTGGAGCCGTCATCCACGATGACCCAGATCTTAGGCAAGTGCGTCTGGGCGATCACGCTGTCGAGCGTGCGCTTCATCAAGTGCGCTTCGTTGCGGCAGGGCGACACCACGGCATAGGCGCCGGGCTCTGTTGCCCTGCCATGCTCCGCCGCCGCCAATTGCGCAATCATCGTCACGCCGCCATCCATCAATAACGCGGTTCCTTGTGACTGCCGCCACCGTAATTCGTCGTCCCGCACGGGGGCTATAGCACTCACAGCCCTGCAGCCAAAGCATGGCGGCCGGACAGCACATGGGCGAGCGCCATCCCTATGCCGGCGGCCACGGGGTCGATGACCGGTACGCCAAGCCGCTGCTCGAGATCATGGGCCTGTCCGCCCATGCCTGCACAGCCCATAATAATAATGTCGGCGCCCCGACGGATGAGGCGCTGGCCGGCCTCTGCAAGCGCTGGCAACACGTCGCGGTCGCCGCTTTGAGCTACGCTGAGCGACACCGGTTCCTCACCGACAATCCGCGTGGCGACACCGAGACGGCGCCAGGCCCGCCAATGCCGCGCGACCGAACCGGTCGATAAGGCAACAACCCCCGCAGTATCGGCGCGGGCAAGCGCGGTGGCAACGGCCGCCTCACCGATACCCCAGACCGGGCAGGGGGCCACCTCGCGGCAGGCGGCGAGGCCCGGATCGGAGAAACAGGCGATGACAAGGCCCGTAAGATCGCGCCGCTCGGCCGCGATGTCGGTCAGCATGGGCGCGACCAGATCCCCGTCACGCTGGCTCTCGATGCCAAACGGGGCCTCGGCCAGATCTTGGACCTCGATCTTGGTCGTCTCATCCAGCCTGAAAGCCGCCGCCGTCTGCTCGATGGCGGCCGTGACGTCCGGGTTCGAATTCGGGTTCACCACCAGGATCGTCATTGTCTGCCGTCTCCTGGTCCATCATCGCAGGTTCTGCGCGGGTGGCGCTGCCTGCAGCCCTTGGCTAACAGGCTGCAGACGGTATGCAAATGACGGCTGTCAGTATTCGCCGATGAATGGGCGATCAGGGAGATGACGGTGACCGCAACGGTGGCGATCATCACGGTCAACTACGGGACGGCGGCGGCGGTGCTCGAGCGGGTCGGCCGCTATCTGCCTGACCTCGCCGGCACCGGCGCGCGGCTCTTCCTCGTCGACAATGCCTCGCCCGGCGGTGACGGCGCGCGGCTTGAGGCCGGTATCGCCGCGCTCGCGCCGACGCCGATCCCCGTCACCGTGCTGCAAGCCTCGCTGAACGGCGGCTTCGCGGCCGGCAACAACCTTGCCTTTGCGTATCTCAGGCAGAGTGATTGGCAGCCCGATGCCGTGTTGCTCTTGAACCCCGATGCCGAGCCGGAGAGCGGCGCGGTCACGACCTTGCTGGAGGGGTTGCTGGCGCGTCCCGAGGCCGGTTTCGTCGGGCCGACGCTGGTGAACGACGATGGCAGCACCTTTAGCGCGGCCTTCCACTTTCCGTCCTGGAGGACCGAGGTCTTGCGGCCGCTCGGCCTGCCGATGGTCGAGCGTTTTTGCCCGATCCTGGCGAGCGAGGGCGATGATCCGGTACCCGTGGACTGGATCGGCGGCGCGTCGCTGATGATCCGCTGGCAGGTGCTCCAGGCGCTGGGCGATCTGGACGAGGGCTTTTTCCTTTATCTGGAAGAAGTCGACTACCAGCGGGTCGCCTCGCGACAGGGATGGCAGAGTTGGCACCTGCCGGCCGCGCGCGTCTGGCATGCCGCCGGCGAGACGACCGGCGTGGTCGATGGTCATGCCAAGGCGGGGCGCACGCCTGCCTATCTGCATGAGAGCTGGACACGCTATTTTGCCAAGCATCACGGCATCGCTGCGACACGGATGATGGCCGCCGGGCGCCTTGGCGCGGTGCTGTTCAGCTGGGTGCAGCGCCGCCTACGCGGCCGCCCGATATCGCTGCCCGAGCGGTTCGTCGCCGATTATCTCTCGCAGGTGCTGTTCCGCCGCCTCGACCCTTTGCCGAGGGCCGCGACTGCCGGGCAGACCAGGCTCGCCCCGGCAAAACGCCAAGAAGAGACCGAAGAAGGCGCGGCCGCGCGCTGATCGTCGGTCGCCTCACCCACTCTCGGTGGCCCCGAACGACACTTCCGTCCTCTAGCGGCCGATCGGTCAACGGCGGAGCCAGTCTTCGGCGAAGGTGACGTCGCTGGTGCCCGACAGCCCCCTCACACGGTTCAGTTCCGACACCATTGCCATGATGCGCGCCTTGCCCATGCGGATACCCGGTTCCGGCCAGAACGCCCTGACGGCCAGCGCACCGCCCGCGCGCCGCGCGTCCACCCTTCCGATAACACGATCGCCCTGCAGCACGGGAAAGACGTAATAGCCATACTGACGCTTGGCTTCGGGCACGAAGATCTCGATGCGATAGCGAAAGCCGAACAGCCGTTCGGCGCGTGCGCGGTCTCGAAGCGCCGGATCGAACGGGGACAAGAGGCGCAGGCGCGACAGGGGATCTGGCAGGGTTGCAGCGGCGTCCAGCGCAGCCTCGGTGGTGACACTGCGCCGTCGCGATCCGTCCGCCATCTCGATATCGGCCTCGATGATGCGCCCGCTGGCCAGGGCCGCCGCACACCAGGCCTTCGCCTCGTCCCGCGTCGCGATCTCGAAGAACGCCGCCAGCTCTCCGCTGGTCGCAAAGCCCAGGCGCTCCAGCGCCCCCGCCATTGCCCAGTCGAGGATCTCGGCGTCATCCACGCGCCGATTGAGCTGCTCGGGCGGGATGACCCTCTCGGCCAGGTCATAGTATTTGCGAAAGCCGCGGCGATGGCAGATGGCGAGCCTGCCCGAGCGCCAGAGGAATTCGAGCGCCGTTTTGGAAGGGTGCCAGTCCCACCAGCCCGACGATCCCGCCCTCTCGCCGTCGCCCACATCGAGCGAGCAGGCCGCGCCGTGATCGCTCACATGGCGCAGCACCCGGTCGATTTCGGCGATCCAACCCTCGCGACGGTGTTTGGGCCAGCGCGCCCGCATCCGCGCCTCGTCGCGCTCAAACTTCAGCCGCCACATCGGGTAGAAGGGCATCGGGACGACCGCGGCGTCATGGGTCCAATGCTCAAATGCCGTACGGTGGCGCGCGACGAGCTGCTCCAACGCCTTCGGCCGATAGCGGGTGCGGCGCGACCAGAGGATCAGGTCATGCGCGCGGGCGAGGGTGTCGACGCTGTCGACCTGAACGAACCCCAGATCCCGCAGAAGCCCATCCAGATCGCCGCCTTTTCCGGACCCGGGTGCTGGCCGCAGCAAAGCATGCTTGTCGAGGAACAGCCGGCGCGCGCGGCGATTGTCGAGGAGGGGCCGTGTCATTTGCCGACCGAACCATCAAGCGCGCTGCGGGTGAAGCTCGAAGCGGCGCTTCCTGGCGCGGATGGTCATCGGGTGTCGCGCAGGCTCACGGCCACAGGTAGGTTCGTCATGGCCAACGCACCACGTCGCCGGTTGGTGATCTGATCGATGACGCGCCGCTGAACTCGACGCGGTCTTCCCTGGCACACCCTGCTCGATCAGGAGCCTCTGGTGAACCTATCCCGGAAGCTCATCCGGGTTGGCCCGCGAGGTTTTCGGCAATGCTAAGCCAAACCCCTTCGCGTGCCCGCCCGGAGGTGGCGTTTACGGACATCAGGGCGACGGGTGGCAAGGGGCGTCCTCGAAGGATTGTTCCGCCTTTCTGGTCCTTGGTCGAGCGTTGATCGCGTGTCGCGCCCTCACTCACGATCTCTGCGTGTCGCCGAAAGTGAAGCCGCCTGAGATCTCCCATGGTCGGGCTGCGAGCACCCTTCTCAGGATCGGATTGTGGTGGCGACAAAACCGATGAGCGCCTCGAGCGCCGGTCGGCCTTGATCGGGCCGAAAGGCCATGCCGTTCTCCAGAACCATGGGGCAGTCCTCGATCGGGATTGCCTCGACATGGTCGGGGGCACAGCGTTGCAATTCCTCGGGAACCAGCGCCGTCCCGATGCCCGCCGACGCCGCGCCAAGGGCGGACAGGAAGGACCGTGCTTCCGCAGCGATCCTCGGCGACACACCGAGGCGATGCGCACCACTGATGAAGCTGTCGTACAGACGCGGCGCGCGGCGGCGGCCGTAGAAGATGATCGGCGCCTCGAGCACCTCTGCCCAGGGCAGGGCATCGGTCTTTTGCCGCGACGTCTCGCGCCGGAGCGCCAGAAAACGCGAGGGCGGCAGGGGCAGGGTCTCGATATCGGTTCGATCGATCGGCGGATGCAGAAACCCGAGATCGATCTCGCGGACTGCCAGGGCGTTCTCCTGATCCGTGGTGCCGAGCTCGCGGATCTCCACCTCGATCTCGGGGTTCAGATCGCGGAAGCGGCCGACGATCCCGGGCGCCCTGCCGAGCATGGCTACCGTCGTCATGGCGACACGCAGGACCTGTTCCTTGCCGCTCTTCATGGCATCCGCCACGCGGCGGGCGCGTTCGAGCCGGTCCAGGATCGCCCGCGCCTCGAAGACGAAGCGGTGGCCGAGTTCCGACAGCCTCACTTCGCGCCGGCTCCGCTGAAAGAGCGGTGCCCCAAGTTCGTCCTCAAGGCGCTGGATCTGCACCGAAAGGACGGATTGGGCCACCCCGGCGCGCTTTGCCGCCCGCCCGAAGTGCAGCTCCTCGGCGAGGATCACGAACAGCCGGAGGCGTTTGAGTTCCATGGGACCTCCTCAGTGATGCTTGATCGTAATTCACGATCATAGACGCCAGTCTGCGAATTTCTGAAGCATCCAGATGCGTCTAACTCTCGGTCAGCGCGCAAATGCGCACTGAAATTGGGAGAGTTGGGCATGAAAACGTCCCTTGTAATCGTATGCGCCTTATCAGCTCTAGCGATGATGCCGGGCGTTGCGGCCGGGCAGGCCTCCGAGGAGGGGTTCCAGGGCGGCACGCTCGTCGCCATCAGCGACGGGGATATGCTGGCCTCAACTTATGTGAACGGCCGTCTCGGGGCACAGGAAAGCGCCGACACCCTGATGGTCGCCACCGTCAGCCCCGATCTCAGAGACCTGAGCCTTGCGACCGTGGAGGTCTCGAACTCGGTGGCCGGCGCACCGACCGCCGTGGCCGTCACACCCGATGGCCGCTTCGCCGTGGTGTCTGAGTCCTTTGGACAGCGCGGCCCTGACGCGACTGGCTTCCGAGACCTCCCCATCGGCGCTCTGCTCACCTTGGTCGACATCTCGGACACCGCATCGCCCACCGTCGTGCAGCGCCTTGACGTGGGCACGCGTCCGGAAGGCCTGTCTCTCAGCCCCGCGGGCGACATGGTGGCCGTTGCCATGCATCCTGCCGATGGCAGGGGCATCGCGTTCGTCCCCCTCACCGACGGCCGGCTGGGTGCGCCCAGCTATGCCGCAGTGCCGGGCACCGAGGCGGGGGATCGGCTCAGTCATGTGGAGTGGCACCCCTCTGGCGAGTTCGTCGCGATCACGGATGTGAACCGCGCCATCGTGCGCTTTGCGCGGGTTGTCAGGGGCGATGAAGGCGTGACGCTGGAGGTCTGGGGCAACCCGGTGCTGACGTCCAAGTATCCGTTCATGGGCCGCTTTACGCCGGACGGGCGGCACTTTCTGACCGGCAATCTCTACTGGGGCAGCGATGTCGTCGGGATCTGGACCGAGGCGCCCACAGGCGATGTCACCGCCATTCGCTTTGCGGCCGAGCCGGGCGAGACCGGGCCCCGCCATTTCTTGGTGGGCCGTGCGGGCACGGGGATCTCTCCGGAGGGTATTGCCATATCGCCCGACGGGCAGTGGATCGTGACAACCAATCTCGAGGTGTCCTACGCCCCGTCCGATGACCCCCGTCACACGCCCTTCTCGTCGCTGACGCTCATCCGCATTGCGCGCGAGACGGGTCGACTGACCACCGTCGGCACCTATGCCTTCGACGGCATCCTGCCCGAGGCCGCCGTTTGGGATGCCTCCAGCAGTTTTGTCGCTGTGGTCACCTACGACCAGCTCGATCCGCAGACGCCGGGCGGCGCCATCGACTTCTGGAGGCTGGTGACGGCGCCGAGCCCGATGCTGGTAAAGCAGCGCCAGTCTCTGCCCACACCGCACGGCCCCCACTCGATGGTGCGTGCGAACTGATGGCGCCGAGAGCCCCATGGCACCGTCATGGTTCCCGGCACTGCGGCCCAATCTGGTCGTCGCCCCGACCTCGTTGGTGCTTTGGTCACGTCGTCGCATGCTGTGCGTCGATGCACTGGCCGATCTGCCTGACCACCGGTGGGTGGCAGCCTCAACGAGCGGCTCTCAGTCAGTACTGGGGCACTTTCTCCCCACGGCTGGCATGCTCGGCGACGATGCGGATGCGTTTTGCCCGTGTCGCTGGCTGCTTGGCATAGGCGATCCAGCGGAGCACGTTGCGCTTGTAGGAGGGTGCCGCGCCGTCCCACCACAAGATGGCGTCATGCGCGGTCAGGGCCTTGATGAGGTCATCGGCCTCTTCGAGCGCGTCGATCGGGGCGGAGGTGTCCCATCTGCCCGCCGCTTTGCTCTTTGCGATGGCCTGCAGGCCTGGCGCTCGCATCCGACCCTCCGCCTCGAGACGGGCGGCCCGCGCCTTGTAGGTGGCGGTCCACCGGGTTTCGCGCCGTGGTGAGATCAGCTGCATGGTTCGCTCGGTGTCCAGATTCATCCGCCGCCCGTCGATCCAGCCAAAAGCAATCAACGCATCCAGCACCTGGTCGCGCGAGACATAACGATCCCGGTGCGCCGCCTTCCAGGTGACGAGCCAAACGCTCTCAGCTTGGCCGTGATGCGCGCTCAGCCAGGCCCAGAGTTCGTCGTCGCAGGCGATCTGCACCTTCTCGAACCGGTCGATATCCATGGCTCAGGCCCGGATCTTCACGCCGCGCGCGGAGCGTACGAAATCGAGCAGGGGCATGCCGTCGAGCACCAGGCGGACAAGCGCGTCGGTGGCGTCAGTAGATGTCCATGCCGAACGATCGAGCGGTGCTTTGATGATCAGGCTCTTGCGCCTCAGGTGTTCGGCATGGCGGTGCGCCGCGTGCTCGGCGTATCCGCGCGGCATCGCGCTCAGCATCTTGCCGTCTGAGAGCTCTCGGCCTGCCGCGCGAAGACCGCCGAGCACGGTGTCGAATGCAGCAGCCCGCTCGATGATCGCGTCCCGGATCGGACCAAGGGCAGCGGGTGACAGGTTGTAGAACCCCACCGCTGCAAAACCGCCCTCTGCTTCGAGATGGAGATATGCAAGGCCGTCGTCGTCGGACTTCTTCCCGCTTCGGGTCAGCACACCCGAGACTGCGGTCTTGTAGGGGGGGTTGTCCTTCGAGAAGCGCACGTCGCGGTTCATCCGGAACATCGTATCGCGGCTACCTGAGAGTGCGGCACCCTCCGCGGCAAGCCGCTCGCTTGCCGCCTCTAGGATCGCGGCGAAGGGCGCGATAAGCGCGTCTTCAAATGCCTGCCTATTCGCTGTGAACCACTCACGGTTGTTGTTCTCGATCAGCCCTTCGAGGAGCGCAAAGCCCTCAGAAGCAATCATTGGCGTTGTCATGGCAGATCCCTCCGTCAGAAGAAGCGTGTGAGGCGGACAAGGACGTGATCGTCGTCCGCGAGCGGCTCGGCCAGCGGATCGTCGGACCCGATGAAGAACCGGCCTTCGACCTCGAGAAGCATCCGCTCGCGGATGCGGCGCTGGAACTCGATCGAGCCGATGACGCCGCTTGTGTCCGTGTCGATGATGGCGCCGGCCAAAAGCTCGGTGTCCTGCGTGTCGTTGAGCGTCATTCGGGTGCCGGCGAAAAGGTCGTTCTCGAACAGCGTGACGGGCGCGATGTCCTGATCGCGGCTGTCATAGAGATACTCGCCGATCAGCCCGACATCGATGCCGGAGCGGCGGATGTCGAAGAAGGTGTACTCGAACCCGGCAACGGCGGAGGCAAAGGTGTTGTCGGCCGCATTGGCGCCGACGGCTTCAAGCTTCAGGAGCCACGGCCCGCTCGTATATTGCAGGTCGATGCCGCCCTGGACGAGACGGGGGTAGAAAGGCTCCAACCGGGTGCCAGCCTCGTTCGGGGTGAGGATCGGATTGCGGCTTGTGCCGTAAAAGGCGTGCAGGCCGAGGTCGAAATCGCCAAGGCGGTTGGTATAGCGGAGCGCGAAATCCCCCGCGAACTCTTCTTGGCCGCGCTCATACTCCGCAGCGTCCTCATCGACCGTGAGAGGGGTGCGCAGCCTGCCGTCGACACCGGGAAATTCTCGCTCTCGGAAGAACGGCAGATAATAGGCCTCGAACGTGCCGAAATCGGTGACGCGACCGATCCGGATCATCGGCTGGCCGAGCTTCTCGCCCTCGTCGAAATCCTCGACCGTGTCGAACTGATTGATGATGTCGACGACGTTGCGGCTTTCGGCGACGCCCCAGAACACCTGGCTGACGCCCACCAAAAAATCCCAATCGCCTGCGCGGTAGGACACGCTGCCCTCGCGCAGATCGAAATAGGTGCGCGCGTCGTCCTGATGGTCGAGCCGCAGATAGGGCTCGACCAGGATACGCGTGTTGCGGTCCTCGCTCGTCCAGCGCAGATCGCCCGAGAAGATCACGCTGCCTTGGACGCGGTCGAACTGACCATCGAACTGGGGCTTCGATCCGAAGAACCGGCCCTCCAATGCCACCTCGGGCGAGATGCGGAGGGATCCCTCAGCAGCGGCGCTGCCGACATGGCCAAGCGCAACCATCAGGATGGTGAACGTCAGCGCGCGCTGCATGGGGACGCTCCCAGCTCAGAGGCGATCAAGGATCGACGGTTCGAAGTCGCGCTCGCGCAGTGAGACGCCGAAGTCGAAATCCTCGAAGCGCAACACCGTCGCCTTGCCGGTGAGGTGGTTGGTCATCGTCTGCTCGTGGGAGCGCCAATACCCTTCGCGCGACTGTCGATAGTCGCCTAGCTTGAGGGTCTTCAGGAGCCGGCCGCCGCGGTCGAAGAATTCGATGCGCCGGGATTGGAAGATCTCGGTATCGGTGTAGCAGTGGAGCTTTGAGTAGCCCGAACGCTCATAGCGCGGGATGCATTCGACGACGTCGAGCTCCAGACCCGTCTTCTCGTCCTGGATGGTCTCAAGATAGGTGTAGTCGTATTTGCCGAGCTCGCTGGCGGTCAGATCCTCGAAGGCAAACTCCGAGCCAACGAACGGGCCCGACTTGTTGGCCGACGAGATGCGCTTGGTGCGCCGCAGCCCCGGCAGGTACAGCCACTGGTCATCCTGATCGAGGATCTTGGCATGGGAGAGGAGCGCCGTCCCCTCGACATCGGGTGGCGAGAAGAAGCGGATGAGCTGCTTGTCGCCATTGCCTTCACCCTCCTTTTCCCGGGCGTCGATCTGCAGGTCGCGCGTCGTGGTGCGCCCGGCCGGATCGCTCAGCGTCATGGTGAGGCGCACGCTGCTGGTGCCGAAACCGGCATCGGTCTTGTCGGAGCGCTCGGTGATCGCATAGCCGCGCTCTTTCGGGGGCAGGTCGGCGAAGCTCTCGGCGAGTGCGGTGCACGGCAGCAGCAGGAGTGCTGCGACGGCGACGTGGGAGGCGAAACGGATCATGGGTCTTCTCCTTTGGATGAAGGCTCAGGAAGGCATGAACTCGGCATCGCTGTCGGGGCGCGCGCGATTGCGGTCGCCGATCAGCACAAGGATCGCGGGGACGAGGACGAAGTTGACGACCATCGCGAGTACGATGCTGATGGCGGTGAGCAGCCCGAGATCGGCGTTCAGCTTGAAAGTCGATGTCGCGAGGACCGCGAAGCCTGCCGCCAGGATGACGGTCGTCAGGAAGATCGCCTGACCGGCGGTGTCGAAGGCGTAGCGGATGGCGTCTTCGACGCTGGCGTCCTGCCCGCTTCGGGCGTGGTAGTATTTCGACAGGAAGTGCACCGTGAAATCGATCACGAGGCCAACTGCGACGGCGCCAACCGCCGCAATCGAGAACCCGACCGTACCCACCAGCAGCGCCCAGGCCCCGAAAGCGGCCAGGATCGGCAGGGCATTGGCAAGCAGGCTGAGCGCGCCGACCGTCAACGACCGGAAGGCCAGCGTCAGGATCACGAGGATCGCGACGATCAGGTAGATCGCGCCCTCGAACACCGCCTCGATGTTCCGCTGGGCGACGAAGGCGAAAAGCTTCTTCGAGCCCGTCACGTCCAGGTCGTAGCCGCCGCCGTTCTCGGCGAACCAGGCTTCAGCATCGGCGATGAAGGCGCGGGTCTCGTTGGTCGAGATGTCCTTCATCGTCGCCGTCACGCGCGTCGATTGACGGTCGATGTCGACACGATTGTTGAGATCGAGGCCGTAGGGAAGGCTGAGCTCGTAGACGAGGAGATATTGGCTCGCGAGCGCCTGATCCTCGGGCAGCCGATAGAAGGCCGGGTCATCGCCGTTCAGATTGCGGTTGAGCCGCTTCATGATGTCGGAGAGCGAGAAGACATGCGCCACCTGGCCGTCCTGCACGCGCAGCCAGTCGGTGAAGTCTTCGAGCACACGCAGGAAATCGGGGTCGACCACCTCGCCGGGCGCGCAGGGGTCGACGACGAACTCGATGGTGTCCGAGCCGAAATAGGGGTCGCTGGCGTCGATGGCCTGGCGAAGCTCCAGGCTCTCATCGAAATACTGCGACCACTGATCGTTGATCTCGATCGTGGGGATCGCCGCTATCGCGGCACCGCCAGCGACCACCGTCGCTGCGAGGGCCATGCGGGGTGCCCGGATGATGCCGTCACCAAAGCGCTCGAACAGGCCGCGCCGGGCATCCCCTGCCGCGCGCGGCGTGTAGCGAAGCGGCAGGATCGCGAGCATCGCCGGCAGGAAGGTGACCGAGAGCAGCCAGGCCGCCGCGATCCCCGCCGCCGTCATGGTGCCGAGGTGATGGAACGGCGGGCTGTCGGAGAAGTTGAGTGTCAGGAAGCCGATGACCGTCGTGATCGAGGTGATCGCGATGGGCAGGAAATTGAGCCCCATCGCATAGACGATCGCGTCGCGCTTCTCCGCGCCCTGGCGCATCTCGCCGCGCACGCCAGCGATGACGTGGATCGCATCGGCGACGGCGATGGTCAGGATAATGATCGGGGCGGACAGCGAGATCGGCGTCAGCAGCACACCGGTCAGCCCGCCAACGCCCATCCCCACCATCGTCGACAGCAGGATCAGGATCAGGCTTGCGACGACGGCCGAGACCGAGCGAAGGGCGATCAGCATCACCAGCAGGATCAGCCCGTAGACAGCCGGGATCAGGGTGGCACTGTCGCGAAGGCCCGCTTCTTCAAAGGCTGCGCTCAGCGAGGCGACGCCCGAGATATGGATCCTGTGGCCGGGGAAGTCGGCCTCGACCTGATCGCGGATGTCGCGGGCGATCCGCTTCACCTCGGAGGCGATGTTGGGAATGTCGCCCGGCAGCTGCACGGTCGCGCTGATCAGCGTTGCATCGCCACCGCGTGACACGACAAAGCCGTTCAGCAGCGGCTCGGCCATCGCGGTCTCACGCACCTCGTCGATCGTGGCCGCATCGAGGACGCTTGGGTCGAACACCAGGTCTTCGACGATCAAATCGTCGCCGTCGCCTTGCGTGTTCTGGAAGTTGGTGAGGCTGTCGACGCGGCTCACATAGGGCAGGTTCACCCAGGCCGCGTCGGTCAGCGCATGGACCGCGCTCAACGTGTCCTTGGTGAACACGTCCCCGTCGTCGGGGATGATGACGAAGACGGTGTTATCGGGGCGGCCGAAGGTCGCCTGCGCCGCTTCATTCGCGATGAAGTCCGGGTTCTCGTCGCCAAAGAACACCCGGTAATCGCCCGCAAACCGGAGCGTCGAGGCGCCGTACCCCGCCCCGACACACACCGCGATCGCCAGCGGCACGACGATCCACCTGAACCGGATAGAGATCGTGGCCAAGGCGCGTCCGACGCGCTCCCACCGCCGTGCTTCTGCCATTGCCGCCTCCGTGAATGAACAGTACGGTACTGGCCATATGCAAGGCGTCTGCAGGCTGGCAAGGGGGGCTGGTCAAAAAAATGGACGATGCCGTATCATGGGCGGGCGTAGCAGATGAGGACGCCGTGACGCGCGACACTTACAAGCCCGGCAGCCCAGCCGACCGGATCGTGAAAGCGGCGCGACGGCTCTATTTCTCGCAGCCGGTTACCACCGTGACGACCGACCTGCTGGCCCGTGAGGCGTCGGTCTCGAAGACGACGATGTACAAGTATTTCCCGAGGATGGACGATGTGCTCGCCGCCGTGGTGGAGGGCGAGGCCGAGCGCTTCGAGACAGGCGTTCCGACAACGGTCAGCGGACCCGAGGAGCTTCGCGATGCGCTGGTCCAGTATGGTGAGAAGCTGCTCGGTTTTCTGAACGAAGCCGAGATCATCCAGTTCGCCCGCCTCATGCACGAGGAGGCGCGAAGTCACCCTGATGTCGCGCGCACCTTCTACGATGCCGCTTACGGCCGGAGCCACGCGAGGCTCTCGGCGCTCATCGAAGAGGGGATCGATGCGGGGTATCTGCGCTCATCGCTCACGGCGGGCGAGCTCGCCGAGCAGCTTCTCGGCATGTGGGAATCGCTTCGATACGTGCAGGCGCAGCTCGCGCTGACCGATCGCCCCTTTGAGAACCCGCGTGGATGGTCGGAAAAATGCGTCGCAACGCTGTTCGGAGACGGCGCAGCCCTGTCTGAAATCAAGAAATGACCAGGTCTCGGCCTGAGGCTGCAGGCTCATTGATCGTCATAGCCGGAAGATGACGGTGGCGGCGCGTGCGATGGCGGAAAGGAAGACCTTGGGTCATCGGTCATAGCGGGCTGCGACGCGGCGCCCATCCTTCACCCGGCCGGACATGATCTCGATGCTGTTTCGCCGTTTGTAACGGTGCCTGTCGTACCGGATAGACTTGCACGGGATGTTCTGCCCGGGATGCAGAGTTTTATCCCTTTGTCCTGCAATGCGTCGCGGAATCAAGAGGCGTCAGAGCCGCGGACGGCGATCGACCAGTCGGCCGAAGGCAGGGACCCGCATAACGCCCGCGCGCCGATCGCGCGCCGATCGCACAACGCCCGTGCGCCGATCGCACAACGCCCGCGCGCTGATGTCGTCGCTGACCTGACCTGCGGTGATGACGAGGCGGATCGGCATTGGCA
This sequence comes from Pseudomonadota bacterium, assembly GCA_039027855.1. Lineage (GTDB taxonomy): Bacteria > Pseudomonadota > Alphaproteobacteria > Rhodobacterales > Rhodobacteraceae > Thermohalobaculum. The sequence goes on along the minus strand of JBCCJI010000013.1, from coordinate 310 downwards.
ATCGGACGCCCGACGCGGTCCGTGACGGCATGCAGCCTGGTATTCACGCAGCCTTTGGTCCGGCCGATCAGGCGCCCTCGCCCTTGTGCTTGAACCAAGGGCGCACCATGGCTCGCCCCCCTTTTTCAGCCGCAGGCGCGGAGCCGTACGGTGGGTCTTAAGGTGGGTGGCATCGATCATCGCGGTCTTCTCCTCGGGCTCCTCGGCCACCAGTCCCACCGGGATCCGGGCGAAGACACTCCTTTCGCTCCAGCGCTTCCAACGGGTGTAGAGGGTCTTGCATGGACCGTACTCCCGGGGAACTCCCGGG
>JBCCJI010000012.1:0-114701 GCA_039027855.1 Pseudomonadota bacterium | reverse complement strand
TGCCCTGCGTCGCGCAGTGCTCAGACTGGCCTTTGCAGGCCAGCTCGAATACTGCCGAAACGAAGGGCCTAGAACTCCGCATATCGCCTTTCCATTCAAAGCGATAGCGGGTCTAGAACAACAGCAGTTCTGTTGTGGTGCGGTCGAGAAGACTCGAACTTCCACGGGTTTTACCCCACAGCGACCTCAACGCTGCGCGTCTACCAATTCCGCCACGACCGCGACGCGCTGGCTAATAGGCGACCAGGGTAGGGGGACGCAACCCCCTCGGCCTGCCGGTGGCTGAAAGATCGCGCGACATGCCTGCCCTTGCGCCGAGGCCAAGGCGCAGACATCGTGAGGCATGATGAAAGACAGCGAGAATGCTTCGTCTGCGCTCGGTGCCGTCGATGCCCTGCCGATGGCCATGCCGGGGCCCATGCCGGGGCCCGTGCCGGGGCCGGTCTCGGGCCAAAGCGCTCTGCCATGGGACTGGGCTGGTGTCGAATGGCGGGTCTCAGCGGGGCTTGTCGACTATCCCGAGGCGCTGGCTGTCATGGAGGCCCGCGTGGCGGCGATCGCGGCGGGTAAGGCAGCCGAGATGCTCTGGCTCGTCGAGCACCCGCCGCTCTATACGGCCGGGTCGTCGGCGCGCCCCGAAGACCTGCGCATGCCCGACCGCTTCCCCGTCTATCCGGTCCGGCGTGGCGGACAGTACACCTATCACGGACCGGGCCAGCGGGTCGTTTATGTGATGCTCGATCTCGGCCAGCGTGGGCGCGATGTTCGGCGCTTCGTCAAGGCGCTGGAGCATTGGGTGATCGATACGCTGGCGGATTTCGGCGTCCGCGGCGGGCTGAGGGAAGGGCGCGTCGGCGTCTGGGTCGAGCGACCGGAGCGCCCGCGCCGCCAGGGTGCCATCGCAGAGGACAAGATCGCGGCGATCGGGGTGCAGCTAAGGCGTTGGGTCAGCTTCCATGGTCTCGCGATAAACCTGGAGCCCGATCTCTCGCATTTCGAAGGAATCGTCCCCTGCGGAATCTCGGAGCATGGTGTCACGAGCCTTGTCGATCTGGGCCTGCCAGTCGGAATGACCGATCTTGATACGGCGCTGGCGGCCAATGCCCCGCGAATGCTTGCAAGTCTTGACGAAGATCGCGTTGTCACGCCCCATAATCTGTAGGGTGCTCGCCTGAACGGTAGAGGAGAAAGGCGCGTGGTGCTGCTGGTCTGGTTCCTGGTTTTGGGTGCCACGCTTTACGCGGCGATCTACCTGGCTTCCTGCGCTCAGATGACGGCGGTACCGTTTGAAGAAGGCGTGGACGCTGTCAGCGATGGTCGTCTGTTCCGCTGGGTTGGTCTGTTCATGGTGGCGCTGGGGCTCATGGGCACGGGGCTTTTGGCGCTCGGTCCCATCGTCACGCTGGCGCATCTTACCATGGCGGCGCCGCTGCTGGCCGGCGGCCGGCTGCTCCTCGATCTCGGCACAAGGCGGTATCTCTGGAACAGCGACGGGCTCTCGGTTCATGGCCTGTTGCTGCGCAGTCGTCACTATCCCTGGGACACGCTGGCAACCGTGCGCAGACGCCACTGGCTCGGCGCCCATTCTCTGGAGTTCGACGGGCGGCGCGTGTTGCTACCGGATGGCATGCGAGGCGGCGAGAGCCTGGTGCGGGCCGCGCGGCAACGGCTGGAGGCTTCGGCTTTCTGATACCCAAACCTCGTGGCCAACGGAAAAGGCCGCCGGCGGTGCCGACGGCCTCATTCTCAGCGTCGCTCAGATTACGACGAGAGATCGTTGAGCGTGGCGAGGTATTCATCACGGCGCTTGCCTGAGCGGCCCGGGAAGCGCGCGCCTTCGATCGCTTCCATCCCGTCGGTGCTGTCGCCGACCTGGATAAATCCGATCATGCCCGTCGCGAAGTGCGGCGCGCACTTGTAGCCGTACACGCCCTCGGTATCGAAAGTGACCGTGATCTCCTTGTTGATGCCGCCCTTGAAGGCTTCAGCGCCCTCGGGCATCAGTCCGTCGATCAGCTCGGCGTTGTGACCCTTGTTTGTGGGCTTGAAGGTCACTGTATCACCCGGCGCGATCTTCAGCACGGCCGGCTTGAACACCATCGATTCCTTGGTGTCCTTGTTGCGGTTGAGCATTTCAACCACGTGGTTCTCGCCAGCCATCGCGGCGCCGGCAGTCAGGAGCAGCGCGGTCGCGGCAGTCGTCAGTGTGCGGAACATCTCTTCCCTCTTACTCTCGTATAGCTTTCAGCGTCGGCATGGATGATCGGATCGCTAGCGTGGAGCTCACGCGCGTATCCAAAAGCGTCTTCGACAGATGGGCAAGGGCTCTTTTCATCCCAAGGCCTCAATAGGGGCGTCTCGTCGCATCGGATCTTGTTGCTGATCGCGACTGATCACGCTACTCACCGACAAAGACAAGAGGGAGTTCCACCTCCCGGAAAAGGAGCCCGCCATGGCTGACGCCGCCGCACATGCACCTGACGAGGAGCACGGCCACGGAAAGCCCGACTTCTTCACTCGCTGGTTCTGCTCCACGAACCACAAGGATATCGGCATTCTCTACCTGATCACGGCCGGCGTCGTCGGTCTGATCTCTGTCGCCTTCACGATGTATATGCGCCTCGAGCTGATGGAGCCGGGCGTGCAGTACATGACGATGGAGGACGGCACGCCAAACGGGCACATCTGGAATGTCATGGTCACCGCCCACGGCGTGCTGATGATGTTCTTCGTGGTGATCCCGGCGCTGTTCGGCGGGTTTGGCAATTATTTCATGCCGTTGCAGATCGGCGCGCCGGATATGGCGTTTCCGCGGTTGAACAACCTTAGCTACTGGCTGTTCACCGCCGGATCGGCGCTGGCCATCCTGTCGGTGTTCGTACCGGGCGGCAATGGGCAGTCCGGCGCCGGGATCGGCTGGGTGCTCTATGCGCCGCTGTCCACCAGCGAAGCCGGCATGGCGACTGACTTTGCGATCTTTGCGGTTCACCTGTCCGGCGCGTCGTCGATCCTCGGCGCCATCAACATCATCACCACCTTCTTGAACATGCGTGCGCCCGGCATGAGCATGATGAAGGTGCCGCTGTTTGCTTGGTCGATCTTCATCACCGCCTTTATGATCCTGCTCGCGCTGCCGGTTCTGGCGGGGGCGATCACAATGCTGTTGACCGACCGGAATTTTGGCACGGCCTTCTTCGATCCGTCGCAGGGTGGCGATCCTGTCCTGTATCAGCACATCCTTTGGTTCTTCGGGCATCCCGAGGTGTACATCCTGATCGTGCCCGCCTTCGGCATCATCAGCCACGTGATCTCGACCTTTTCGAAGAAGCCGATCTTCGGATACACCGGCATGGTCTTCGCCATGGTCGGGATCGCGGTGCTCGGCTTCGTCGTCTGGGCGCACCACATGTACACGGTCGGCATGTCGAAGAACGCGCAGGCCTACTTCATGCTGGCAACGATGGTGATCGCGGTGCCGACGGGCATCAAGATCTTCTCGTGGATTGCCACCATGTGGGGTGGCGTGATCGACCTGCGGGTCCCGATGCTCTGGGCGATCGGGTTTCTGTTCCTGTTCACTGTCGGTGGCGTGACGGGCATCGTCCTTAGCCAGGCTGGTATCGATCGCGCCTATCACGACACCTACTACGTGGTCGCCCACTTCCACTACGTGATGTCACTCGGCGCCGTCTTCGGGATCTTCTGCGGGATCTACTACTGGATCGGGAAGATGTCGGGCCGGCAGTATCCGGAACTCTACGGCAAGATCCATTTCTGGACCTTTTTCATCGGGACGAACATCACTTTCTTCCCGCAGCACTTCCTGGGACGTCAGGGCATGCCGCGCCGCTACATCGACTATCCGGAGGCCTTCGCGCTCTGGAACTATGTCAGCTCGATCGGCGCGTTCATCTCCTTTGGCTCGTTCCTCTTCTTCCTCTACGTCATGTACTACACGCTGACGAAGGGCGAGAAGGTCACCGAGCCGAACTACTGGGATGACGAGCTGGGTACGCTGGAGTGGACCCTGCCCAACCCGCCGCCCGAGCACACCTTCGAGCAGCTGCCGACCCGCGAGATGTGGGACAAGCAGCCGGCGCACTGAGGGTGAGGGCGCGCGACGACGAAGGCGGGGCGGTGACCAAGCCGCCCGCTGCGCCCGTCGGGCTCGGCAAGCGACCGGCCGCCGGAGCAGGCGAGGGCTGGGCGGCGCGCAAGGACGCGCCCGCCTGGTCGGTGGAGCTCTGGCCGAACCGCTCGCTCACGGCGGTGGGCCGCAAGCGGGTGCTCTGGATCATGGCGGGCGGGTTCTGCGTGCCGCTAGCCCCCATCGCGCTCACGCCGGTGGTCTGGATCCCGCTCGCCTTCGCGCTCGTCGTGCTCTGCGCCGTGGCCTTCGCGCTCAGGTTGAACAGCGATGAGGCGCGGCTGATCGAGCGCGTCACGCTTTGGCCCGATGAAATGCGCGTCGAGCGGATCGAGCCCAAGGGCAAGCGGCTCCGTTGGTCGGCTGACCCGTATTTCGTGCGCCTGCATGTCCACAGTGAAGCGCGCCTCGAGAACTATCTCACCCTGACAGGCGGCACGCGCGAGATCGAGCTTGGCGCCTTTCTTGCGCCCGACGAACGCGTCCAGCTCGCCGAAGAGCTCGAGGCGGCGATCAGGCGGGCTCTGCGCGGCGAGGCGGTGTCGGCTCAGTCAGCCTGAAACCCTCGGGCGCTCCCCAACGTAAAGTCTTCATCTCGGGGCGATCGTCGTCGTGCGAAGGCGCGGCGAAAATCGTTTACGAAGGACTCGTGACGCCGCTTCGGCGCCCTAGCTACCGACCGACACGTTGCCGCCGGGGTTCAATGGCGCGCGACCAACACCGCAAGACGACCCGTGAACAGGGAGAGACAGAATGACCGTTCTCACGCGCATCGCCGCCACCGCCGTGCTGGGCCTTGGCCTTGCCGCCTGCACCCAACCCCAGCAGGCGAGCGGCCCGGACATCGTGGACACCGCAGTCGCCGCGGGGACCTTCAATACCCTGGTCGCGGCGGTCGATGCCGCCGATCTCACGACCGCGCTGAAGGGCGACGGGCCGCTGACCGTCTTTGCCCCGACCGATGCGGCTTTTGACAAGCTGCCCGAGGGCACGGTCGACAACCTGCTGCTGCCGGAGAACCGCGGCACGCTGGTGACGGTGCTCTCCTACCACGTGCTGAGCGGTGCCGTGCGTGCGGCGGATCTCGGCACCGAGCCGTCGGTGGCCACGACGATCAACGGGCTGGAGCTGTCGGTCGATCCGACCGACGGTGTCGTGGTTGACGGCAATGCCCGTGTGGTGACCGCGGATATCGAGGCGTCGAACGGCGTGATCCATGTGGTCGACACCGTTCTGCTGCCCTAATGGCCTTGTCGGGGCACGCCGTGCCCTGACGTCTCGCCCGACAGAGGCGGCCGGCTAATGCCGGCCGCTTTTGCGTTTCGGTGATACGCGCTGGCGCCGACGTATCCGCGCCCGAGGCATGGGCGGCGCCGCGGCACGCGCGGTCGACCCTTCATCATGCGTCATGGCCGTCGGATCATGCGTCGCCACGGCGCCCATATCCTGCCGACAATCAGCCATCCCAGCCTTGCGTCGTCGCCTTTCTGGCGGGGGCGGTATCAGTGCATCCCGTCTCGAGGCGACGCCTGTCGGTCGCGTTCGTGTCTGCGGCTGCCGTTCAGCTGGTGCATGGTTTCACCGCCCTGCAGAACAAGCAGTGCAAGCGCTGCGACCGTTCCGCACAGACAAATCGGATGCGCTCTTCGCAGGGCGAAAGTCTCGTAAAAACAAATGCTTACTGTGACCGTCTGCCGCATCTTTCGGCCTGTCGATTGCAAATCGCGCCCCATGCTCTCTCACACGCTCGGCATTGGTGTCGGGCCCCCAACCGGAGAACCGAAATGTGGAAGAGCATGATTGCCGGCCTCGCCGCCGCTACCATTCTGGCCGCAGCGCTGCCGACGGCGCGTGCGGGCGCCGAGAAGGCTGACCTGGTCACCACCGCGGTCGAGGCTGACGGCTTCAACACCCTCGTCGCCGCTGTGAAGGCGGCGGGCCTTGTGGAGACGCTGCAGGGCGACGGTCCCTTCACGGTTTTCGCGCCCACCGATGAGGCCTTTGCCGCGCTGCCCGAGGGCACGGTTGCGGACCTGCTGAAGCCCGAGAACAAGGATCAGCTCGTCGCCGTGCTGACCTATCACGTGGTGCCGGGCAAGGTGATGTCGTCCGATCTCGCCGGTCAGAAGGTCAGCCCGACGACCGTTCAGGGGACGACCGTCGATATCGACGCGACCAATGGTGTCAAGGTTGACGACGCGACCGTCGTGGCCGCCGATATCGAGGCGTCGAACGGCGTGATCCACGTGATCGACAGCGTGATCCTGCCCTGATTGGCGCGCCCCACTGACATACCGGGCGGGGGCGCATCCTCGCCCGGTAGCAGCCTGAGCCGAAACCTATTGCTTTGACCCCGTGGCGCCCATCGCCACTGTTCCGCGCCCTGCTCCCTGACGCCGTCGTTCACGGAAATCACCGCTGTACCAGCGGAGGGCATTGAGCCTATCTGTCGCGCATCGGCAGGCGCGATGGGGGCTCGGATGGGCGATGCGACGGCGGTCGAACGCCAGCAGCAAGAGCGTGATGACGACCTCGATCTCGACCCCGAGATCGTGCAAGCGGTCATCACAGGTCTCGATGGCAAGGACCGCCCAGCCGTGGCGGTCGCGGTTAAGGATCTGCACCCCGCCGATGTCGCCGATCTCGTGGAGCAGATCGGCACCGAGCGGCGCAAACGCTTCATCAAATTCGCCTGGTCCGATCTCGACCCCGCCTTTCTTGTCGAGCTTGAAGAGGGCGTGCGTGACGAGATCCTGTCGCTTCTCAAACCCTCGGCCCTGGCCGAGGCGGCCCGGGAGTTCGATACCGACGACGTCGTCTATCTGCTCGCCGATCTCGTGCCCGAGACGCAGCGCGAGGTGCTCGATGCGCTCGACCCGGCCGACAGGCTCGCCGTCACGCGCTCGCTCGGCTACCCGGAGTATTCCGCTGGGCGCCTGATGCAGACCGATTTCGTCCGCGCGCCATCGTTCTGGACGGTGGGGCAGATGATCGACTTCATGCGCGCCTCGCGCGACCTGCCCGAACAGTTCTACGATGTCGTGGTGCTGGATGCCGCGCTCAAGCCGGTCGGGCTCGTGCCGCTATCGGCGATCCTGGGGGCCCGGCGCCCGGTGCTTCTGTCATCGCTCATGCGCGAGGATTACCGGGCCTTCGAGGTCCGGGACAGCCAGGAGGACGTGGGCTACGCGTTCAAGCAGTATCATCTCGTCTCCGCGCCCGTCGTCGATGCCACGGGGCGGCTGGTCGGGGTGATCACGATCGACGATGCGGTCGAGGCGCTGGATGACGAGGCGGAAGAAGATCTGAAGCGCCTTGGCGGTGTGGGCGACGAGGAGATCGCCGACAACGTCGTGGCCATCGTGCAGCGGCGTTTTCCCTGGCTCGCGGTCAACCTCGCGACGTCGATCCTCGCCAGTCTCGTTATCGCGCAGTTCGAAGAGACGATCGCCCAGATTGTGGCCCTGGCCGTGTTGATGCCCATCGTGGCCTCGATGGGCGGCAATGCCGGCACCCAGTCGCTGACCGTGGCGGTGCGGGCGCTGGCGACGCGAGACCTCACATCCAACAACGCCCTTCGCGTCGTCTGGCGCGAAACGGTGGTGGGTCTGGTCAACGGCCTGGGCTTTGCGCTGGTGATGGGGGCGACGGCGTATATCTGGTTCGGCGACGGCGCGCTGGCCTGGATCATCGCGGTCGCCATGGTGATCAACCTCGTGGCCGCTGCGCTGGCTGGGATCCTCGTGCCCATCGCACTCGACAAGGTCGGCGCCGATCCGGCGCTCGCCTCCGGGACGTTCGTGACCACGGTCACCGACGTCGTTGGATTTCTCGCGTTCCTCGGCCTCGCCGCTTTGGTGCTGATGTAGTGGCGGGCTCGATGGAGCTGTTTCGCCCGACCGGGGCGGGCGAACTCGCGCCGGTCGAGGCATCGGGCTGGCGCGCATGGCCGCCTCGACTGCCGGATCAGCCGATCTTCTACCCTGTGCTGAGCGTCGACGATGCCGAGAAGATCGCGCGTGACTGGAACTCGACCGGGCGCCCGCCCGCGAACGAGGGTTCTGCGACGCGTTTCGAGATCGATGAAGCGACGGCGCGCCGGTATCCCCCACAACTCGCCGGCGGGCGTGCCCACCGCGAGCTTTGAGTGCCTGCCGAAGAGCTCGACCTGTTCAACGCGGGCATCATCGGCGTGATCAAGGTTGTGGCGCGCTACCACGATGGTCAGCGTCTGGTGTAGGCCCCGCCACGCGATCCCATCACTCACTTTTCGAGCGGAGAGTTCGGTCGCGGCTCTGACCCCGCTGCAGGGGCTCTGGTTCGGTCGACTGTCCCGGAATGGGGTCGATGCCATGATTGCGCCGGGGGTGTCGTCAAAACAGCCGGCAAACCTCCACATGGGCGCCGCACCGCGACCACCTTGAAGCGTCACGTTAACCCTCGTCGCGTTAGGGCTTTTTGTGTGGAGGGTTCAGCCCGTGGTTCTTGTTTTTGAAATACTTGGCGTGGTGTTGATGGCGCTGGCCTGGATGGTCGCGATCGCCCGCATGATTGAAAGCCGCCGTTGGTCGCCGGTACGCCCGGCGATGATGGTCGTGGTCATCACGGGCTGTCTGCTGCTGATGGGGCAGACGCTAATCGACTATGCCGAAACCGGGACCTTGCGCAGCACGTTCTATCTCGCCGCCTGGAACCTTGGGATGGCGCTGTTCGATTGCAAGATGGCGCTGATCCTCGCGCGCCGCCAGGGGTTTACGGCCGAACGCCGGCAGCGCTTCGCCGGCTTCTCGCGCCGGATGGAGGCGGAGGAGGGTTTGCGGCTGCAGAGCGTGGTCATCCCGCCGGTGGCCAAGACCGCACCGTCCGCCACGTCAGAGAATGTGGCATCGCGCCCGAAGCACCCGTATGTTGCTTCCGCGTCGTCACAGGCCGCCTAAGACCGTCACCTAGCCTGACTTTGTCCTCGCGGGGCGCCGCCTTTCACTGAGCGCCAGGGCCTGCATTCCAGGTGCCCGGCTTGCCCTGACACGCCGGACCCGCATCTTAGGCCCAGAGAGGCGGCGGGTGAGCGCATGGCACTGCATGATCACGACCTGATCCCCGAGACGGCGGCACGCTGGCATGCGGCCGGGCAGGGCGCGGCCCTGGCCACTGTTGTTGAAACCTGGGGAAGTGCACCCCGCCCCGTGGGCTCGATGCTCGCGATCTCTGGCGCGGGGGACATCGCGGGCAGCGTCTCAGGGGGCTGTGTCGAGGGTGCCGTTGTCGTGGAAGCGGTCGAGGCCATCGCGGAGGGCCGATGTCGCCTGCTCGAGTTCGGCGTCAGCCATGACGAGGCATTTGCCGTCGGTCTCGCCTGTGGCGGCACGATCCGCGTGATGGTCGAGCCGGTGGGGCGAGAGGGCGCGGGGCAGGGCTGGGATGCCACGCTTCTCTCCGAGCTTGTCGCCCGCCGCGCGGACAGGCAGCCCGTGGCCGTCGTCACCGAGACAGCCGACTGGACGCGCCGCCTGGTGGGGCCAGCCGACATGCCCGCCCTGTTCCGGAGAGAGCGGTCGGGCTTCGATCCCGAGGCGATCGCCAGGTTCCAGGCACTGCACCTGCCGCCGCTGCGCCTGGTCGTCGTGGGCGCCGCCCATGCCGCGCAGCCGCTTGTGCTGATGGCGCGGACAAGTGGCTATGACGTCTCGCTCATCGACCCGCGCGAGACCTTCGCCACGCCCGCGCGGTTTCCCGACACGCCGATCAGCCACGACTGGCCTGATGCAGCGCTTCGCGCCCATGGGCTTGACCGGCGAACCGCGGTCGTCACGCTCAGCCATGATCCAAAGATCGACGATCCGGCGCTGATGGTCGCGCTGGCGTCCGAGGCCTTCTATATCGGCGCCCTCGGCTCGACCCGCACCCATGCCAAGCGGGTGAACCGGCTGAGCGCTGTCGGGGTGTCGCCTGGGGAGATCGCGCGCCTTGATGCGCCGGTCGGGCTGAACATCGGGGCACTGACGCCGGCGGAGATCGCGGTCAGCGTGATGGCGGAGATGACCGAGCGCCTGCGTCGCCCAGGGACGCGCCCAGGCCTTTCCCGCGCAGCCGCCCCTGCCGATACCGGCCAATCCGGCGAGGCAGCGGCGTGACGGCGCCATGAACTTCGCCACCCTGCCGCTTGATCTGGTCGAGGGCGCGATCCTCGCCCACTCCCTACAGCTGAGCGACGGTCGCCTGGCGAAAGGTGTCGTGCTCGACGCATCGGCCATCGCGAGGCTTCGCGGTGCTGGGCTTGATCAGGTCACGGTCGCCCGTCTCGACGCCGATGATGTGGGCGAGGATGCAGCAGCGGCGCGCCTCGGCTCGGCCCTCGCCCCCCATCCCGCGACACTCGGCCTTCACCGCGCCGCAGCCTTCACCGGCCGGCTCAACCTCTATGCAGCCACGGCCGGGTTGCTTCGCGTCGATGCCGCCATGGTGACAGCGCTGAACAGCATTCACCCGGCGCTGACCTTGGCAACGTTGGAGGACGCGACCTGGGTGGCCGAGCGGCAGATGGTCGGCACCGTCAAGATCATCCCCTACGCCGCGCCCGAGACCGCCATTGCCGCTGCGGAACGACGGCTCTCACGCGCCACGCCCGCGCTGCAGGTCCATCCACCGGCGGTGCGGCGCGCCGGGCTCGTGCTCACCGTCACCCGGGGGATGAAACAGTCGGTGGTGGACAAGGGGGCCGCCGCCGTTCGAACCCGCTTGATCGCGCTCGGCCTCACGCTGGCCGAGGAGCGGCGGGTGCCCCATGAGGTCGATGCCGTTGCCGGTGCGCTCGGCGAGATAGACGGCGAAATCGTCCTGATGCTGACCGCCTCGGCGACGTCCGACCCCGCCGATGTTGGGCCAGCGGCGCTGATGGCAGCGGGCGGGCGGCTGGAGCGTTTCGGCATGCCGGTCGATCCCGGCAACCTGCTTTTCATCGGCGAGGCGGCGGGGCGCTCTGTGATCGGCCTGCCGGGTTGTGCCCGCTCGCCAAAGCCCAACGGCGCCGACTGGGTGCTGGCGCGCGTGGTTGCCGGGCAAGCGCCGGATGCTGCCGAGATCGCAGCGATGGGCGTGGGTGGCCTGCTGAAAGAGATCCCGGCCCGTCCGGCGCCGCGCGCGGCCGCGGACCGCGCCGAGGCGAGCGCCGGCGACGCGCGCCCCAGGGTGAGTGCGTTGCTGCTGGCAGCCGGCGCATCGCGGCGCATGGCCGGGCGCGACAAGCTGATCGAGGTGATAGACGGTCAAGCAGTGTTGCGCCTTCAGGCCGAGGCGCTGCTGAAATCCGGGGTCGAGGAGGTCGTGGTGGTCCTGCGCCCCGATGCCCCGGCGCGCCGCGCCGCGCTCGCCGATCTGCCGCTGCGGCTGATCGAGAACCCGCGCGCCGAAGAGGGCATGGGCGCGAGCCTCGCCGCTGGCATGGCAGCGCTCGACCCGCGCGCCGACGCCGTGTTGATCGCGCTCGCCGATATGCCGGAGTTGACGGCCGAAGACCATGCCCGCTTGCTGGCGGCCTTCGATCCCGGCGAGGGGCGCGAGATCATACGTGCGACGGCGGCCGATGGCACGCCGGGCCATCCCGTGCTGTTCGGTCGGCGGTTCTTCGAGCCGCTGGCCATGGCGGCTGGTGACGAAGGGGCGCGCCGCGTCGTGGCCGAGCATGGCGATTATGCCGTGCGCGTGCCGCTCCCGGCGCTGCGGGCGACGACCGATCTGGACACGCCCGAGGAGTGGTCCGCCTGGCGCGCGGCGCGCGGCGCTAGCGCGTGATCAGAGAGAGGGTGCGCGCCGTCTGACCGTCGAACAGGCGAACCCTGTCCTCGTCGATCGCCTGTATCCGCCATCCTCCCAGGCTGTCGCCCTCCTCGACCCGGTGATAGCGCCCGGTGCCGAGCCGCATCAGCGCCTGGCGGCGCCCGTCCAGGGTCATCACCCCGATCAGTGCTGCCTCGGCGATCTCGCTGGAGCCGACCGCCACCTCGCTGGTCAGCCCCGCCGTCGTGGGCAACGACACCGCCGTCGGTCGGAGCGCTACGGTCGGGCTTTCGGGTTGCGCATAGGCTAGGCGGCGGGGCGGCAGTGGCGCAGAGACAGGCCCTGCATCTGACCCTTGGCTCTGCTCGGTAAGCGCCAACGCGGGCGTGGTGCCGCTTATCGGCGGTAGGAGCGCGGTCGCATCCTCCAGCGTGGTCTCAAGCGGGCCTCCCCCATCGACCACCGCCGGGCGCGAGCCCGATGGTGACGGCGGCGGCAGAGGTACGGTCTCCGCGGCCTCGACAGCGGCGCGCGGCGCTGGGATCGGCAGCGGGCTCGTCTCAGGCGCCACTGGGGGAGGCAGGGCGACAAAGGCATCGACGGTCAGGACGCCCGGCCAATCGGGCAGCGACGCCTCAAGCCTGGGCGGCGCTGGGAAAGGGACAGGGGACGGCGTCAACGCTGCGACCGCTGGTGGGCGCGATTGCGCTGCCCTGCCGGCGGCGAGCCCGGCCAGTGCCCCGGCCAGTGTCCCGGGACCCGCCGCAATCGCCGGTTCCGCCAGATCGACCGGTGGCTGCTCGTCCCGCCTGACCGAGACCCGCAATGCTGGCCCCGGAGCCGCTGACGATGCCGAGAGCGCCGCCGGAGTCGCAGCGCCTGGCACCCCATCGCCGAGCGCTGTGGGCGCCTCGGGACGCCATGCATGGCCGGTGATCGCGAAGGGTTCTTCGGGCGCGGCCATTGCCACCACCGGATCTTCGGTCAGGCGCGGGGGCTGCACCGGTCGCGTCCATGATTGCTCCGCCGCTTCGGACGACAGGCGGGTGGGTTCGCCAAGGGCGAGGGTGATCGGCGACGGTGCCTGAAACACGATATCGAGCACTTCGCCGTCGCGCGGTGGGGTGCCAGCCGGTGGTGTTGGCGCCGTCACGCCGAGCGGTTCGGGAGCCGCGCCGGCGACCGTTGTCGCCTCGACCGTAGAAGCCTCCTCTCTTGTCCCGGGTGTTTCGTTCGATGCTGCCGGCGGCGCGGATGCCCGGCGGGTCTCGGGCCGCGGCGCGATATCAGGGCGGAGGATGACCCCGTCATTGGAGAGGATCACGGTGCTGCGCTCTGCCAAAACCGGCGCCGGCTCTTCGCCTGCCAAGATGCTTACCGCCGCCCAGCCGGCCCCTGCCGCAACCAGTATGCCCGCCGCGGCTGCAGCCAGCGACAGGCGCCTTGGTGCGCCGTGCCGGCGGTCTTTCGGCGCGCTCTCTGCTGGCCGCTCTGCCGCATGCCCCGTCCCGGTCGAAACGACGGCGGTGGGTCGACGGTCGCCGATTGGCTCGAGGGCAGGGGATGCCAGCACCATGCCCGGGACCATGCTTTGCGCAAGCTGAGAAGCAGTGGTGGTCGACTGACCCAGCCGGCTGCCGATCTCGGTCGCCACGGCGATGGGCTCAAAGCCCCATTTGGCCGCATAGGCACGCGCCTCGGCGATGGTCTGAGCATAGGCGGCCAGCAACAGCGCCGGGCGATCGGGCCGCTGGGCTGGGCCGCTGTCGTGCAGCGGAAAGACCGCCACGGCGAGATCGCGTGCGGGCTGGCCGGTCAACGCGCTGGCCATCGCCGACAGGGCCTCGGGGCGGGGCTGGCCGTGTCGTGGGATGGCAATCTCGCCCACCGCGATCTGTGACGGCGGGAGCCACAGCGTCACCGGCGTGGCGCCCTTGCCGCCGATAGACCGGCGCAGCGCGGTGCCGTCACCCCGACCGTCGCTATCGAGCCGGGCCGTGGCCACAAGCCGAGCTGACGCCAGGGTGCCAGGTGCGGTCTCTTCGACGCTCAGCAGCCTGAGGGCCGTCTCGTCGAAAGCCAGGACAAGCCGGCCGCCGGCCGCGACGGGAACCGTCGGGCCGCTGCCCGCGGGCTCGGCAGTGCCGTCGTCATGGCGTCTCATCGGGCGGTCGCTGGCATCATCCTTGATGCATCGTAGAGGAAGGTGACGCCTGGGCATAGTCGCGCTGTGCGCGAAGTCGGTCCAAGACGCTCGTCCTTCGCGGGAAATCTGACGGTCGCCGACCCAGTGCCCGTGCCGCGCCTGTGCCGTGCCCAATGCCTTGCCACGCCGCGGTATGCCATGCCATTGACTGAGCCGAGAAAGCGCCTCGAAAGTTCTCCCCAATGGGGGGGCGTTCGGATGCACGACGCCGCCAGCGACGGAGATGGCCCATGGCAAGCCCGCATACTCAGACTGTTCCCGGTGCACGCCTGTTGATCGATGCCTGGGCGCCGGGTGATGGCAGCCTCAGTGCGGGGGGGCTGTGGCTGCGGCGTCTGGCGATCGTGGCGCTCGGCATTGCGGCGATTGCCATCGCGGCCAAGATCCGCGTGCCGTTCTGGCCGGTGCCGATGACGATGCAGACCTTCGTGATCCTGTCGCTCGGCGCCGCCTGCGGCCCACGCCTGGCGCTGGGCACCATACTCGGCTACCTCACCATCGGCGCGCTCGGCTTCGACGTGTTCACGTCCTCCAGCGCCGACAATAACGGCATCGCCTACATGTTGGGCGGCACGGGCGGGTACCTGCTCGGCTACGTGCTCGCGGTGGTTGCCCTTGGCCTGCTGGCGGAGCGCGGCTGGGACCGCTCGCCCTGGTCGCTGCTCGGCGCTATGCTGATCGGTCAGGTGCTGATCTTCGCGCCCGGTTTGCTTTGGTTGGGTCATCTCTATGCCGAGACCAAGGGCTGGGCATGGACGGTGGAGGTCGGCCTGACGCCCTTCCTGCTGGGCGAAGTGCTGAAAATGGCGCTGGCCATGCTGCTTTTCCCGATGCTTTGGCGGAGCGTCGGCAAGGCCCGCGGCTGAGCACAACGTTCGAGTGATGCCGGATTGTTTCTTCCGGCCCGCGACATCGGCGCTTCCGCCCTCGCCGGGGGCGCCCTGACGACATAGCTTCGCCGTATGCTGCCCGTCGTCCATCACCCCGATTATCAAGCGCCGCTCCGCGCCGATCATCGCTTTCCGATGTCGAAATACGGCTATCTGCGCTCGGCGCTTGTCCGGCGCGGTCTGGTGGAGCCGAGGCGCTATATCGCGCCGGCCCCGGCAACCGCCGGCCAACTCGCCCTTGCGCATGACCCCGGCTATGTCGAGCGGGTGTTAAGCCAGACCCTCGCGGAGGATGAGATACGCCGCATCGGCCTGCCGGGCACCGAACGGGTCGCGCGCCGTGCGCGCCTGGCGTCCTCGGGCACATGGCTGGCGGCGCTTCTGGCGCTTGATCACGGCATCGCGGCGAACTCGGCCGGGGGATCGCACCATGCCGGGCCCGAGGGGGGCGCGGGGTTCTGCGTGTTCAACGACGTGGCGGTGGCCATCGCCAATCTGCGCGCCCAGGGAAGGCCCGGAACCATCCTCGTCGTCGATTGCGATGTGCATCAGGGTGACGGCACGGCGCGGGTGTTCAGGGCGATGCCCGAGGTCTTCACCTTCTCCATCCACGCGGCAAACAACTATCCGATGGAAAAGGCGCTGTCGGATCTCGATGTCGCGCTGCCCGACGGTCTGGATGATGCGGCCTATCTCGCCGCCCTCGCGCCTGCGCTCGCGGAGGCGCTGGACGCGGCGCGCCCGTCCCTCGTCTTCTACAATGCCGGGGTGGATGTCTGGCAGGGTGACCGGCTCGGCCGGCTCGCGCTCAGTGTGGGCGGCATTCGCGCGCGCGATGCCCATGTGATGTCGACGGTGCGCGCGCGGGGCATTCCGGTCGTCGGCGTCATCGGCGGCGGCTACGACCGTGACCCGGAGGCACTGGCCGAGCGCCACGCGATCATGTTCGAGGAGGCAGCGAAGCTCGCTGCCTAGCCGCGGGTGTCAGCCGTTCTGCGGGTCGAGGCTGTCGCCAAGGCGCCTGCGGCCGAGCAGGCGGAGGGCGAGGTTTCGGCCCGAGCGCATGAACGGGTAGAGGGTGCGGGAGGCCCGCTCGGATCGGAAGATGGCGGCATTCAGCCGATTGAGCGCCCCCGAGGACGTCGTCATCAACGCGAGCTGGTGCACACATGCATCGCCATGGGCGATCTCCGGCGTCTCGTCGGGAAAGCCGCGCACGAGCGCCATCCCTTCGTCGAGATCGTAACCGCGCCCGACCAGCATCGCGACGACCGGGTGATCCGAGCGTGCGTCGATCAGCGCGACCGGCCCCGCCGCCTCGCGCAGGCGCAGCATTTTGACGTAGGCGCTGCAGAACGGGCACTCACCGTCATAGACGATCAGCATCGGCTGGGGCTCGGTCATCTCGTCCTCGGTTGGCTGCGCAGGGCCCACAGGGCTCATCGGACGAGATGGTGGCAGATTTGCGGATTTCGACGGACCTATCCGCGCAGGTCATGCCGGTTTCTTGCGCACCGCGCTGCGCAGCACGATCGCGTAGACAAACATGCCCGTGGCGACGAGGCCGATCAGGATCGTGGCAATCGCGTTGATCTCGGGGCTGACACCGAGGCGGACCGAGGAGAACACCTTCATCGGCAGCGTCGTCGAGCCGGGCCCGGACAGGAAGCTCGCGATCACCAGGTCGTCGAGCGAGAGGGTGAAGCTCAAGAGCCAGCCAGCGATGATCCCGGGCAGGATCAGCGGCAGTGTCACGCGTCGAAACACCGTCGGTGGGCGCGCGCCTAGATCGGCGGCGGCTTCCTCGACCGAGCGGTCGAAATTGGCGAGGCGGGCCTGGACGACGACGGCGACATAGCACATCGAGAAGGTGGCATGCGCGATCACGATCGTCGTCATGCCCCGGTCGATCGAGACCGCGATGAAGGCCAGCAGCAGCGAGAGCCCGGTGATCACCTCGGGCATGACCAGTGGCGCCAGAACCATCGCCGAGAAGAGCGTGCGCCCGGTGAAACGCGGTACCCGCGCCATGGCAAACCCCGCCAGCGTGCCCATGACCGTGGCGATGGTCGACGCGATCACCGCCACCAGCACCGAGACCCAGGCCGCATCCAGCAGCTCGCCGTTCTCCAGCAGGGCGAAGTACCACTTGGTCGACCAGCCCCCCCAGACCGAGACAAGGCGCGAGGCGTTGAAAGAATAGATCACCAGCAGCACAATGGGCGCGTAGAGAAAAACGAGCCCCAGCCCGAGCAACACTTTCAACAAGGGCGATGGGCCGCGCGTCATGCCGCGCCCTCCCGCCGGGCATAGCGTTGAAAGATCACGATGGGGATCACCAGCACCAAAAGCAGCACGACCGCCACCGCCGAAGCGACCGGCCAATCACGGTTGGCGAAGAATTCGTTCCAAAGCGTGCGCCCGATCATCTGGGTCGACGACCCGCCGAGCAATTCGGGGATCACGAATTCTCCGATGGCCGGGATGAACACCAGAAACGAGCCCGCCAGGATGCCCGGGATGCTGAGCGGCAGGGTCACCCGCCAGAAGGTGGTCGCAGGCCGCGCCCCGAGATCGGCCGAGGCCTCCAGCAGCGCGGGGTCGAGTTTCTCCAGCGTCGCGTAGAGCGGCAGCACCATGAAGGGCAGGTAGCTGTAGATGATGCCGAGATGGACGGCGAATTGGCTGGGATAGAACGGGATCGGCTCTGAGATGAGGCCGATGCCCATCAGCGCGGTGTTAAGCATCCCCTCGGTCTGCAGGATGCCGATCCACGCATAGACGCGGATCAGGAACGACGTCCAGAACGGCAGGACCACCAGCGCCAGCAGCACCGTCCGCCAACCCGGCCCGCAGCGCGCGATGCCATAGGCGATGGGATAGCCGATCAGCAGGGTGATCAGGGTCGAGACCAGCGCGATCCTGAGCGAATTCAGATAGCTGTTCACGTAAAGCGCGTCGGAAAGCAGGAACTCGTAGTTGTAGAGCTCGATACTCGACAGGTGATCCCAGGCGGCGGCGAGGCTGTCCCAGTGGGGCAGGTAGGGGGGCTGCGCGATGGCGGGCTCGCTCACGCTGATCTTCAGCACGATGAAGAACGGGGCGAGGAAGAAGGCCAGCAGCCAGAGATAGGGCACCAGGATCGTCAGACGTCGCGACCAACCCATGACGCGCCCCTTCGAAACGCCCGCTACCCT
This sequence comes from Pseudomonadota bacterium, assembly GCA_039027855.1. Classification (GTDB taxonomy): domain Bacteria; phylum Pseudomonadota; class Alphaproteobacteria; order Rhodobacterales; family Rhodobacteraceae; genus Thermohalobaculum. The sequence continues at coordinate 96,485 of JBCCJI010000012.1, read as the reverse complement.
TTCGACGCTACCGGCAGTCGCAGGCGCTGCCTAGCCCGCATTCGCCCGCGATTGCTGCGCCGCGGAACGGAGCCCCTTGCGCCGCGCGTGAGAGACGTTAGCGTCTTGCTCAAACAACGCTGCTTAAGCGCCCACGCCACAGGGAAGGACAGGCTTGATGAAGCTCTTCACCACCACGGCCCTCGCGGCCCTGATCGCCGTCCCAGCCTTCGCGCAAGACAAAGTCGTCAACGTCTTCAACTGGTCCGACTATATCGACGAGGAGATCCTGGCCGAGTTCGAGGCCGAGACCGGGATCAAGGTCAACTACGACGTGTTCGACAGCAATGAGGTCCTGGAGACCAAGCTGCTGGCCGGCGGCACGGGCTATGACATCGTGGTGCCGACGGGCGACTTCCTGCAGCGCCAGATCCAGGCCGGTGTGTTCCAGCCTCTCGACAAGTCGAAGCTACCGAACCTGGAGAACATGTGGGACGCCATCGAGGCGCGGACCGCGGCCTTCGACCCGGACGGGGCGCATTCGATCAATTACATGTGGGGCACCACCGGCATCGGCTATAATGTCGAGGCGGTCAAAGAGCGGCTCGGCGTCGAGACGATCGACAGCTGGTCGGTGATCCTCGACCCCGAGACCATCGCGAAGTTCGCCGATTGCGGCGTGCATGTGCTGGATGCCCCGACCGAGATCATCCCGGTGGCGCTCAACTATCTCGGCTATGACCCGAATTCGTTCGATCAGGGCGAGATCGAAGAGGCCTCGGCGCTCCTCGCCGAAGTACGCCCGCATATCCAGCAGTTCCATTCCTCCAGCTACATCAACGAGCTGGCCAACGGGAACATCTGCCTTGCCGTGGGCTGGTCTGGCGATGTGCTGCAGGCGCGTGACCGTGCGGCGGAGGCGGACAATGGCGTGACGGTCGAATACGCGATCCCCAAGGAGGGGGCGCTGATGTGGTTCGACCAGATGGCGATCCCGTCTGACGCGCCGAATGTCGAGAATGCGCATCTCTTCCTCGACTACATCATGCGGCCCGAAGTGATGGCGAAGGCGTCGAACTACGTCTACTACGCCAACGGCAACGAGGCGTCGAAACCCCTACTGAACGAGGATGTGCTCGGCGATCCGGCGATCTATCCCTCGGACGAGACGATCGCCAACACCTGGACGGCGGTGCCTTATCCACCGCGGACACAGCGCGTCGTCACCCGGTCCTGGACTCGTATCAAGACCGGTTCCTAAGGGACTGATGATGAAGCCGCGTCTGGTGGCGGAGGTGCGTCGATGACCGAAGCCGCCGCCGCACCGCCGGTCGAGGCCACCCGCAGGCCTCGGCCCTCACCAGCGGCGTGTCCGTCGCCATGGACCGATCCCGATGCGGTGCCCGCGCTTCGCATCAAGGGCGTCACCAAGCGGTTTGGCGAAGCGGTGGCCGTGGATGACATCTCGCTCGACATCCACCGGGGCGAGTTTTTCTCGCTGCTCGGCCCCTCCGGCTGCGGGAAGACCACCTTGCTGCGGATGCTCGCGGGGTTCGAGACGCCGGATGGCGGCCAGATCCTGCTGGATGGCGAGGATCTGGCCGCGGTGCCGCCCTATGAGCGGCCGGTCAACATGATGTTCCAGTCCTATGCGCTGTTTCCGCACCTGACGGTGGCGCGAAACATCGAGTTCGGGCTGGAGATGGAAGGTATGGCCCGGGCCGAACGGCGCGCGCGGGTCGACGAAATGCTATCGCTGACGCGGCTCGAGCGCTTTGCAAAGCGCAAGCCCGACCAGCTTTCCGGCGGTCAGCGCCAGCGTGTGGCGCTCGCCCGGGCTCTGGCAAAGAAGCCCAAGCTCTTGCTGTTGGACGAACCCTTGGGCGCGCTGGACCGCAAGCTGCGCGAGGCGACGCAATTCGAATTGGTCAACATTCAGGAGACGCTGGGCCTCACCTTCGTGATCGTGACGCATGATCAGGAAGAGGCGATGACCGTGTCGACCCGCATCGCGGTCATGCGCGAGGGCCAGGTGGCGCAGATGGGCCCGCCGCGAGATATCTACGAAGCGCCAGAGAGCCGTTATGTGGCGGAGTTCATCGGCGATGTGAACATCCTGGAGGGCGTGGCCGGTCCCGATGGGGCGATCCGGTTGACGACGGGCGGCACGGCGCGCTGCAGCGGCCCGGTTGACGAGGGGCCGATCGCGCTGGCGCTCCGCCCCGAGAAGCTATCGATCGCGCGCTGGCCCGAGGATGCGCCGCCCGTGGGAGAGAACTCGGTAATCGGCCTCGTTGAGGATATCGGCTATCTCGGCGATATCTCGATCTACCATGTCCGCGTGGAGATGCTGGATGGCAGCCAGGGCCCGGTGCTGAAATGCGCGCGAACAAATCGCCGCCGAGCCGAGGCCGACGAGCTCACCTGGGACGATACCGTGACGCTCGAATGGGACGCCGGAGCGGTGGTGGCGCTCACCGAGTGAAGGGCGCCATGTCGCCGGAGCGATAGTCGCGCCCGTTAGAACCCGCCGCCCGCCGTAAAGCCCCAGCCTAGTCCTCAGCTCGCCTTCACAGGCCCCGTCTTCAGGCCCTGTATTCTGGCCCTGTATTCTGGCCCCGTCTTTAGGCCTCGTCCTCGGGCATTGTGAGCTTCAGCTCACCCCGGCCTTCCAATGCGCGGATGGCAGCGATGACACCGGACTGCGCCGCCTCGCCATCGCGCTTGCGTGGTTTGTCGACCTCGGTCATCTCGCCGCGCAACTGCTCGGCGACGCGCTGCGAGATCCCGCTGAGGATGAACTCCACCGCCTCGCTCCCCATTTCGCTGCCGTAACGCAGCGCCTTCAGCAGCACGTCGCGTTCGCATTCACGCACGATCCCGGCGACGTCGCGACTGCCCACGCGTTTCGGAATATCGTCGAAGGTGAACATCTTGCGACGGATATCTTCAGCGAAGTCAGGCTGGTTCTGCTCAACCTGCTCCAAGATGTAATCCCGCATCTCGGCACCGATGTAGTTCATGATCGAGCCCACCCGTTCGGCCGGGTCACGGCGCGGTGCGATGTGCTGGTTGGTCGCCAGGAAGTCGCGGCTGACCGAGGCGCCGATGGCCTCGATCACATTCACATCCAGCGACTGGGTCCGGGTGATGCCGACGATCACCTCGCGCGCCCGGTCCTGCTCGAACCGGTTGAGCACGCGTCCGGCATGCTCGCTCGACAGTTTGGACAGCACGACGGCGGCGGTCTGAGGATGCTCGCGCGACAGGAACTCGGCCAGGGCCTCGTCGCTCACCTTTGCGAGCTTTTTCCAGACATTCGAGGCGGACGGCGAATCGATATCGTCGAGTAGACGGGTCAGCACGCCGTCGGTGACATGCGGCTCCAACATCTCGCGCGCGGTATTGATGCCGCCGCGCACGACATCGTCCTGCAGACGGATCGCGTCGAGGAATTCGGCGATCACATGGCGCACGATATCGGGGTTGACCCGCCGCATGCGCGCCATGGCGGCGGTGAAGTTCCGCAGCGACCCCTCGTCCATCGTCTCGAGGATCGGGCCCGCAGCCTCGGGGCCAAGGGCGGCGATCACGATCGCGGCCTTCTGCGGCGGGGTCAGCGCCGCATGGCCCGGCAGCATGGCACGTTTCGCCTTGGTCAGCGGACCTTCTGCGGACGCGGCAGTCGGTGCGGCGGTTGTCTGTTGCTCGGCCATCTCAGCCATACCCCCTGACGAGCGCGCCGGCGACAAGCGACCAGCCATCGGCGACGACGAAGAATGCGAGTTTGAGCGGGAGCGACACGACGACGGGCGGCACCATCATCATGCCCATGGACATCAGCACCGAGGCCACCACCAGATCGATGATCACAAAGGGCAGGAACAGCATGAAGCCCACTGTGAAAGCGCGGCTCAGCTCGGACAGCATGAAGGCCGGCACGAGCAGCGCCATCGGCGTCTCGTCCCCGGGCGCCAGCGGTGCGCGCGCAGGGGCCGCGGCGGCGAGCTCGCCCACGGTGGCGGGGTCCGTGCGCCCCTCCATGAATTCGCGCAGCGGTGGCACACCGCGGGCATAGGCGGTCGCGGCGTCGATCTGCCCGTCCACCAGCGGGGCGATCGCGAGGGCCCAGACCTCGGTCAGCACCGGTTCCATCACGAAGTACGAGAGAAAAAGCGCGAGGCTCACCAACATCATGTTGGGCGGTGAAGCCTGCAGGCCGAGACCCTGGCGCAGGATGGCCAGCACGGTGATCATGAACGGGAAGCAGGTGACCATCACCGCGATGCCGGGCGCGAGGCTCAGCACCGTGATCAACGCAAAAAGCTGCAGGATCCGCGCGGTGAGCGTCGCATCGCCGGCGGCCGCTGTATCGGCGACTGACGGCAGGGCGTTTTCGGCTGCACTGTCCGCTGGATCGGCAGGCGTACCCGCGCCCTCCTCGGCTGCGTTGCCGAGCAGCGGAGAGAGATCGAAGGTCACGCTTTGCCCTGTGGCTGGCGCGGGCCAGATCATCCAGACGGCGACGAGGCACAGCCCCGCGACTGTGACGGCGCGAACGGCTACACCGACCGCCGCCGTCCACGGCCGCCAGAGGAGGCCGATTGCCTCAGAACAAGTCGGTGACATCCACGACCTCGGTCAGGCGGACGCCAAGGCGCGCGCCGTCCTCTCCGAGTTCCTCCAATTCGCCGCGGGCGATCACCCGGTCGCCCACCATGATCTGCACCGGGTCGTCGACCCGTGCGGAGAGCGGCAGCACCGTGTCGCGACGCATCGCGAGCAATTCGCCGATGACCGGCTGCGCCTGTCCGACCGCGACCACGACATCGATCGGAACCGAGAAGATCGCGCGGCGATAGGAGGCCTCACCGCTGTCGCCGAGGCTTGCCGTCGGCCCGTCGAGCCGTTCGAGATCGGCCGCCGATCTGCCCTGTGCTGCGCGGTCGACCGGCGCCGCGTCGCTCGGCTGGCCGTCATCTGTGCCGTTACTCACCCGTTTTCTCCCGTTCTGCTGTGTCGCGCGATGGCATCGTCGAGGATGGCGCTTGCCGCGCCGGCCAATTGTTCGGGGTCGGGCCAGCAGCCCTCGCTCCGCCAGGCGATTTCGGCCCGGTCGCGCCCCAATCCGGGATCGCCCGCGATGACGCAGGGCAGGACGGGCTGGCGCCGGTCCAGCGCCTCGGCCAGCGGGCGGACCATGGGCGGGGCAACCCTGAGTTCGAGCGTGCCGCCGTGACAGGCGTCGGTCAGGGCCTGCGCCGCGCTCACGAGGCGCTCGGCGGTTTCTGCATTGGCCGCCTGCGGCAGGCAGCGGCGCGCCGCGTCGCCAAAAGCCTGCGCCGCGGCGGCGCCCATGCTGCGGCGATAATCGTCGAGCCGGTCGGCCATGCTGTCGATCGCCCCGGCGAGCGCGTCCAGCTGCGCCGCTGTCGCCGCGCCCGCCTTGTCATCTGAGGCCTCAGCCTCGCTCGCGGCAAGCGCTGTGTCTGGCTGTGGCTCAGGCGCGGGGTTGGGCGCAGCCTCGTGAACGGGCCTCGCAGCGGTCGCTAGGGCGTGATGGGTCTTAGCTTCCGCCCCGAGCAAGGGCACAGGCGGTGCTGGCGTCGCCTCGGCAGAGGCGGTCGCGATGGGGCCATCGCGCTCTGAAATGCCGGCGTTGTCGCCATCTTTCGACCCGTTGGGCGCCACTCTGTCGCCCGCTGGCGCGTTTGGTGCGCGCGTCTGCGCTGGCTCTGCCGCGCTATCGGAAAAGCCACGGGTCGGTGCCGGCTGGGGGGAATGTCCCGCAACCCCTGGTGGGTCGATGGCCGGCGCACCCGTGCGCGCGTCCTCAGCGGGTGGCGCCTGGTCCACGGGAAACCGCTCGAGGCGGGCGAGGCGTCTCATACGGCGTCCTCCTCGGCATTATCCAGCCAGTCGCGCAGCGTGGCGGCGCTGCTTTCGGGCAGGCTGGCGACCGTCTGGCGCAGGGTCTCCCGATCGGGGAGTGCGGCTGCGATGCCGTCCTCGCTCTCGTTGTCGATGGCGATGGCCTGCGCTGCCTCGGTCGCCGGCGGCAGCGCCGGGTCGACATCGCCGACAAAGATCGGTGCCAGTTCCGGCTCACGCCGAAGCATCGGGCGGATGACGGTGAACACGAGGACCAGCACAATGCCTGCGAGGGCCGCAAGCTGGATCAGTGTCATCGCATGACGTTCCAGCAGGGTGCTGACGAGCCCGGGGCCGCTGTCCTCGATCTCCGCGGGCGGTTGGAAGGCGAGTGTCTCGACAACCACGCTGTCGCCGCGCTCTGCATCGAACCCGACAGCGGCCTGCACCAGCGCGGTGAGCGCTTCGATCTCCTCGACCGGGCGGGGCCGCCACGCCAATGCGCCATCCGGCCCAGGCTCGCGGATCCCGTCGACCAGAACCGCGACGCTCAATCGGGAGATGCCGCCGGGCCGGCGCACCTGCTCGCGGCGTGTTTCGTCGTAGTCGAAATTGGCCCGCGCCCGGTTCTCGCGGCTCTCGCTCCGGCGCTGGCTAGCGCCGCCAGCCTCGCCATCTGGCAGGTTGGAGGCCACGGTCACGGCGTCATCGCCGCCTTGGCTTTGCGCGTTCCGTTCCTCGGTATCCTCGGAGATCACCACACGGCTGCCCGGGTCGAAGCGCCGTTCTGAGACGGTCTCACCGGTTCGGTCGAGTTCGAGTGCCACGCTGACCCGGGCATTGCCAAGGCCGACGCGGGCGGCAAGCATCTCTTCCAGTTGCACTTTCAGCCGTGCCTCGCGGCCGGCTGCGGCATCCGCCATGGCGGCGGCCGGGTCGGAGCGCGGGCCGAGAATCATGCCTGCGCGGCTGTCGATCACAGCCACCGCCTCGGGGGCGAGGCCGGGCACGGCAAGGGCCACGAGATAGCGGACCGAGCCGGCCTCGGCCTCGCTCAATGCTGCCCCCGCCGTGGTGATGGTGACGCTGGCGGTGGGCGCGGTCTGGTCGCGGGCAAAGCGCCGTCGCGGCTGAACCGCCAGATGAACCCGGGCCGCCCGGATACGCGGCGCCGCAACGAGCGTGCGCGCCAGTTCTCCCTCGCGCGCGCGCCAATAAGCAGCGTCGAACATATCCGCGGTGGCGGAGAAACCCGACAGCCCATCCAGCAGTTCGTAGCCTTGCTGGCCCTGTGGCGGCAGTCCCTCGGCGGCGAGGGCGAGGCGCACCCTGTCGCGCATGGCTGCGTTCACATGGATTGCCGTGCCGCGCACGTCATGCGCTATGCCCCGGGCGTCCAGCGCGGCGATTACCTCGCCCGCCGCGGCCGGTTCCAGCCCCGCATAGAGGAGTGCGGTCGGCGCACGCGTCGACATGGTCGCGATCGCAATGATCGCAACGACTGCCGCTGCCGTCCCGCCTCCGAGCGCCAAGCGCTGCCTGAGGTCGAGCGACCGCCAAAGGGTCATCAGCCTGTTCATGCCGACTGTGTCGTTCCCCCAAAACGAATCCGGTTCTCCGGTGGGCCATGTTGTCGGCCATCTTCGATTTAAGCGGCCTTAAGCCGACTCGGGTCATTCACTCCGTGGCGGCAGAAATCTCGTCGGTCGGGCCGGGATCCGCCGAGGGGGTGCCGCTGACTGGGTGCCGCTAATTGGGTGCTGCGGCCGGGTGGGCGTCACCGGATTGGTGGGGTTGCTGATTCTGCGCCGGCCGCATGGGTAGAATGGGACGGAAGCGATATGGCGGATGCGACTGCAGCGCAGGCCGATGCCGGGGTGGAGGGTGCTGGCGCCCCCGATCCGGCACCCGCGCGCAAGCGTCGCGGCGTGCTTCCCCTGTTGATCGGTGTGCTTGGTGCTGCGGGCGCTGGGGGTGGCATGTACTGGGCGGTGTCCTCCGGTATGGTTCCGCCGCCGGTTGCAACCGTCACGGCCGCGATGGCGCCGCCGCCGCTGCCTGCCTGGGCGGAATGGCAGCCCCCCGACTATGTCGAATTGCCGGTCATCACCGTGTCTCTCGGGCCCGAGGCGACAGCGCGGAGCCTGCGTGCCCGGGTCACGCTGGAAGTCGTCCCCGGCGCCATAGACCCTGTGACCGAGGCTGAACCCCGGGTGGTTGCGACGCTGGTGAGGTTCCTGCGGGCGGTGGATGAGCGCGACTTGCAGCAGCCCGCCCAAATGCTGCGTCTGCAGGCGCAGATCCTGCGCCGGATCCACCTCGTCACTCCGCCCGAGACCGTGCGTGCCGTCCTATTCCAGGAGTTCATGCTTGACTGAGGAAACGGTAGAAACCGCGGCCTGCCAATGGCCTATCCGGCGCGATCTCTTGCTGGGAGGCGCGTCATGCAGGTGATCGCCGACGGTCTGCTGATCGCCACCGCGTTGGTCGCGGCGCTGTACTGCGCCGTGCTCTCCAGCCGTCTAAGGCGTCTTGCGCGCAGCGATGACGGCATCGGCGGGCAGATCGGCACCCTCTCCGCAGCGGTGGACGAGGCGCGCGAGGCGCTGAATTCGCTGCAGGGCCAAGCGGCGACGCTGCGCCGTGAGACCTCCGCGGCGGGGGATCGGCTGCGGCGCGAAAGCACGGAAGCAAAACGCCTTGCTGAAACGCTGGCGGCTGCGACCGACGAGGCGCGTCGCCTGATGGACGCGCTGGAGCAGGCCCCCGTTCCGCTGCCACCGCAACCCGCGCCGCCGCCCGTGAGCAGGGCCGAAACCGTTGCGAAACCGCCCGAAGTTCCGTTGGAGGAGATCGCCGAGGAGGTGTCACCGGGGGCCACGGAAGCCGCTCCGCAGCATAAGGTGGAGGCATTGGCCGAGGACGTGGCGCCGAGCGCTGACGATCGCGGTGGGGCCGCGGCGATGACCGCGCCGGAGGCGGCGGCCCAGGTGTCGTCACCCGCTACCCGGGCGGCGGAGGAGGATCGCGCCGCCGGTGAGTATCGGGTCGTCACCGATCAGGATGCCCTGGCCTTTCTGGAGGCGGCGGTGTCCGCCACGGCCGAGAGATCGGGCTCCCGAAGCACGGGCGAGGATCCAGCTAGCGGCCCGGCTGCCGCCGCCGCGACCCCGGAGACCTCCGATGGCCCCGCGGCACAGGCAAAGCCAGCTGTTTCGGCGATGGCGCCAGCCGTCTCGCCGGTGCCTCCCGCAGCGGCGCCGGCGGCATCGTCAGTGGCGGCCTCGGCCTTCATGGAAGCACCCGGCGCCGATCAAGCATTGGCGCGACCGCCATCGCCGCCGCCATTGGGCTCACCGGCTCCGGGAGCGGGAGCACCCCGGCAGCGCCTGTCGGCGCAGAGGCTGGCCCTATGACCGGGGCATCGGCAGGCTCAGCAACAACGGGCCGGTCGCCCGACGCGCCGCCGTCGGCGCTGGGAACCGCCGTGGCGGCGCAGCCCCGCCAAAACGGGATGTTCTCTCGCTTCATGGCCCCGCGCGCCGCATCCGCTTCGGACGACGACGCCAAAGCCAAAGCGGGCAACGGGGCTGCGGGCTCATCCGGGCAACGGGCGACGCCCTCATCGGAAGGCTCTGACTTGGCGCGCGTCAAGGCTGCCACAAATCACGCCGGTGCCGGTGCCGGTGCCGGTGCCCAGGTCAGCGCCCAGGTCAGCGCCGAGGCTAGCGCCCAGGCCAGCGCCCAGACCGGTACCCGTGGCGAATCGGCGGGCGGCGAATCGCCCGCCGCTGGCGCGACCGCCCAACCCCCTGCCCGGCTTGAGAAACCCCGCAGCGGGCGACGGGCGGCGACGAACATCAGACGGACGGGGGCGCTCACGGTCCTCGCCTGCTGTTTCCTGGCCTCGGCCGTTCTGCGGGCGGGCGATGTACTGGCCGAGCGGGTGACCAGCGCACCGGCGCTCGATGCCCTCGGTGAGGCCTTTATCGAGCGCGAGGCCCCCGATCTCGTCGGCCCGGCGCGCCTGCTGCGTGAGCTCGAGGCGCGACAGGCAACGCTGGACGCCAGGGAGAGCGCGGTCGCCGAGCGGGAGGCCGCAATCGCCGAGGCGGAGACCCGACTGCGCGGTCGCCTTGCCGAGATCCGCACGGCCCATGATGCCCTGCGCGGCGCGCTGGCCGAGGCACGGGGCGCGGCCGACGAAGACGTCGCGCATCTGACCGATGTCTATGCGCAGATGAAACCCGCCGCAGCGGGCGCGTTGTTCAACGAGATGCCACCGGACTTCGCAGCCGGCTTCCTTGCGCGGATGCCCGCCACGGCGGCAGCGGCCCTGCTCGCGGCGATGCAGCCCGACCGCGCCTATGCCGTCAGCGTCATGCTGGCCACGCGGCGCGCGGCGCTGGCAAACGCCACTGACCCAACGGGCGATCCGGCGCCCGATGCGGTTGCAGAAGGACCGGCCCGCGACGGTTGAGATCGCCCCAGGGCAGCGCCGTTGGGGGGCGCTGCTTTTGGGGGTGCGGCCCGCGCTCGGCACGCCGGTGCGGGCTGGGTGACAGTGACATCTCTGAGGGGGGAAAAGACGATGCTAAGCCTTGCTGGAATGGCGGTCGTCGTGGTGATGGTGTTCGGGGGCTACCTGCTTGCCGGTGGCAAATTCGGCGTGATCATCGCCGCGCTGCCGTTCGAGATGATGATGATCGGTGGCGCCGCGGTCGGGGCCTTCCTGATCGCCAACGACATGCCCACAATCAAAAAGGCCGGGGCTGGCGTGATGCAGGTCATCAAGGGCCCGCGCTGGAAGGCCGATGACTATCGCGACCTGCTCTGCCTGCTCTACGCGCTGATCCGCATCTCGCGCAAAGACGCCGTCGCGCTCGAGGAGCATATCGAACGACCCAACGACTCGTCGCTGTTTCAGGCCTATCCGAACATCCTGGCCGACAGCACGGCGACTACGATGATCTGCGATACCTTTCGCCTGACCGCGATGAATTTTGACGACCCGCACCAGCTGGAGGACCTGCTGGAGAAGCAACTGGAAGCCAAGCACAAGAAGGCGCTGCATGGCGCCGAAGCCATGCAAACCACCGCCGACGGTCTGCCGGCGCTGGGGATCGTGGCGGCCGTTCTCGGCATCATCAAGACGATGAGTTCGATTGACCAGCCGCCGACGGTGCTGGGCAAGATGATCGGCGGCGCCCTCGTCGGCACCTTCCTCGGCGTTTTTTTGGCCTATGGCTTTGTCGGCCCACTGGCCGGGCGGATGAAGGCGATCGTCGAGGCGGATCACCATTTCTATGCCCTGATCAAGGATACGCTGGTGGCAAACCTGCAGCGCCACAGCCCGCAGATCTGCGTCGAGGTCGCCCGTCAGAACGTGTCCGCGCCGCTCCGGCCCGGGTTCGATGCGCTTGACGAAGCGCTCAAGAGCACGGCGGAGGCGGCGTGATGCGCCTTGCAGTACACGCGCATGCGCCCCTCCCATCGCAAAGCCGTGGTGAGCGCCGCGTAATACGGCGCCAGACGGGTTTGCACCGATCGCTCTGCTGGGCCGTCGCTGCCCTGTTGGTTTCCAGCGCGCCCATGGTAGCTCTCGCACAGGTGCCCCGGGAGGTGAGCACGCCCTCAGGGGCAGCCCTCGGTGCTGAGCCGGCCTCACCAGCAGATCTGACCAACCGCCTCGACACCCTGCTGCAAAGCGATGCGGCGCGACGGGCGCTGGGTGTGGTGACCGAACTCCCGGCCGAGCCAAGCGCGCCGTCACCATCGCCGTCTCCTCCCACTCCCGCGCGATCGGCCGAGAGCCGCGATGGCGTGCCAGCAGACACCCCATCGCAGGAGCGCCCGGACGAAGAGACGACGCAGAACCTGCTCTCGACCAGAAGCGGGGCGGCAGCCCATATCGCCTGCCTGCCGGCGTCGCCCGGTGATGGTATCGGGCGCGTCGTCGTCGGCACGACCGAGCAAGACGCCCGCATGCTCGACGCCCTCGCGACGGTCGAGCGTGATGCCAGGGGCGGAGATGCCGAGGGGATCGCCGCCCGCGAGCGCATCGCCGAGATCGAGGCACGCCAGCGCTTGGCCGAGCGGGTGGTCCGCAGGCAAGTAGCGGCGCCGCTTGGCCAACCGCTCGCCGTGGTTTTTGACGACGTGCTGGTCGATTGCGGTTTCGTTGTGGCGGTCGAGGGCGTGCTGGCGCGCTGGCTGAGCGTCGATGGTCCAGCAATCGACCCTTCGGTCGGTGATGCGAGCGGTGCTATGCCTGCTAGCACGCCGGCCTGGGCAGAGCTGCGCGATCGCCTGCTGGACGCTCCGCAGGCGCTGCGTCACACGCTGGCCGGGCGTATCGCCGAGGTCTTGGCGCTCTCGGGACGGCTGCGGCCGCTGCTGCTGCTGGAGCCGATGCTGCCGCCACCCGGTGCCAAGCCCAACGGCAGGCTGGTCGCGGCGCATCTCGAACTGGTCCATGACCGCGCCGACGCGGGCAGGGCGGCACTGGCGCAGATCGTGCGCGAGGATGCCCATGCCGGTCAGATCGCTGCGGTCTTGCTGGCCGAACGGCTTGATCCGCTGGAAGATATGCCGCTTTCGATGGGGTGGCTTGGCCATCTCGATCTGGTTGGTGCCATCGCCTTCGAGCATGCGGGCAGCCCCTTCGGCCGCCGCGCAGCCCGCGCCGAGGTCGGCCTGACCGCGCGGGTTCTCGGACGTGCCGCGGCCTTGCGGGCGTTGTCGTTGTCCCATGACCGGGGTTTCCTCGACGAGGTTGAGGTGGAGCGGCTGGCGGCGATGCTCTGGGCGGTTGAGGAAATGCCCGCCGATCCGTTGCCGCTCCCCCTCTGGGCCATGGCAGAGCCCGACAGCTTCGCCGCGCTGCCGGGTGGCGCGGGCCGGGGCGACGCTCCGCGGCGGCGAGGATCGGATGCGACGAGCTGCGGCGCCGCCAGATCCGGCGAAGACGTGGCGGCCCGCGGTGGCGGCGTCGCCGCCCCGCCGGACTGGCGGGGCCGGATCTCGGTGCCCGGGTCTGGCGGCAGTGACACCGCCGGTGCCGAGGATGCGCCCGCAACCCTTACCGATGCGGGGGCTGCTGCGGCGGCTGCCGATGCGGAGACAACTGCAGGGGCACGTCCGGGGGCAGCTTCGGGGGCAGATGTCGACGCCGCGGCGCTCGATGCGCTGTTGGAGCAGGCACGTCGCGGGCAGGGCGCGGGGAGCGAGGCCGCCAGCGGTCAGGCCGATGTGCTCGCCGAGACCGAGCAGCTGCTTCGCCGTATCGGCGATGACATGGACGCGGCAGAGGCTCTCTTGACCGATGGATAAGGCGATCGGCCCCGTCCTCCTCGCCGGGCAGCGGGTACAGCATCAGCGCGTCGATATCGTCGCCAACAACATCGCCAACGCCTCGACGTCAGGCTTCCGCGCCCAGATGTCCATCGCGTCAGAGCATGTGATGCAGCGTGCTGGCCCCTCGGTCTCGATGCCGCGTCTGGCGACGGCGCTCACCGATGCGCGCCCCGGTGTTCTGACCATGACCGGCGTGCCGCTCGATTTCGCCATCGAAGGGCCGGGCTTCTTCCTGATCGGCCTCGCCGACGGACGGCAGGCGCTGACGCGGGCCGGCAGCTTCATTCGCCGGGGCGACGGGACCCTCGGCACGCCGGACGGGGCTGCGCTGCTGGGCGAGGGTGGCGGGCCGATCGCGCTGCCCGAGGGCGGCGGGCCCATCGTCTTGGCGCGCGATGGCACGCTCAGCAGCGGCGGCGCGATCATCGGTCGGGTGGGGGTCGTTGCCGAGGATGCCGCCGGCCAGCGGCTTGCCGGCGCGCGCTTCGCGCTTGACGGTCCGGCCGAGCCTGCTGAGGGCGCCGGGCTGCGCCAGGGCGTGCTCGAGAGTTCCAATGTCAGTCCGGTCCAGGCCTTGGCCGAGCTGATCGACGCCAGCCGCCGCTATGAGATGTTCCAGTCGATGGTGGAGGAAGATGATCGGCGGATCCGCAACGTGATCGAAACCTTCTCGCGCCAGACATGAGGCTCGCCAAGGGGACGGCGCGTCGGCGCTTGGCCCTGAATGGCGTCTCGGCACGGCCGGAGGGGGGATCGAGAAGCGATGCAGGCACTCAAGATCGCGGCAACGGGCATGGCGGCGCAGCAAACGCGCGTCGATGTGACCTCGAACAACATCGCAAACATGTCGACGACGGCCTATGACAGGCGGCGCGCGGCCTTTGCCGATCTCTTCTACCAGCAGCTGCGCGCGCCTGGAGCGCTCTCGGCCACCTCGGGCGAACGCGTGCCCGTCGGTGTCGAGCTGGGCCTCGGTACGCGGGTCGATGCCGTCATCGTGGATCAGGCGCAGGGTGCCCTTCGGGCCACCGGCGCCTCGCTCGACCTCGCGATCCAGGGCGAGGGGTTTTTCGAGATCAACCTGCCCGACGGCAACAGCGCCTACACCCGCGACGGCAGCTTCCAGCGCTCGGCCGAGGGGGTGATCGTCACCGATGCGGGCTTCCCGCTGGCCGGCGACATCACCATTCCGATCGAGGCGGAGAGCGTGCAGATCGCCGCCGACGGTACGGTTTCGGCGATCTTCCAGGATGACGGGCGGACCGAGGAGATCGGTCAGATCGACCTCGTGCGCTTCGTCAGCCCCGCCGGTCTCTCCGCGCTGGGCGACACGCTGTTCGCCGAAACCGAGGCCTCGGGCCCTCCGGCCATCGACCGGCCGGGCGTGGATGGCCGCGGCACGCTACGCCAGGGGTTCCTGGAAGACAGCGCCGTCGATGTTGTGCGCGAGATCACCGACCTGATCGAAGCGCAGCGCGGCTACGAGTTGAACGCCCGCGTCATGTCGGCCGCCGACGAGATGCTCTCGGCCGCGGTGCGCGTGCGATGAACGCGGTCAAGCGCGCGATGGCCTGGGCAGGCGTGGTTCTCGTCGCGGTCTTCGGTGGGTCTGCCACCGCCACCGCCGATCCTAACATGCCCATGGGCTCTTACGCCGCCGCTGAGATCATGCAGCGCCCGGTCGGTGAGGTCGTGCGCGTGTTGCGTGCCTTGCCCCGCGGGCACAGCTTGGCAATAGGCGATGTCAGCGACCGAACCGCCGCCGGGCGTCTCTCGGGCCTGCGCCTCCGCCGTGCCATGGCCGCGGGAGAGCCACTGCGCGCCGCCGATCTGGCGCCTCCGGTGCTGGTGCGGCGGAATGCCCGGGTCACCATCACATGGCACCGCGACGCGCTCAGCCTCACCGATATGGGGCGCGCGCTGGAGGACGCGGCACTGGGCGAGGCGGTGGCGGTGCTCAACCTTTCCAGCCGACGTACTGTCGAGGGGCGGGTGACCGGGGCCGGCCGCGTCGCTGTCGGTGGGCGATGACCGGCGCTCCGCGGCAGGGCGCAACCGGTCTTTGGCGCTGTGTCATGGTCCTCGCGCTGATGGCGCTGTCGGCCTGTGCCGACCGGCTTGACCATCTCGGTCGCGAGCCGACGGTGTCGGCGGCGATGACGCCGGCACGGATCTCGACGCCTCTGCCGTCGGCCGAGCGCCTGGCCCTCGCTGCGCCCGAGCCCATTGCCCCGGCCGCGCCGCGCGCCGCGGGTCTGCCCGCGCCGTTGCCCGACCCGGCCCGTGCGCGCACCGACGCGCCGCCCGCATGGCAGGCCAACCCAGGCTGGTTGCTTGGCGGGCGTCGGGCGCGACGGCGTGGCGACATCCTGACCGTTGTGATCGAGACCAATGACGAGGCCGAGATCTCGAACACCACCGGCCGCTCGCGCTCGGGCGATGACAGCCTAAACATCAGCGCGCTTTTCGGCTTGCCAGCGGTCGCCGATGTCATCTTGCCCGGTGCCGGCACGCTCAGCCCCGCGGTCAATCTCGGCTCGACGACCAGTACCGAGGGCACCGGCAGCGTGAGCCGTGAGGAAGAGGTCACCGTCAGGCTCGCGGCAACCGTTGTCGACGTGCTGCCCAACGGTCATCTGGTGATCCAGGGCAGTCAGGAGATGCTGGTGAATTTTGAGCTCCGCGACGTGCAGATCAGCGGCATCGTCCGCCCGCTCGACATTACCCGCAGCAACGAGGTGCCGATCGACCGGGTCGCCGATGCGCGCGTAAAATACGGCGGCCGCGGCCAGATCAGCGATGTGCAGCAGCCCCGCTACGGCCAGCAGGTCCTCGATATCATAAACCCGTTCTGAGCAACGCCGCGCGCCGATCCGCAGCTGGAGGACCAAGTCATGGCGATCTTACCCGTCCTTCTGGTGGCTGTCGGTGCCGTGACCGGTGCTGTCGTGGCCGAGCAGACCATGTCACCGCCGGAGGAGGGCGCAGTCGCGGCCGAGGGCGGTGCCGAGGCACCGACCGAGGCGCAGCCGAGCGTCGATGCGGAGCTCACCGCCGATGGCGATGGCGATGGCGAGGGAGAGACCGCTGGGTCCGAGACCGTAGTCGTCGAACTTGACCGACCGCTGATCGTCCCAATTGTCACCGACCGGATGCGCCAGGGTGTGCTGTTCTTGTCTATCGCGCTCGAACTGCCTGCCGAGGCATCGGAAATGGTACGCGCCGCCGAGCCGCAGCTTCGGGACGGGTTCTTGCGGGTGCTGATTTCCCTGGCCGCTGGAGGCACGTTTCAAAACGGCGTCACCGATCCCGCAGTGCTTGAGCGGATGCGCACGGTACTGGAGGAGCGGGCCGTTCGGGTCCTGCCCGTCGATGATGTCGACATCCTGGTCACCGAAGTGGTCAAGCGCCCGCTTTGACCCGGTGCCGTCGTCGCCTTGGCCAGTCTAATCACGGCTCTCGAAGATGAGACCCATGCTGTCCTTCAGTGTCAGCGGGCCACCTTGGTAATCCTCGCCGATCGGCGGCGTCGCGAGCAGCAGGCGCCAGTTGCCCCGATCCAGCCCCGGCACATCGAGCGACAGTGGGTCGAGGTCATGGACGGGCCCTCCTTCGAGATGGGCAAGGGCGTAGAGCCGCTCTCCTTCCGGCCCCTGGCGCACCGCGGTGAAGAGCGCCGTGCCATCCACGGGCCGGCGATAGTCGCAAAAATCGGTCGGGCCGAGGTTGCGCCTTAGCCAGGGCCGCGCCCGCCGCAGCTTGCGGAGCTCGAAAGTGAAGGCCGTCTGCCGCTCGCTCAGCAGTTCGAAGTAAGCCGATACGTTGCAGTAGTCGTGCATGTCGTCCATCCAGGCGCGCGCGATCTCCTTCAGCACGGGCACGGTGAAGGGACGCGGCCCGTCCAGCGGCGGGTCGACCTCGTTCAACAGCTTGGCGATGACGTCGAGATCGTATTCCGTGACCTCAACGAGTGCGGGCAGGAACTCGAAGAACCGTGCGAGATCGGCGCGGGTTGCGAACCCCATGGCTTTCAGCCGCTCGAAGGCGCCGGGGATCGAATAGGCGTATTCGTCGACCTGCCATTTCAGCGAGATCGCTTCCTCGGCCACGACCTTCACGCCCCAGCGATCGTCCTGGTTGCGGATAAAGCCCCAGGAGGCCCGGGCCGAGGCGTTCAGGAAATCCATCGGCACGCCCGGGAAGACGGCGTAGGTGATCAGCGACACGGCCGGGTTGTCATAGGCCTTGTCGAGGATCTCCATGCGCGTGTCGCCAAGGCGCGTGTTGATGTTGAGCTTGGGGCTGATCTGGGTGCCGCGGCGCAGCGTGTCATGGTTGGCGCAGCCCGAGATCCAGTTCTCGCCATGCTCCAGGATCTCGCGGATCCGCCACCACTTGGACAGCCAGAAGGTGTAGAGGAACGGCGTGTTGTGGGCGAAGGTGAGGGGCCCCCACTGGAACACGTCGTCGTCGCGCTGGGTCTCGATCACCGCGCGGTAGGTCGATGAGAGTTCCCAGTCCTCCTGCGGCCAAGGGCGGCCATCCTCGAAGATCATCCAAGGGCGATAGCGCGTGCCCGCCACCTCCTGCACGACATCGGACATCTGCTGTAGGTACTCGTCGTCATGGCGGTTCTGCTCGGCGCCCGCATCCCACCATTTGAAATCCTGCGCACCGTCGACGCGAACCCCGTCGGCGCCGAAATTCACCTTGCGCCGCTGCATCTCCAGCAGCGCGGCGCGCACCACCGGGTTTCGGTAGCTGATGTTCTGGCCGTACATGTTGGGGCCGGAGAACCAATGCCGGTTGAGCGCGTCGAGGCCCTGATTGTCGGAGTGGCCGTAGACGACATCGAAGATCAACTGCTTGGGCTTGTTCGGAAAGTTATGCAGCGCCGCGGCAAGATCGACGAGTTCGTCCGGCCGCCCGGTCTCCAGCATGGCGGGATTCACCGCCGCGCTCCCCGAGATAACGACGTCATAGCCCCAGTTGGTGGTATCGGGCTGGCGCAGGACCGCCTCGGTGATCTCTCCGGGCAGTGGCGATGTGGCCCATTCCCAAAAGGACGGGCCGGCCTCGTAGGCGATCGTCGGCTCGACTGGGAGCAGCTGCACGGCATCGTATCCGGCAAAGATCCGGTCGGCGGGTTCGGGGGCCACGCCACGCTCGATCCGGTCGGCGAGGTAGTCGATCTGGCGTGTGAGCGCAGCGATCGTGCGCCCAGCCGTCGCGGTCGGCACATGGATCTGCAGGATGTTAGTGGAGGGGCCGATCTTGGCAACGCCGTCGGGACCCGCGGTTTCGCGCAGGGCATCGAAATAGGCGCGGTCGCTGCGCGCGGCCTGCATCGCCTCGATGTCATACAGCTCGGCCGGGGCGAAGACGCCGAAGGGCAGGCTGACCGCCATCGGGTCGAGGATACGGTGAAACGCGCCCTCGTGGTCGCGCCAGACAAGCGCATAGAAATGACCGACCCGCTCACGCGTGCCGGCGACCAGGCCCGACACGGCGGCAAAGACGAAGGCATCCATCCGTGCGACGGGCAGGTGGATGATCCGGAACCGCGCTTCCTGAAGGGCCGTCGTCAGCGAGATCGGCTCGACGGGTTCGAGGATCTTCAGGAAGATATCGCCGTCGGGCACCCGGCGCTCCTGCAGCTCGGGGGCCCAGAAGCCGAACTCAGCCCGCCCCTCGCGCAGGTTGGCGCCAAGTCGGCGCGCGATCTGGCTGGCTGCATCAAAGGCGGTCTCGGCGCCCACGGTGCAATCGCGGGCGAAGGCGACCATGGCCTCGGTTGCGTCATGATCGACGGCAATGGGGGTGTCGACGATGTTCATCCAAGCGCTCTCCGTGGCGACCCGGGTCGCTTCAACGCGCCGGGCCGGACGCTGCCAGCCTTACCGACCAGCCTTACCCATTAGGGCGGAAACGGAAATAGAGAGCCGAGAGGGGCGGCAGCGTCACGGTCATGCCGAAGGGCTTGCCATGCTCGCCGGGGCCGGATGTCTCGACCCCGCCCATATTCCCGCGCCCGGTGCCGCCATACGCGACGGCGTCGGTGTTCAGGATCTCGTCCCAATGGCCCTCACGGGGCACGCCAAAGCGCCAGTCGTGGCGCTCGAAGCGGGAGAAGTTGGCGATCACCAACACCGGCTCGCTGCCCTCCGGCCCATGGCGCAGCCAGGCGACGACCGAGGCCTCGTTCGCGCCGCCATCGACCCATTCGAAGCCCTCGCCCACGCAGTCTCGGGCATGAAGCGCCGGGGTCTCGCGGTAGAGGCGGTTCAGATCGCGCACCAGCCGACGAATGCCATCATGATCCGGGGTCTCGGCCGCGGCCCAGTCGATCGTGGTCTGGTGGTCCCACTCGGTTGTCTGCCCGAACTCCTGGCCCATGAAGAGCAGCTTCTTGCCCGGATGCCCCCACATGAAGCCGTAATAGGCGCGCAGATTGGCACGGCGCTGCCACCAGTCGCCCGGCATGCGGCCGAGGATCGAGCCCTTGCCATGCACCACCTCGTCATGGCTGAGCGGCAGGATAAAGTTCTCGGAGAATGCATAGAGCAGGCCGAAGGTGAGCTTGTCGTGGTGATGGGCGCGATGCTCGTGCGCCTCGCCCATGTAGGCGAGGGTGTCGTTCATCCAGCCCATGTTCCATTTGAACCCAAAGCCCAGGCCGCCGTCATGCACGGGCGCCGAGACGCCGGGCCAGGCGGTTGATTCCTCGGCCACCGTCATGGCGCCGGGAAAGCGGGCATAGACCTCGCTGTTGACCCGCTGCAGGAAGGCGATGGCCTCCAGGTTCTCGCGCCCGCCATGGCGGTTCGGGACCCATTCGCCCTCTTTCCGGCTGTAGTCGCGATAGAGCATCGAGGCGACGGCATCGACGCGGATGGCGTCGAGGTGGAACTCCTCCATCCAGAAATGGGCATTGGCGACCAGGTAGTTCTGCACCTCGCGCCGGCCGTAGTTGTAGATCAGCGTGTTCCAGTCCTGGTGGAACCCCTCGCGCGGGTCGGCGTGTTCGTAAAGCGGCGTGCCGTCGAACCGGCCGAGGCCGTGGGGGTCTGTCGGGAAATGGCCCACGACCCAGTCGAGGATGATGCCGAGCCCCGCGCGATGCGCCGCGTCGACGAAGCGGCGGAACCCGTCGAGATCGCCATGGCGCGAGGTCGGCGCATAGAGCCCCACCGGCTGATACCCCCATGAGCCGTCAAAGGGGTATTCCGAGACCGGCATCAGCTCGAGATGGGTAAAGCCGAGATCGGCGGCGTAAGGGATGAGGCGCGCCGCTAGCGCGTCCCAGTCGAGCACGCTGCCGTCCAGGCCCCGCTGCCAGCTTGGCAGATGCACCTCGTAGATCGAGATCGGCGCCTCGCGGTGCTGGTGTGTGGCGCGGCCGGCCATCCAGTCCGCGTCGCCCCAGTCGTGAGCGCCAAGACCGCGCACGACAGAGGCGTTGGCCGGCGGATGCTCGGAGCCGAAGCCCACGGGATCGGCCTTGAGATGGATCTGTCCGTCGCCGCCCAGCACCTCGTACTTGTATCGCGCGCCAGGCCCGATGGCGGGCACGAAGATCTCGGCGATGCCCGATGAGCCGCGCCAGCGCATGACATGGCGCCGCCCGTCCCATTGGTTGAAATCGCCCACGACCGAGATGCGTTTGGCCCCCGGCGCCCAGACGGCGAAACTGACGCCGTCGACGCCCTCATGCCGGCGCGGATGGGCGCCGAGGACACGCCAGAGGTCGCCATGCGTGCCCTCGGCCAGCAGGTACTCGTCCTGCTCCCCAAGGACCGGGCCAAAGCGATAGGCGTCATCGACGATCCAGCGCTCAGCCTCGCGTTTGGCCTCCAGCAGGTAGCGACCGGGGACGTCAGGCAGCGCGCCCTCCCAGAGATCGACGGCGATGGGGTGCATGCGGGCCAGGGCTTTGCCGTCGCGGATAACGCTGACCCGCTCGGCCCCGGGGATCAGCGCGCGGATCACCCAACCAGCGCCTGCGCGATGCGGGCCCAGCACGGCAAACGGATCCCAATGCGCGCCGCTCACCAGCGCCTGGATCTCAGCCTCGGGCAGGAGGGTGGCGGTCGGCTGGGTTAGCTCGGTCATCCGGACCTCCCGGGTCGGGTCGACAGTAGCTGACGGGGTGACCCCCGAGAGATGGCACCGCGCGCCCTGTGCGCGCACCTATTGTGCACTTGCGCAGAATTCCAACTATCGGCTGAAGCGCTGACCGACAACCCGGTGCTCGCCCTCACATGCGCGCCTTGCCGTCATGCGCAAAGACTGGCGCATGACGGACGCCATGCCAACGGCTCCGCCTCAGCTGTAAGCGCCACGTGCATCGACGCGCCACACCGCCTCGACCGTCCCGGCCACGGGGCGGCCGTCCTTCAGCTCGAGCCCGCGCACGGCCACCAGCCAATCATGCAGGTTCACGGTCGGGTCCACATGCCCCGGAATGAGCCAGCAGGGTGCGCCAAGCGGCAGCTCATGACCGCCCGGAAGCGCCAGCACCGTGTGCTCATCATTGAGCGACGTCGCCCTTGCCCCGGGGGGCCAGACCGGCACCGGCGGGCCGCAGTCGATCGAGGCCGCCTTGTGCCCGGCATCGAGGACGGCATGCCCCCCGTCTCGCCGGCTGATGACAGTGGTCGCCAGATAGAGCGCATGGGCAAACGGCGCTTCATCGCCGGTGTCGAGGCCTCCGTAATCCGCATCCATCAGCACGTAGGAGCCCGGTTGGATCTCGTTCCAGACACCGGCGGCGGCTTCATGGCGGAAACTGCCCGTGCCGGCCCCGCCCACGGTCTTGGGCGCGAGACCGGCGGCGCTCAGCGCATCGGCGGTGTCGCGCGTCGGTTGGGTGAAAGCAGCGACGGCGGCGGCGCGTTCCGCCGGCGTTGCAAGGTGCTGGATTCCCCCGTGATAGGCCTGCAGCCCGGCGAAGCGCAGCCCAGGCAAACCGGCGACCTGGCGCGCGAGCGCAAGAGCCTCCGCCCCGGGGCGCACGCCACAGCGGGCCTGGCCGACATCGATCTCAATCATGACGTCCAGTGTGACCCCGGCCGCCGTTGCGGCCGTCGACGCGCGCACCGCACCCTCGCCGCTGTCGACGCAAAGCCCCAGTGTCGCGCGCCGTGCCAGGGCTGCGAGGCGGTCGAGCTTTGCCGGCGCGATGATCTGGTTGGTGACCAGCACATCGCGGATGCCGCCATCGACCATCGCCTCGGCCTCACCGACCTTTTGGACGGCGACGCCCACGGCGCCAGCCGCAACCTGAGCCCGGGCGATGGCGGTGCATTTATGCGTCTTAGCATGGGCACGGAGCCGCATGCTAAGCGCCGCTGCTTCGCGGGCCATGCGCGCGATATTCGCCTCCATCGCGTCAAGGTCGACGACGAGTGCCGGCGTGTCGATCGCCGCGGCGCTGAAGCCGGGTTCCGCCGGGCGGCGCATAGTGGGGGTGCCATGATCGGCGCCTCTCTCGGCCAGATCAGCCATGTGCACTCTCCCGGCGCCGGTCGATGCCCTCCGTCAGCGCTGTCCGCAGCGCGCCCAGGGTTGCCTCCAGGTGATTGGCGAGGCGGCTGCCGAGGCGCGCGCCGTCGCGCGCTGTCAGCGCATCGAGGATCGCGTCATGTTCGGCCACCGCCTTGGCCCAACGCGTCTCGGTCAGGTTGGCCCGGTAGCGGCCACGGCGGATGCGCGCATCCAGTGTGCCCGCATGGGCGGCGAGCGTCGGATTGCGCGCGGCGGCCAAAAGGCCCGCATGGATCGCTTGGTTGAGGTCAAAGTACTCACGCCGCTCCCGCGCTTGCCATGTCGCCGTCATGCGCTCGGTCAGCCGGGCGATGGCGGCGATTTCCTCCTCGCTCGCGAGCCTCGCGGCCCGTTCGCCGGTCAATCGCTCCAGCGCTGCCATGACGGGAAAGACCTCCTCAAGCTCGTCCAGCGTCACCTTGCTCACGCGCGCGCCGCGATGGGGCGAGATGGCGATCAGACCCTCGGCCGCGAGGATGCCGAGCGCTTCTCTGAGTGGCGTGCGCGAGACGTCGAGCCGCTCGCAGAGCACCCGTTCGTTGAGCTTCAGGCCCGGGGCGAGCCTTCCATCGACGATTTCCTCGCGCAGCCGCTCCGCGATGGCGGGGCCGAGGGTGCGGCGGGGCAGGGCGTCGCGGATCGTGCCTGGGGCGTTCATCATTCTGCGGCCATGGGTTGATCGACGATACCGGCCGCATCCATCGCCTCTGCCACGATAATCGCCACATGCACGGCCTCGCGCTCGGCCAGATCGGCGATCTGGTGGCGGCACGAGGTGCCATCGGCCAGGATGATCGTGTCGGCATCGGCGGCACGCACGGCCGGGACCAGCGAGGCTTCGGCCATGCGGCGCGAGACCTCGGCGGTCTCGGCCTGGTAGCCAAAGCTGCCGGCCATGCCGCAGCAGGAGGTCTCGACCACCTCGACCTCCAATCCCGGGATACGGCGGAGCACGGCCTCGACCGGACCCATCTGGCCATAGGATTTCTGGTGGCAGTGCCCATGCACCAGGGCCTTCCGCGCCGCCACGGGGCCGAGGGGCAGATTGTGACCTTGGGCCAGAGGGCTCGCCAGATATTCCTCGAACAGCATCACACGGCCGTCCCACTCGGCCGGCCAGACCGCGCGGCCCAGCACACGTGGCACCTCGTCGCGGAAGGACAGCACGCAGGAGGGTTCGAGCCCCACGACTGGAATGCCACGCGACAACGCCGGAGCGAGCGCCGCGGCGGTGCGCGCCATCTCGACCTTGGCCCGGTCTGCCAGACCCGTCGAGAGATAGGTCCGCCCGCAGCAGAGCGAGCGCTCGGGCCGGCCATCCTCGGCCCCCGCCACCGCGTGGGCGACGCGCAGGCCCGCGGCCTCCAGCACGCGGCGCGCGGCGCGCAAGTGTTCAGGTTCGAAATGGCGGTTGAAGGTGTCGGCGAACAGGATGACGTCGGCGTCCAGCATCGCCTCGGGCGTGTCGGGCGTGCGGTACCAGTCGCCGCGCCATTCGGGCAGGGGACGCGTCGCGTCCAGGCCCACCACCCGCTCCATCAGCTTGGCCAGCAGGGGGCTCCGATTGCGCAGGTTGCTGAGCGTCGGAAAGCGCGCGGCGAGCGGTGCATAGGCCGGCATATGCGCGACCAGCAGTTCACGCAGGTGCAGGCCCCGCAGCTCGGCCCTCGCGCGGGCCGCTTCGGATTTCATCGCCGCCATGTCGACGGCCATCGGGCATTCGCGCCGGCAGGCCTTGCAACCGACACAGTGCTTCATTGCCTCGGCGACGGGCGCCGAGGCAAGCCCCCCCTCGATCTGCCCCGACAGCGCAAGGCGTAGGGTATTGGCCCGGCCGCGCACGCTGTCCCGCTCCTCGCGGGTCGCGCGGTACGAGGGGCACATCACGCCCCCTTCGAGCTTTCGGCAGGCGCCGTTGTTGTTGCACATCTCGACCGCGCCCTGCAGGCCGCGCCCGGCGCCCTTGTGGCCGGGCCAGTCCAGCACCGTGTCGACCTCGGGCACAGTATAGCCCGGGCCATAGCGCATCAGGCTGCGGTCATCCATGCGCGGTGCGTCGACGATCTTGCGGGGGTTCAACACGCCAGTGGGGTCAAAGCGTTCCTTGACCTTCCTGAAGTTCCGGACCATCCGGCTGCCGAACATCCGCTCGTGGAATTCCGAGCGGACGATGCCGTCGCCATGCTCGCCCGAATGCGAGCCCTGGTAGGACTGCACCAGGGCCATCGCCTCGTCGGCGATCGCGCGCAGAGCCTTCACGCCGGTGTCTTGCTTCAGGTTCAGCACCGGGCGGACATGCAGCGTCCCGACCGAGGCATGGGCGTACCAGGTGCCGTCGGTCCCATGCTTGTGGAAGATCGCGGTTAGGTTCTCGGTATAGTCGGCGAGATCCTCCAGCCGCACGCAGCAGTCTTCGACGAAACTGACGGGTTTGCCCTCGGACTTCATGCTCATCATGATGTTGAGGCCC
This sequence comes from Pseudomonadota bacterium, assembly GCA_039027855.1. Lineage (GTDB taxonomy): Bacteria > Pseudomonadota > Alphaproteobacteria > Rhodobacterales > Rhodobacteraceae > Thermohalobaculum. The sequence goes on along the minus strand of JBCCJI010000012.1, from coordinate 71,263 downwards.
TGTTTGCGGACCTCGCCGATGCGCGCCTGCAGGCCGGGATCGGTCGCCTCGACTACGCCGCCCTCGCGCTTGCCCGGCACGCCGAACGCGAAGCCGAGATCGCTCATCACATCGTGCAGCGCGTCGAGGCGGCGGCGGTTCTCGACCATTTCGGGTTCGGCGAACTCGACCAGCAGCAGCGCTTCGGGCTCGCCGCGCACGAACTCGGCCAGGATCGGTTTGAAGACCGCGTTGTCCTCTGCCAACCGGATCAGGTTGTGGTCGATCAACTCCACGCCCATCGGGTCGAGCTTGACCAGATGCTGCGTCGCCTCCATCGCCTCGCGAAAGGTCGGGAAGTGGCACACGCCGGTCAGCTTGGCGCCCGGCAGCGGCGAGAGCTTCAGCGTGATCCGTTCCGAGATCGCCAGCGTGCCCTCTGAGCCGACCAGCAGATGGGCGAGATTGATAGGGCGGCCGTCGCTCTCTGCCGCTTCGGGCGGGATCAGCGCGTCGAAATTGTAGCCGCCAACGCGGCGGTCGACCTTGGGAAAGCGGGCGTCGATCTCGCTAGCCTCGACGCGACCAAGCTCCAGCAAATCGGCCGCCAGCCCCGCGTCGACAGCGCCGAAATTGGCGCCGGGGGTCAGGGCGCCGAACCGCGCGCGCGTGCCGTCGGCCATCAGCGCATCGATGGCGATGACGTTGTCGCGCATCATGCCGTAGCGGCGCGAGCGGGCGCCGCAGGAGTTGTTGGCCGTCATCCCCCCGATGGTCGCGCGCGAGCCGGTGGAGACATCTACCGGGAACCACAGCCCATGCGGCTTCAGCACCCGATTGAGCGTGTCGAGCACCACGCCGGGCTCGACCACGGCGCTGCGGTTCTCGACGTCGATCTCAAGGATCCGGCCGAGATGGGGCACGCAGTCGAGCACGATGCCGCTGTTGACCGTCTGCCCGCATTGCGAGGTGCCGCCGCCCCGCATGGTGATGCTGAGCCCCTCGTCGCGCGCCGTCGCCAGCACCGCGGCCACATCATCGCCCGAGCGGGGCACGACGACGCCGGCCGGCACCATCTGGTAGATCGAGGCATCGGTCGCATAGCGGCCACGGCTGCCGGGATCGAACATCACCTCGCCGGCAATCTCGTTACCAAGGCGGCGGGCGAGCGGGCTTTGGCTGGCGTCGCGGATGATCTGCATGTGGCTGCGCGTTCCCTCGTCTGTATTTTGTATACAATATGAGCGAATGGCCGCCGCTGTCGAGGCCTTGGATGGCCCCATCTGACAGCGTCTGACAGAACGTCCCGCGCGATTGACCTACAGGCGAGCCGCCGCACCTAGCGGTCCATGGTAGATTTCTTACATCTCGGCGGCGCCGATGCGGCCGTAATCGGTGCCTCCGGCGGGCTTGGCGCGGCCTTTGTCGAGGCGCTGGCCGGCGCGCCCGGTATCGGCCGGGTTCATGCCTTAAGTCGCTCGGGTCTTGGCAGCGAGGGCGGCGATATCGTGCCCGCTCGCCTAGACCTGGAGGACGAGGCGAGCATCGCCGCGGCGGCGGGCGCGATCGGGGCCGAGCCGGGGCTCAGGCTGATCATCGTCGCCACGGGTCTGCTGCATGACCCTTCGAGCGGTCATCAGCCTGAGAAGACATGGCGCGACCTATCGCCCGAGGGCTTCGCGCGGTCGTTCCTGGTGAACACGACCGGCCCAGCGCTTATCGCCAAGCACTTCCTGCCTCTCGTGCCGCGCAATGGGCCCTCGGTCTTCGCGGCACTATCGGCGCGTGTCGGCTCGGTGTCGGACAACAAGGCGGGTGGCTGGTACAGCTACCGGGCTTCCAAGGCTGCCTTGAACCAGGTGCTGAAATGCCTCGCCATTGAAGAGGCCCGGCGGCGGCGCGAACTGATGGTGGCTGGGCTGCAGCCCGGCACGGTCGATACTGGCCTGTCAAAGCCCTTCCAGGGTTTCGTGAAGGACGAGGATCTTTTCACGCCAGAGGTCTCCGCCCGGCACTTGCTCGGCGTCCTGTCCCGCCTCACCCCGGCGCAAAGCGGTGGTCTTTTCGACTGGCGGGGCGAGCCCTTCGCCCCCTGAACATAAGCCCGGCGCAGGCTGCCCACCCATGAGATCACCGAGATCTGAGCACCTCCGTATCGTAGTGAAACGCCTCAAAATCAGCCCTGTAGAGGCGCGCGACAATCGCGGTGCACTCGTCGTCGTAATACACCTGCAGCTTGCTGGCCGCGCCGGTGAGCTTACCGGCACCTTGCTCAACGGCATGGGGCGCGGTCAGCGTCGCGGCGGGGCCGGGGTCCAAGCCTCGCTCATCCAGCATCGCCGCGAAATCCTCGGACAGCGTTTCCAGCCGGGCGATACGAGAAAACCGCCCGACCGGCTGGAAGAGGAGATCGACCTGCCGCCAGAAATGCCGGTTCGCGTCGATCCCGCCTTCCTCGAGAAAGCGCAGAAAGGCACGAAAGCCCTCAGGCCCTGCCACGCCGTGACCGGGCATCGCCCCGTAGCGCCGGCCAAGGCCGCCCTCCAGCTTGTTTCGAAATGTCGAGAGCGCCCGGGCAAACGGGTTGCGGACGACCGCGACCGAGTAGAAGCGATCAAGCTCAAGGAGCGTCGAATAGGGCATCTTCGGCGGGGTCAGCAGATCGGCCTTGAAGCCTTCTCCGGCCGAGGCCGCATTGCCGTGGGACAGGTCGTTCAGAAAAGCGGCAGCCGTCGTGTTGCCCGATTTCTTGACCCGGTTCAGCAGGATGCCGAGCCGCGGGAACAGGCAGAGATGCTCATTGCTGATCACCACTTTCGCCCGGTAGCCCCGACGCAAACAGAGCGCGCGCAGAAACAGCTTTTTGATCTCGTTCGGCCGACGGGGTTCGATATCCCCCAAAGCCCGACCGGCGATGCCGGAGGCAGGCACCTGATCGGCATCGTGGGGCGTAGGGTTGCCTGCCACGCCTAAGAACCCTTTCTGCCCGGCGACCACCAGCGTAGATCGCTCGCGCCGAGCATATGATGAGTCACGCGGCAAAGGTGCACTCTTGTCCGCCCGTCGCATGTCGAAGCCTGCACGTGGTTGGTCAATAAGGCACCATCTGTTGCTGAGACTGAGCCCAAGGGGTCAAAGCGGCGTCGCGATGACACCCCCCGTCTGGCATGACTTCAGAATGGTCGCGGCAGCGGCGACAGGCGCATCGGACAAGGTCGACCCAAGCGATCACATCCGCACTCTCGTTCGCATGAGAACGGCGCCTTGCTCGCCTTTAGGGGCCCCTCTGGGCAGGCGCTGAGAGCCTGAGGGCATCAATTCTGCTGATGCAACCATCCGCCCATGGGCACTTGCGGCGGGGTGTCGTTGATCATGATGCGGTGATCCGGCGCAGCGCGGTGGCGGGCTGCGAGACCCTCGGTGAGTCGCCAAAACCGACGAGAGACACCATCAGGTGATACCCGCCGGCAGTTTTGCGCTGACGCCATGACCCAATCTTCGCTCCGCGCACCCTGCTGAGGTGGCCGAGTTCTTGCGGCAAAGCGTGTCGAATTGGCCCAAGACGCGCCGGTCGCCGGGCGCGGATCCGCCGTTGCGACGGCGTTCAGCGCCTGCTGGTTGACCCCCTCTGCAGCCGACGGCAAGCTCGGCCTTGGTTGTTCATGTGGAGGCGATTTCCGACCTCTGCAACGCGTTGGCCGGCAGGAGCGGGAAGATGAAGCGTTTTGCGTTGGTTACCCTGGTGGTCGCCGGATTGACTGGAGCCCCCTCACCCGGCATCGCGCTCGACATCAACAAGCTCTTCGACGACGTGCTAAACCGGGGGAACAACCAGCCCTCTGGCCCGGTGATCGAACGGCAAGCGCCGCCGCCGGGCACGCGCAACCAGCCGCGCTATCAACCGCCACGCGCGCAGACGCAGCAGCGCTCAGATCAGGCCGAGGCGCGGCGTCAGGCCATGGCACTGCAACGTCAGCTCAACGCGCTGGGCTTTGATGCCGGGCCGGTGGACGGGCTGCCGGGGCGGCGTACGCGCGCGGCGGTGTCCGCCTTCCAGTCGAGCCGCGGTTTCCGCCCGACCGGACAGCTTACCCGGCTGGAGCGCAGCGCTCTTGCCAGCGAGGCGACGCGGGCCGAAGCCGGCGGCGCGCTCACGCCCGAAGTGCAGACTGCCGAAGTGCTTGAACTGCAGACCTATCTCGAGGCGGAGGGCTATGACGTCGGCACGCCCGACGGTGTCTGGGGCCCACGCTCGCAGCGCGCGATGGACGCATTTCGGCGCGAGCAGGGCTTTGGGGCGGCGCCGACGGGGGCACCACCGGGTGCCGCTGACCGAACGGCGCTTTATGCACGGGTTCATGGCGTGCAGCCCGTGGCGCGCGCCAGCAGCGATTTTGCGGGCAACGGGGCGACGACGGCGAGCAACGCGCTCGCCGCGACGCCGCGGCCGAGCTTTGACTGCGCCCGCGCCTCGACCGCCACGGAAGTGGCGATCTGTAACGACGCTGGTCTGGCTAACCTCGACCGCGAGCTGTCGGAAGCCTGGTCCGATGCCCGCACGCTCGGCGCTGACACATCGGCCCAGCGCGACTGGATGCAGCGGCGCAATGCCTGCGGTGGCTCGGCCCCCTGCATCGCCGAGGCGATGGAGACGCGCATCGAGGATTTGACCGGTGCCCCGGTGCGTGCGCCCTATGCCGGCGCGGGCGGTGCGACAGCGCTGGCCGCGGGCGGTGCCAGCGGAGAAGCGACCGCTGCCCTGCCGCTCGACGGCGCGGGCTATACCCATGTGATCGGCAACCGGGGCTTTGTCGGTAGTTTGGATCGAGAGGCGGAGGGGTTGGAGCGCCGGCTCGACGATCTTGGCCTCAAGTACCAGCCGGCCCAGCTCGACAGCGCGGGCGTCGTCGAGGAGCTCTATCTGCGCCAACGCATGGCGGAGACTGGCATGTCGCGTCGCGAGGCGCGCACGGCGTTCAACCGCCGCAATGTCCTGGAGCGCGAGGAGATCATCAGCGACGCGCGCAACCGCTTCATCCTCGGCGTGCAGCGACTGCCCGATATCACGCCCGAAGCGCCGATCCGCCTGGCCCTCCATGGGGGGCGCATCCCCGCCTCTCAGCTGACCTATGAGGAAGGCAGCGGGTTCCGGATGAGCGGCACGCCCTCGATTTCGGGCCGGTTCTACCGGGCCAATTTCCGTTTTGGGGCGGACTACAACTATGCGCCGATGACGCGCGAGGCTGCCAAAACGCTGCTCGACCGGGCACAAGCGGCCTGGCAGTCCGACCGGCAGGGCGTTGTGCGGGTTTTCTGGGTCACCGTGACCGGCTTTGGGACGAGTGCCGAGAGCAGGCCCGGGCAGCAGCCGAACGAGACCCCGATCACCTACACGCTCGACCGAGTGACGCTGCATCTGCACGACGGCAGCGCATCGACGCTGCGGCCCGAAGACGCGATCTATACCTGGGCGCCGCCAAGCACGCGCGAGACGCTGCCTGAGGGCAACCGACCGACCGCGCTGAAACTGGCGGGCGAGCTTGGCATGCCGATCGTCGATGGCCATGTCGCCTACAGCGCCAACGGTCAGAACGGTGAGCGCTGGGGTCAGTTCAACCTGCTCGCCGGCGTCGCGCGCGATCCGGCGTATTTCCGTGAGGATACGCGTTTCGGTCCGCTGATCGGTTTGCTGCCGCCCGCGGATCAGACCGCCTTCCTCGGACGTCAGCTCTATCGCTCGGCGTTTCGGCCGTCGTTGATGTGGCTCGACGATGCGCGCAGCAAGGACCGGCGCGACAGCGTGCTGGCCAGCGTTTTCCCCGACGAGTTCAAGCGGATCGAGGCGAAGGACATCTTCTTCGACCGCTACTGGCCGCGCATCGTCGCCCGCGCCCCACGCGGCCCGCTGCCCATGCGCTTTGTCGCGGTCGGCTCCACCCGGGAATACGATTTCGAGGGTGGCTTCTTCCCGGTGGATTTCGGTGGCGCCATGCAGGCCGCGACCGGGGAAGGGGCATCCGGCGTCCGCGTCGCGCAGACCTACGACCGTGAGTTGCAGGGGCTCGGTTTCGCCTCGGCCGACCGCTTTGCCAACGTGCCGACACGGCTTTTCATGGATCGCACGCGCGCAGCGGCGCTCCGCGATTTCCAGTCCCGCTCGGGCACCGGCAACCAGGTCTACCTCGCCTGGTGGAGCGATCTGGACTGGCAGCGCGACGGCAGCGCCATCGAGCGCGCCTTTGCCGCTGCAAATCCGAACGACCGGCAGGCCGATGCCTTGCTGAGCCGCTCGCCCTCCGTCGCGCCGGTCAGGGCAGCGCTGAAACGCGTCGCCATCTTCGCCGATGCGGCCCTGTCCGAGCTGATCATGGAGCTTGATCCGGCGGCGCTGCTGCTTCCCGTGCCCGAAGCGCCGCCCGAGCCCGAGGTTCCGGTCGCCGAGACAGTGGGCGCCGATATCACCGAGATCCTTGCCAAGCCCGTGGCCAAACCCCTCGGCATGGTGGCAGCCGTCGCCGCGGCGAGCGATGATCCCGACGGCGTGTTCCGTGCTTTCGCGCTCCGCCAACAGGCGATCCGCGCTGCGAACGAGTTCGATCAGCCCGGCCTGATCCGCGAGCTTCGCCAACAGGCGGAGGCTGAGCGAACCGGCGATACCCTTTGGCTGTCCGGGCGGACGCGCCTTGGTACCTATGATCTGGCCGCCGGTGAGTTCGCGCTCGATTCAACGATCTCGGTCGAAGCCGAGGGGATGCGCGGCCTGCCGATCGCGTCGCGCCTGACCCGGCTTGGCGACGGGCTGAGCTTGCCTGTGCCACAGGAGATCGCCCGGCGGATCGTGGAGGAGGAAAAGGACTTTCCGCGCCGCGATGTTGAACTGCGCATGAAGGTCAGGCTGGTTGGGGCCGCGCTGCCGCATCGCGACCCGGCGCGGGTCGAAGCGATCCTGGAGCCGCAGGAGATCGTGTTCTACCGCGCCTATCGCGAAGGCGACCGACGCGCCCCGATCATCGTCGGGCGCCTCGACTTCACGGCGGAGAACGCGGCCAAGACGACGCTTCTCTCCGAGACCTTCAGCGCGTCGGATTTTGTCGGCTTGGCGGATGCGGTACCGCTGCTCGACACGCATATGGTCGATCTGCTGGAGATCAGCCAGCGTGGCCTGCCCGGCGATAAGGCGCGCCTCCTCGAGATGATGATGGCGCTGAAACTGCACGAGGAGCGTGCGCCAGGCCTGCCGGGCGCGACCTTCTTCACCGAGGGTGTCGCGCCCTTTGCCCGGGTTGATGGCGGGCCGTCGATCCGGCAGCTTCATGCCGAGAGCTTTCTTCCCCGCCTTGCCAGCTATCTGACCGCCCGCGCCGATGCGCTCGGCTCGGTGTTCGCCGTCGAGCGCCGGGGCGATCAACGCTACGAGCGCTGCGACCTGTTCCAGGATTATGCCAATTACGCCGGCGAAGGACCGGCCGCGCAGGCGGTCGCGATCGGTGCCGCGGAGATCCAGCAGATCCAGCAGTTGCAGAACCGCGACAACGGGGTCGAGCGGGTAGCGCGTCGGGTGATGACCATGGTCGATCGCACTGCGGTGCAGAACCTCAATCGCAGCTGCGAGCGGCATTGGGGGATGCTGACGATCGCCGATGCGTTGGTGGAAAGCAGGCTGCCGCGCGGCGAGGGCGTCCGGGTCGAGTTCGAGGTGGATGGCATGACGCTGTATCCCTTCCAGAGACCTGACCGCTCGACCGGTCGCATGGAGACCGTCGAGACCTTCGTGATCGAGGCCACGGCCCGCGCGACCCGGATGATCGGCGTTGACGGTCGTCTTGGCGCGCCGTTGGAGGAGACGCCCTTTGTCGACCAGCGTGCCCTGGAAGCGGAGGCGCGGCGGCTGGAGGCCGAGGCTGCGCGCGCGGCCGAGCGTGAGCGTCGCGAGACCGAAGCCCTTGCGGCTGCGCAGGCCGAGGCCGAAGCGCTGGCTGCGGGCGCGGGTGCTGCCGGCGATGCCATGGCGGCGCTGCTCGGTGATCTCGGGATTTCAGGCGCGCCGACACCCGGATCGCAGCAACCCGCAGCGTGGCCCGAGCTCGCCGGTCTTGAGATCGAGCTTTCCGAACGCGATGTGCTCGGTCTGCGGACCGGGCAGACCATGGCCGAGGCCGATCGCCTGATCCGCGAACGCGGCGGGATCATAGCGGCCTTCGAGACCGCCACCCCGCCATCGGAGATCAATGCCCTCGGCTATCGCCGGCTCTATGTCACCCGCGACGGGGCAGAGACCATCACGCTGGCCAGCTATCGCCCGGACGGCGCTGTGATCGCGCTGATGCGCCGGATCGTGCTGGCGGAGGGACGGCTGCCCTACGACCAGATCTCGGGCGGGCTGACGCGGAAGTATGGTGACGCCGATTTCGAGGACCCGATGATGGGTCTTCGCGTTTGGGGGCGGGAAACGCTGCCAGAGCGCTGCGGCCAGGACTTTGGCGGCGGCAATGACATCAGCACCATGAAACAGCTCGCCCCGGGCGAGGGGCTGGAGGCGCAGGCGTTGATGATGCGCCGTGACGGCATGAGCTGGGCCATGGGACTGCCCGCCGTGGCGCCCGAGCTAATCGCGGGGACCGCGCAATGCGGCAGCATCCTCGTCTACATGCCCGAGCATCCCGAGACCTGGGGCCAGTCCGGCTTTTCGATGACGTTGTTCGATTTCGGCCAGCTCGCCGCGGCGCAAGAGCTTGCGCTCGGCAGCGAGGAGACCGCGGATATCGACATCGATTTCTGAGGGGCTGGGCGCGGTCGGCATTCGCGGACCGCGCCCCCGATATGGCCGGTGGCATAGCTCCCGCCATGGCCCCCGCCATGGCCAACGTCGGAAGGGCAGCCTTGATATCAGGTCAACCAGACGTGACTGGTTTTCCGGCTCGACGGGCGCGATCTATGTGGCATGCGCCGCGCCATGATCATCGCCCTCTTCGCTCTCGCCACACCCGCCGCCGCCGATGAGCGATCGGCGCTCTACGGGACCTGGGGCACGGCGCAGCAATGCGCCCGTGAGCCACTCGGCCCAGGCTTGACGATCAAGGCCGAGCCCTTCCAGATCGGCGCGCAATGGCTGAAGCGGGGCAAGATCTGGTGCCGCCTCAACTGGTTCCCCATCCAAGAGCGTGAAGACGAGATCTTCACCGGCGCCTTCGCCCAGTGCGGCGAGGACGGTGTGAGGGACTACTACCTGCGCCTGAACCTCGCCGGCGATGAACTCACGATCCGCTGGGATCTCATCGTGTCCAACGGTCCGCTGACGCGCTGTCCAAGCTCGTGAGAGCGTGGGTCAGGCGAGTGCCGAGCGTGCCCCGAAGCGCATGGTCAATACGCTCGCTCACCCTCACGGCGCCGGTGGTCAGCGGGTGATCAGTGTGGTGCCCGGATGGAATTGCGACCAGGCGAACCAGAAAGCCTGGTGGCTGCCGAGATCGCCGCCGTCGCGGTCGACCGCCCTGATGCCCCCGGCATCGAGTTCCAGCCGGACGTTCTGATAGCCGACCTCGGCCCCGGCTTTCAGGGCGGCAAAGGCAGTGCTGCGCTGGAAGGCGACCGGCTCTCCCGATGCGGTCAGCACGCCGATCACGTCCTCATGCACCGGCAGGCGAGGATCGACATCGCCGACGGGAAAGATCGGGCCATCCGCGTCGCGCCCATTGCGGAAATCGAAATCGCGCCCAAGTGCCAGCGCCTCGACCAGCACTGTCGTCTCGGGATGCGCACGCTTCCAGGTGCCCCAGTCGGTGGTGACCACGCTCGCCTGCTTCAGCGTGATCCCACGCTCGGCCAGCGGTCCTGTCACCGCCTTGCCCAGAAAGGTGTCGAACACCGAGTGACTGTTGATGTCGTACATCACCTTGTTCGAGCGGATCAGCAGGCCCGATGTGCGGAGCACCGGGCGCTCCACACCCTCGGGCAGACGGTCGGTGAAATAGGCCTGCGCCGCGCCGCAGAGCGTGCAGTAGGGAATGCCGAGATCGCGCCCGCCGAGCGTGTCGTTCACCATCTCGCGCACCTCCATGATGCGGCGCGGATAGGCACGGTACTCGCCGCCCACCTCGACGCCGAAGACGATGTCCTCGTCCTTCAGCCAGGTGGCGTCTTCCGCGCTCGACACCTTGGGATTGTCGGCGGCGGGAATGCAGTTGCAGATCTTGTCGGTGGTGTCATAGGCGCGGTCATCGATCAGCACGCCGCCCCAGGACACGAGCCGCCAGTCGATCTCGCCCTCGACGAACAGGCGGTCCCAACCGGGCACGAAGTTCGTGAAGATGCCGCGCTTGGTCTCGAGGTAGCCGGGATAGGCGGGGATATCCCAGGCGATCAGGTGATCGGTGATCGCGCCCCAGCCCTGCTGCCGGGTGAGCTCGATCCCAAGCAAGTCGGCCGCGGTCTCGGCGAGCGCGTTGTCAAAATGCTGCTGCCAGGTAAAGCGCATCATGTCGGCGATGGCCCAGACCACCCGCGGATCGCCTGAGGCAGCGATAACCTCCAGCGCCTCGTTTTGCGGTGGACCCCAGGCTGCCTGCGCCATGGTCTCGACGAAGGCGGTATGCAGCGCCGCGCTCAGCGCTGTATCAAGCGGGCCGAAAGGGCTTGCCGGCGGCTCGCCGAAACGCTCGATCACATGGGCGGGCAGCGCCCTCGTCTCCTCGGCAGCGAGAGGGCCGGCCCAGCCGATTGTCAGGGCGATCAGGGCCGCGCTAAGCGGCAGGCGGCCGGAACGGCGGAGATAAGCGCGCATTGTCGTGTCCTCGTCCTGCGGCGTGGCGCGCGATGCCGGGCTGCCAGTTTTTCGGCGCCGGTCGCGGGTCGGTAGTGTGGGCCACGCGCGTGGTCGGATCCAACAAATGCCCATCATAACATGTTGATAGCTGGTGATCCTCGCGTCGCGCGGGCGACGTTTTCGGTGACCAGAGGCGTGGGGTCGGACGCCATCGACGTGAGCGTCTTAATCCCAATAATACTATTGTCTTGTCTTCAATCCTCTGAATATAAGCTTTAAAGGCGAAGCAGCGGCAAAGTATGCACGCTGAAGTTGTAGTTTACTTACCGCTGGTTTCTTCCGTTCCGCACCCGATCGACAGCAGGTTTTTGGCCATGGCGGCCAAACCTGTCGTTATGCCGTGAAAAGGACTTGCCATGCCTGCCTTCAGCGCCGCCACCGCCGATCTGGACGTGACCGTTCGCGACAGCTGGGGCTCCGGACTGGTCGCCGATCTGTCACTCACAGCCACGCAGGCCCTGACTGGCTGGCAGATCGCCTTCGACTACGCCGGCGAGATCGTGAACATCTGGAACGCCGAGATCGTCTCCCGCAACGACGACCGCTATGTGGTGGAGGCCGCGGGCTACAACGCCGTTGTCGCGGCCGGGGCGACCGTCGGGTTTGGCTTCCAGGGCAGCGGGTCGACGACCGCGATCAACCCGGTCTCGATTAATGGTGCCGATTTTGGCGATCCAGGTGACACTGGCGACATGGGCGGTGCCGGTGATCCGGGCGACACGCCCGAGCCCGATCCCGCGCTGCCGACCGTCTCCGTCGCCGACGCCGTCGCGGCTGAGGAGGACGGCGCGATCAGCTTCGAAGTGACCCTTTCCGAGCCGACCTCAGAGCTGGTCACCGTGAGCTATGAAACCGTGGGCGGTTCGGCCGCGCCCGGGGCTGATTTCGCTCCTGTGACGTCGACCGTCTTGCTGCCCGCAGGCGCGCAGACCACCACGGTGACGGTCGTGTTGAACGATGATGATCTCGCCGAGCCGACCGAGCAGTTCCGCCTGAGGCTGACTGCAGCCGAGGGGGCCGAGATCGGTGATGGAACCGCGACGGGGCGCATCACCGACAGCGATGTTGAGGCGCCATCCGACCCGCCGGCCGATCCGGCACCCGATCCCACGCCGGCGCCCACCGGCGGTCTGCTGCCCGACGGCCCGCTGTCGACGTCGGGCAACCAGATCGTCGATGCGGCGGGCAACCCGGTGCAGATCCGTGCGGTCAACTGGTTCGGCGCCGAGAACGACGTGCGCGCGCCGCATGGTCTCTGGGCCCGGCCCATGACCGAGATGATGGACCAGATGGTGGCGGAAGGGTTTAACGCCATTCGCCTGCCATTCTCGGTGCAGAACGTGCTGGAGGACCTGCCGGCGACCAGCGTGGCGGGCGATCCCAGCCTGCAGGGGCTGACGACGCTCGAGATCTTTGACCGCATCGTCGCCTATGCCGAGGATATCGGTCTCAAGATCATCCTCGATGCCCACCGGATCACCCAGGGCAACGGAGCCGAGGGGATCTGGTATGCGGGCCCCTACGACGAGAGCGACTGGATCGATGCCTGGCAGCTTCTTGCCAACCGCTATGGCGGCTCTGACGCGATCATCGGCGCCGATCTTCTGAACGAGCCGCATCTCGGCACCTGGGGCACCGGCCAGCGCGACGATTGGGCCGCGGCGGCCGAGACCGCAGGCAATGCGGTGCTGGATATCGCGCCCGATTGGCTGATCGTGGTCGAAGGGATCGGTACCTACCAGGGCAACAATTACTGGTGGGGCGGCCAGCTGCAGGGCGTGCGTGATCGGCCGGTGGTGCTGAACGCCGACGACAAGCTGGTCTACTCGCCCCACGACTACCCGGCCTCGATCTTCCAGCAGCCCTGGTTCACCGACGGCTCGGACCTCTATGACGTGTTCCGCGAGCATTGGGGGTTCATCTTCGAGGAGGGGATCGCGCCGGTGCTGCTGGGCGAGTTCGGCTCACGCCTGCAGAACCCGCTGGACCTTGTCTGGGCCGATGCGATCACGACGTACCTCTCGGGCGATTTCGATGGCGACGGGGTGACCGATCTCGCCGATGGCGCGTTCGGGCCAAGCTTTGCTTGGTGGTCCTGGAACCCCAATTCCGGCGACACCGGGGGCTATGTCCTCGATGACTGGACGACGGTGCGCCAGAACGCGGCCGATCTGCTGGCGCCGTTTCTCGATGGTCAGGCGGTCGGGAGCGATCCGTTGCCCGTTGACCCCGATCCTGTCGACCCTGATCCGGTCGATCAAGATCCGATCGATCCCGATCCGATCGACCCGGATCCCGTCGATCCAGATCCCGTCGACCCGCCGGGCGACGATGACGATCAGGGCAGCGAGATGCCAGCCGACGGTGGCCGCTATGCGCTCTCGCTGGATGACTGGGGGGCTGGCTTCGTGGCGCGCTTCAGTCTCACGCCTGACAGCGCGGTCAGCGGGGGCTGGACCGCCCGCATCGCCACGACGGCTGAGATCACCAATATCTGGAATGCCGAGATCGTCAGCCATGAGAACGGCGTGCTGACGATCCGCAACGCGAGCTGGACGGCCTCCATCCCGGCGGGTGAGACCATCGAGGTCGGCTTCCAAGGGACCGGTTCCGCCGCAGGTCTCGGCCTGATCGATACCACACTCGGCATCGGGGGCGACGCGGCTGACCCGGGCGCGGGCGATGGCGCTGATGGCGGCGCTGGCGATGGCGCTGGCGATGGCATGGGCACCGGTGACGGCGGTGACATGGGCGATGGCGGCATGGGCGCCGGTGGCGATGGCGACATGGGCGGCGGCGATACTGGCGGCGGCACGGGTGGTGGCACGGGCGGCGGAGGCACGGGCGGCGGGAACGCAGGCCCCTTCATCGGTGGCGGTCAAACCTATGTCGTCGGTCAGGCTTCGGTGGTCACGGGCTTCGACCCAACGCGCGACGTGCTCGATCTGGGGCCGAACTCAATCCACAACCAGATCCCGGTCGACACCCCCGACGGCTTCATGATGCTCCACATGTTCAACGGCAGCCTGTCACTGCTGTTGGAGGGCGTGTCTCTGGCTGATCTCCACCCCGAGAACTTCGCGCCGATCGCCGACAGCCATCTGCAGCAGGACCTGAGCGCGGCGCTGGCGTATGAGGATGGCACCGGGCTGGTCCGGCCGAACACGATCTATGTTCGCTCGCATCAGGAGGGTCTGCAGGAGATCGTCGATTTCGACCCGGCGACCGACACACTCAGCTTCTTCTATCTCAGCGTGCGGGGCGACGGCGGCTTGAACTTCCAAGTCGAGCAGACGGCCGCGGGCGCGCGCTTCTACAGCCCCCTGACCGGGCAAAGCCTGACGCTGCGCGGCGTCGATTTCGCCGATCTGGACAGTTCGCATTTCGAGTGGCGCGCCAATCAGCTGGAGGACAACATCGCGGGGCGCATGGGGTTGGCGGGCGTCATCGACGGCTTCACCTATCCAAGCGGCAACGTCTTCAGCGGCAAGAGCGTCGCGATGGCGGGCCTTGTCGACCGCGCGCCCTACCACAGCCAGCCGGACTACACCGGCACCCCGATTGGCGCGCTCTCCGATACCGGAGAGAGTGATGGCGGCAATGGGGACGGCGGCACCGGCGCTGGCAGCGGCAATGACGATGCAGCACCGTTCTTTGTGACCGTGACCGGCGGCGCGGTGACCGAGGCTGATCCCGGCATGGATCATATGCATGACGACGGTTCGACCCATGTCCATGACGACGGGCACCGCTTCATCACCTTCACCGTCGCGCTCGAGACCCCGGCCGCCGCCGCGCTGACGCTCGACTACGCCACCGCCGACGGGACCGCGGTCGCCGATACCAGCAGTGACGTCGCGTGGGACTATCACACCGCCACCGGGACGCTGGCCTTCGCCCCCGGCGAGCAGACCAAGACCGTCGTGGTCTCGGTGCATCCGGACATGCTGGTGGAGGAGACCGAGACCTTCATCCTGCGGGTATCAGGCGAGAACGTTACCGGCGTGCTGGAGGCCACCGGCACGATCTACGACGATGACACCGCCGACACCCCCAACGACGGTACCGGGGATGGCATGCACGATGGCGGCCACGATATGGGCGATGGCGGCCACGGCATGGGCGATGGCGGCCACGGCATGGGCGATGGCGGCCACGGCATGGGCGATGGCGGCCACGGTATGGGCGAGGACCCGATGCCGGCCGTGATCGGTGAGGCCGGCGTCGTCACCTTCAGCCAGCCAGACCGCGACAGTTGGATCCGCGTGGACTTTGCGACCGAGATCCAGAATGCCTCGGTCGTCCTTGGCCCCGCGACGTCCAATGGCGGGCAGCAGCTCACCCTCCGCGTCCGCTCGATCGATGCCAACGGCTTCGAATTACAGATGGACGAGTGGGATTATCTCGACGGTTTCCACATCACCGAAAGCGTCAGCTGGCTTGCCGTGGCCGAGGGCAGTCACATGCTGGCCGACGGGCGCAGTCTCGTCGCAGGCTCGGTCACCGCCGATGACGCCTGGGCGCGCGAAAGCTTCGATGTGAGCTTCGACGCGGGGCCGGTGGTGCTGGCACAAGTGACCAGCGATAACGAGGCGGATCCGGTCACGACCCGCCTCAGACAGGTTGATGCCGACGGCTTCGATTTCCGCCTGCAGGAGGAGGAAGCCGGCGACGGCGATCATGCGGCCGAGAGCCTGTCATGGATTGCGGTCGAGGAGGGGAGCGACGGTATCCTCGCCGCGCGCACCGGCGAGAGCATCGACCAGAGATCGGAGAGCCTCGACTTCCTCGACCTTTTCGACGACACGCCCGCCTTCTTCGCCGGTATGCAGACCTTCAACGGGTCGGATACGGCGACTGTCCGCCAGGGCAGGGACTGGAGTGCCAGTGGCGCCAACATCCGCATCGAAGAAGAACGATCGCGCGACGGAGAGACACGGCACGCCGATGAGGATGTCGGCTACCTCGCTCTCGAGACCGGGCTTCTCTACGGTACCACGCCCGACACCCTGCTCTAGGGTCGATGAGCGGCCCATCCTGTCAGCCGGGCGCCAACGCGAAGCCGCGTCCCGGCTGACAGGATCTTTCGCAGACCGGCAGTGAACGCTGGGGCGCCCGTAGACGCGGTGGGCGTCCTCCTCGGCATCAGCGCGGGCGCCGTCGCTTGGCGCTGGAAATGGCAATGACGTCAGGGGGAAGGCGGCGAACGAGCCCCCGGAAAGCGGTTTTTCGCGCCAGTCTGACGAAGCTTTGGGCGGAGGTTGCCCGCAATTTGGGCGATCGCTGGTCTGCTGTCCGTCAAGGTTGCAAGAGTGTTGACGTAGCGCCTGATGCCGACACTTTGGTCGCATAAGCGACAGTCGAAGTCGGTAAGGAGACCACCCATGATCAGAACCACCACCAATCGTCGTCAACTATTGGGGGGCGCTGCAGCGGCGGCCGGGCTTGCGGCGCTGCCGCGCGGCGCGCGGGCGGCCTCGGGTGGCACGCTCAAGGTGATCCCGCATGCCTCGCTGACCATCCTCGATCCGGTCGCGACCACCGGCTACATCGTCCGCAACCATGGGTATCTCGTCTACGACACGCTGTTTGCGCAGGACGCCAACCTGGAAGTGCAGCCGCAGATGGCCTCGGGCGTCGAGATCTCGCCGGACGGCCTGACCTACCGCATTGGCCTGCGCGATGGGCTCTCCTGGCACGATGGCAGCCCGGTCACCGCCGAGGATTGCGCGCTGTCGCTGATCCGCTGGGGTCAGGTCGACGGCATGGGCCAGCGGCTGTTCAGCTATGTCGAAAGCTGCACCCATGATGGCACCGACACCATCGTGCTCAAGCTCTCGCGCCCCTATGGCCTGGTGCTGCAGTCGATCGGCAAACTGTCGACCAACGTGCCCTTTATGATGCCGAAGCGATTTGCCGAGTATCCGACCAGCCAGCGCATCGGCGCAGACGAGGTGATCGGCTCTGGCCCCTTCACTTTCAACGCGGCCGAGTTCCGCCCCGGCGCCCGCGTCGTCTATGAGCGCAATCCGAACTACGTGCCCCGCTCGGAGCCTGCGAGCAACGCGGCCGGCGGCAAGGTGGCCCATCTCGACAGCGTCGAGTGGATCAACTTCCCCGACCCCAACACCCAGCTGAACGCGCTGATGACGGGCGAGGTCGACTATTGGGAGCAGGTGCCGGCCGATCTCGCGCCCATCGTCGCCGGCACGCGGGGCGTGAAGGTGCAGAACTTCAACCCGCTCGGCAATATGGGCATGGCGCGGTTCAACAGCCTGCAGGGCGCCTCGGCCAATCCGGGCGTGCGCCGGGCCATCACGCGGGCGCTCAACCAGACCGATCTTCTGCTGGCCGCTGTCGGCTCGCCCGAGTTCGGCGAGCCCTGCTTTAGCGTCTTCCCCTGCGGCACGACCTACGCCAACGCGGCCGGCAGCGACTTCATCGCCGAGCCGGATCTGGAAGACGCCAAGAAGATTCTCGCCGAGTCGGGCTATGACGGTGAGCGCTTCGTGGTTCTCGCCACCACCGATATCCCGGTCCAGACCAACTACATCCAGGTCGTGGTCGACACGATGCAGCGCCTTGGCATCAACGTCGAGGCACAGGCGATGGACTGGGCCACCGTGCTGCAGCGCCGCGCCAGCAAGAACGCCATCGACGACGGCGGCTGGAACATGTTCGTCACCTGGTGGGAGGGCGCCGATCTGTTGAATCCGGTCGTGCAGTTCGCCCTGGCGGCCAATGGCGACGGCGCCTGGGTCGGTTGGGCCGACGATCCCCAGATCGAGGCGATGCGCACCGAGTTCGCCGAGGCGCAGGGCGTCGATGCGCAAAAGGCCATCGCCGAGCGCATCCAGGCCCGGTTCTTCGAGCAGAACTACCACGCGCTGCTGGGCCAGTTCTTCGTGCCGACCGGCTTCCGCGACAATGTGAGCGGCATCCTGGAGGCACCGCCGTTCTTCTGGAACATCCAGAAGACCTGATCGACGAAACGATCACAGGCTGGCCGGGCGTGATGCCCCGGCCAGTCGCTTCCGTCCTTGGCTGACCGGCGGGCCCATGGCGCTCTTGATCCTGCAACGGCTGCTTTCGACCATCCCGGTGCTGCTGGTGGTGGCGGTGACCGTGTTCCTGATGCTCCGTATCTCCGGTGACCCGGCCGCCGTGTTGGCCGGCGATACCGCGACCAACGCGCAGATCGACGCGGTGCGCGCCACTTTCGGCCTCGACCGCCCGATCTGGGAGCAGTTTCTGACCTGGGTCGGCAAGGTGCTGCAGGGCGATCTCGGCGAGTCCCTCTTCACCGGGCAACCAGTCTCGCTGCTGATCGCGCAGCGGGTCGAGCCGACCGCCATGCTCGCGCTCACCACCATCCTGTTCTCGGTCGCCGTGGCGGTGCCCATGGGCGTGATCGCCGCCTGGCGCGCCGATACCTGGGTGGACCGGGCGGTAATGGTCTTCGCTGTGCTCGGCTTTTCGGTGCCGGTCTTCGTGCTCGGCTACGCGCTGATCCTGGGTTTCTCGATCAACCTGCGCTGGCTGCCGGTGCAGGGCTATGTGAGCCTGCTGGAAGATCCCATCGGCTTTCTGCGCCACATCATCCTGCCGACACTGACGCTCTCCTTCATCTATGTCGCGCTGATCGCCCGGATCACCCGCGCCTCCGTGATGGAAACATTGGGCGAGGACTACATCCGCACCGCCCGCGCCAAGGGGCAGATCGAGCGGCGGGTACTGTTCCGCCATGCCCTCCGCAACGCTGCCGTGCCGATCCTGACGGTGATCGGCCTCGGCGTGGCGCTGTTGATCGGCGGTGTCGTGGTGACCGAAAGCGTGTTCAACATCCCCGGTCTCGGGCGCTTGGTGGTCGATGCGATCCTGCGGCGCGACTACCCGATCATCCAGGGGCTGATCCTGTTCTTCGCGGCGATCTATGTGGGGCTGAACCTCATGATCGACATCGCCTACACCGTGCTTGATCCGAGGATCCGGTATTGAGCGCCGCTGAAGACATTGCGGCACTTCCGCCTCGGGTGAACCGGGGCGTCGCTGTCCTGGGGCTCCTCTACCGTAACCCCATCGCGGCGCTGGCGGCGCTGACGCTGGCCTCGATCGCCTTTGGCGCGGCCTTTGCGCCGCTGCTTGCGGTCGCCGATCCGACTGCGCTCTCGCCCGCGACGCGCCTCCGCCCGGCCTCAGCCGATCATATGCTGGGCACCGATCACCTGGGCCGCGATGTCTGGAGCCGGATGGTCTATGGCGCCCGCATCTCGGTCACGGTCGGGGCCGCTGCCGCTGTGCTGGCGGTCGCGAGCGGTCTGCTGATCGGGCTTTTCACTGGGTTCATCCGCTGGCTCGACCCGGTGATCATGCGGATCATGGACGGGCTTATGGCCATCCCCGGCGTCCTGCTTGCCATCGCACTGGTATCGGTCTCGGGCGCATCGCTGACGACCGTCATCGCCGCCATCACCGTACCCGAGGTGCCGCGCGTCGTGCGCCTCGTCCGCTCGGTCGTGCTGTCGGTGCGCGAGGAACCCTATGTCGAGGCCGCTGTCGCCGTCGGTACGCCGCTGCCGCTGATCCTGTGGCGCCATGTGGTGCCCAATTGCGTGCCGCCGCTGATCGTGCAGGCGACCTATATCGCGGCCTCGGCGATGCTGACCGAGGCGATCCTCAGCTTCCTAGGCGCGGGCACGCCGCCGCAGATCCCGTCCTGGGGCAACATGGTCGCCGAGGGGCGGCTCCTGTTCCAGATCGCGCCGATGAACCTGATCTGGCCGGGCATCGCGCTGGCAGTGACGATCCTGGCGGTCAACCTGCTGGGCGATGCGCTGCGTGATCGGCTCGATCCGAAACTGGCCAAGCGGGTGGGGCAGCGATGAGCGAGCCGGTTCTCAGCATGCGCGGCCTGACCGTGCGCCTGCCCGAGGGGGCCGACCGGCGCTACGCCGTGCAGGGCATCGATCTCGACGTCAATCCGGGCGAGATCGTCTGCGTTGTCGGCGAAAGCGGCTCGGGCAAATCGGTCAGCGCCTTCTCGGTCATGGGTCTGATGGCCAAGGAATTGCGGGCCGAGGCCGGGTCCATCCGTCTGCAGGGCGAGGAACTGCTGGGCGCTACGCCGCAGCGCCTGCGTACGCTCCGCGGTGACCGCATGGCGATGGTCTTCCAGGAACCTGCGACCGCGCTGAACCCGGTCGAGACCATCGGCGCCCAGATCGACGAGGTGCTGGCCATCCACACCGCCATGCCGTCGGCCGAACGCCGGGCCAAGGTCGTCGAGCTGATGGGTGCGATGCATCTGCCCGATCCGGCCAAGCTTTACGACACCTTTCCGCACCAGATGTCGGGCGGGCAGCGTCAGCGCGTGATGATCGCCGCCGCCATGGCCTGCGATCCGGCGTTGCTGATCGCCGATGAACCGACGACGGCGCTGGATGTCACCACGCAGGCCCAGATCCTCAAGCTGATCCGTGAGCTGATCGCGCGCCGCGATGCCGGGGCGCTGTTCATCACGCACGACTTCGGCGTGGTCGAAGAGATCGCCGACCGCGTCGTCGTGATGCGGGGCGGCGTAGTGGTCGAAAGCGGGACCGCGGCCGAGGTGCTACAGCGCCCGCACGATGCCTATACCCGCATGCTGATCGACGCGGTGCCCAGCATGACGCCACCCGAGCGCGCCGCCGCCAAGGGCCCCGTCGCGGTCGAGACCATCGAACTCGTCAAGCGCTATGGCGGGCGAGGCCTCTTTGCCCGCAGCGCCGGGCTGACTGCGGTAAAGGGCGTCGATCTCACCATTCGCCGGAACGAGACCTTGGGGGTCGTCGGTGAAAGCGGTTCGGGCAAGTCGACGGTCGCCCGCTGCATCGTGCGCCTGATCGACCCGACAACCGGCGCGGTGCGCCTCGGCGGTACTGATGTGGCGAAGCTCGGGCGCGGGGCACTGCGGCCGTATCGCCGGCGCATCCAGATCGTCTTCCAGGACCCGTATCGCTCGCTGAACCCGCGGCGCACGGTCGGCGCCTCGATCACTGAGGGGCCGCGTAATTTTGGCGTTTCGCGCGCCGACGCCGAGGACAAGGCGCGCCGCCTGATGAGCCGCGTCGGTCTGTCACCGGACGCGCTCGACCGCTATCCACACCAGTTCTCGGGAGGGCAGCGCCAACGCATCGCCATCGCCCGCGCATTGGCGATGGAGCCGCAGATTATCGTCGCCGACGAAGCGGTGTCGGCGCTGGATGTGTCGGTGCAGAAGCAAGTGATGGAACTGCTGGACGAGGTGAAGGAGGAGTTCGACCTCGCTGTGTTGTTCATCACGCACGACCTGCGCGTGGCGGCCCAGATCTGCGATCGGATCATGGTGATGCAGCGGGGCGAGGTGGTCGAGGCCGGACCCACGGCCGAGCTGTTCGCGGCGCCGAAGCATCCCTACACTGCAGCCCTACTGGCCGCCGCTCCCGGCGCGAAATCGGGCGCGAAGACCGCAGCGTAAGGCCGCCTTACCCCTCGGGGTCGAGCCAGATCGCCTTTGACTGCGTGTATTCCGCCAGCACCTCGGCCGCCGACGACCGGCCGAAGCCCGATCCCCGCATGCCGCCGAACGGCGCCTGCACGCCGAGCGTGCGGTAGTCGTTCACCCAGACCGTGCCGGCGCGGATCGCGCGGGCGACGCGGAGGGCCCTCGCGCCATCGCGGCTCCAGACGGCGCCGGCCAGGTCGAACTCGCCGCCATTGGCCAGGGCGATGGCCTGCGCCTCCGTCTCGAAGGGCGTGATGGCGAGGACCGGGCCGAAGATCTCCTCGCGGGCCAGCGCATGCTCCGGCGCCACATCGGCGAAGACCGTCGGCGCGATGTAGTACCCGCGCTCG
Source organism: Pseudomonadota bacterium (assembly GCA_039027855.1). Taxonomy (GTDB): domain Bacteria; phylum Pseudomonadota; class Alphaproteobacteria; order Rhodobacterales; family Rhodobacteraceae; genus Thermohalobaculum. The sequence continues at coordinate 49,590 of JBCCJI010000012.1, read as the reverse complement.
TCCGGCAGACCCTCGGGCCGCGCACCGCCGGCGACAAGCCGCGCGCCGGCATCCTGCGCGGATTCGATCGCGGCGCTCACGGCGTTTAACCGATCGGCCGAGAACAGCGGACCCATCCGGGTCGTGGGGTCCGATGGCGGACCGACCCGCCAGTTCTTCGCCCCTTCGGCCATCCTCGCGACCACGGTGTCGTAGATGGTGCGTTCGACCAGCAGGCGCGACCCGGCGGTGCAGCTTTGCCCTGCGGCGCCAAAGATCCCGCCGAGCTGCGCCGCAACGGCGCGGTCGAGATCGGCATCGGCAAACACGACTGCCGCCGATTTTCCGCCGAGCTCCAGCAGGGCAGGGCGCCCCGATGCGGCCGCCGTGGCCGCAACCTTGCGCCCGGTCGGAACCGAGCCGATGAACACCGCCTTGCCGCAACGCGGATCGCCCACAAGCCGCGCCCCTGCCGTGGCGCCGAGCCCCGCCACGATCGAGATGGCTCCCGGCGGCACACCGGCCTCCAGCAGCAGGTGGCCCAGCATGAGCGAGGTGACCGGTGTGTGTTCCGAGGGTTTCAGCACCGCCGCATTGCCCGCAGCCAGCGCCGGCGCAAGCTGCCAGCCTGCGGTGAAGATCGGCGCATTCCAGGGCGTGATCTGCACCACCGTGCCGAGCGGCACCCGATCCACCAGCGTCATCCGGCCACCGGCGCCTGTGATCACCCGCCCGTCGATCTTGTCGGCCCAGCCGGCATAGTAGTCGAAGAAGCCCGCCACCTTGGCCACATGCGCCCGTGCATCGGTGATCGGAATCCCGGCCGCCCGGCTCTCGGTCGCGGCGAGCCTTTCGCCCTCGTCTCGGATCAGCGCCGCTGCGCGGGCGAGCACGGCGCCGCGGGTGGCCGGATCGAAGGACCGCCATGCGGCGCCGCCATCCTCGGCCGCCGCCAGCGCCCCTTCGGCCACCGACATACCGCCATCGCGGTAGCTGGTCAGCTGTTCTTCCGTTGCGGGATCGATCAGCGCGATCTCGGCGCCCTCGCCCTCAACCGGTGTACCGCCGATCAGCGACGCGACTGGGCCCCTGAGCGCATCCTCGATCGTGGTCATGGTTCGCGGCCGTGATCGACGAGACGGTTGAAATCGGCGCCCGGGCCAAAGCGGTCCAACGCCGCCTCGGTCTGTTGTGCGACGCTCGAGCCGATGGGGCCAAGCCCGTTCGCCAGCCTGGCGGCCAAGGCCACGTCCTTCGCCATAAGCGCGAGAGAGAAGCCGCTGTCATAGCTCTCGGACAAAACCCATTTCGGTAGATTGACCTCGATCGCGGCGCTGCGGCCCGACCCGGCCGAAAGCGCCGCCACCAGCGTCTCGGGCGCGATCCCGGCATCGGAGGCGAGCCGCATCGCTTCGCCCGCCAGCATCAGGTGCCCGGCGAGCAGCAGGTTGTTGGCAAGCTTGAGCGCCGCCCCCGTGCCCGGCCCGCCGCAACGCAGAAGGCGGCCGGCCAGCGGCGCGAGCAGGGTCTCCGCCCGGTCGAGATCCGCCTCGAGCCCGCCCAGCATGACGGTCAGCGCCCCGCTCTCGGCCCCCGCCGGGCCTCCCGAAACCGGTGCGTCCACATAGCCGACACCCGAGGCAGCCGCGCGCGCCTGGCGCGCCCGCGCGCCGTCTGGGCTGGTGGTCGAGGTGTCGATGATCAGCAGTCCGGGACGGGCATCGGCGAGCAGACTGTCGGTCACCTGATCGCAGGCCGTATCGTCAGGCAGCGAAAGCAACACGGCATCCGCCACCGCCAACGCGCCGAGTGCGGGTGCCGAGCGTCGGGCCGGATCGGCATCCCATCGCAACAGCCTTGCCCCTGCATCCTCCAGACGTTCTGCCACGCGACCGCCCATGGCGCCGAGGCCGACGACACCGATGGTCATGTCTGCCAGGGTGCTCATCTCGCGGCGCTCGTGACGCGCAGGTCGGTCATGGCGCCAAGGATCCATGTCGGCATCGCGCGCTCCTCACGCCAACTCGGCCAGCAGTGCGGTGAACAGGCGGCCCCGGCTGGCAAGACTCTCGATCTCAACGTATTCCTCGGCCGTGTGGTAGCCGGCGCCCTCGGGCCCAAGGGAGCAGAGCGTCGCCACGCCGAGGGCACCGGTGAAATTCGCATCGGACCCGCCACCCATCGACCCCGATGGCAGCGCCACGCCCATGCGCGCCGCGATGTCGGCGGCCCGCGCATAAAGCGCCGTGGTGGCGGGCTGCCCATCCGGCCAGACCGGGCGGACCACATCGCGCTCCACCGTAAAGCTGATCGCGTTGCGGGTTCCCGCTTGTGCCATCAGCCAGGCGCTCGCGGCGTCGAGATCGGCTTCGGTCTTGGCCATGGTCAGGACCTGCGCCGTGCACCAGTGTGGCACGCAATTCACCCAGCGCCCGGATCGGAGATCGTTGACCGAGAACGTCGCATCGGTGCCGGATCGCGCTTCGATCTCGAGGATGCGCCGGGCCATCTCGCGCACGGCCGACAGCCCGTCTTCGGGCGCGACGCCGGCATGGGCGGGCGCGCCCTCGGCCGTCAGGCGAAAACGCGCGATGGCATAGCGCCCGGTCGTGACGCCACCCTGAGGCGGTGCGGGTTCGGGGACGAGGACATAGGCATGGCGCCGAGCTTCTGCCTCGATCAGAGCTCGGGTGGACGGGGTGCCAACTTCCTCGTCCGGGGTGAACAGCACAGTGATGGGCAGCGGTGTCTCGATGCCCGCCGCTGCCAACTGGCGCAGTGCTTCCACCGCCATCAGACAGCCGCCCTTCATGTCCAGCCCGCCCGGCCCCCAAAGCCTGCCGTCCTCGATCCGAACCGGGTTCGCGGCCAGCGCGCCCACCGGGTGGACCGTGTCGAGATGGCCCGAGATCAACACGCCCGGCACGCCACGGCGCCGATGGGCGAGGCGCGCACGAAGCGAGGGGCCATAGCCGCCCCGCCCAGGCAGGATCTCGATGGTGGCGTCAAGCTCGGCCAGTGTCATGGCCGCGAGATCGACCATGCGCGCCACCGCGGCGGCATCATAGGTCGGCGATTCAAAGGCGATCCACGCCATGAGCTCATGGGCCATGGCCTCGGCGTCGAAAGGCAGTGAGAGAGGGTCCGTCATCGCCGCTCGATGCTGCGAAACAGCGTCCGCTTGTCAAGCAACTGAGCGCCTCGGCAGCGCCTAGGTCGTCGAGAGAAACCGCGGGCCGCACAGCGTTGGCCGCCCGCAAGGGGCGTATGGGTGACACTGGCAGAAGGTGTCGCCCGGTCCTGAAAGACGCCGATAATCCGCAAGTCTTCCGCCAGCTCGTCAGCTTGGCCATCGGTTTGCAGCCATAGCAGCATCAGCGAGGTAGTCTGGCGCTTTGCTCAAGCCGCGCCGCGGGTCTCGACCATCCGCGCGAGCAGACTGGCACCAAGCGGCAGTGCCGCATCGTCGAACACAAAGCCCGGATTGTGCAGCGCCACATCGCCGGCATGGCCGATCGTGCAATAGGCCCCCGGCACGACCTTCAGCATATCGGCAAAATCCTCCGATCCCATCACCACGTCATCCTTCATCGTCGCCTGCATGGGCCCGGTGATGTCCTTCGCGGTCTCCACCATCATCGCCGAGAGCGCTGCATCGTTCTTCAGAACATCGAAGACGTTGCGCATCTCGACCTCGATCCGGGCGCCCAATGCCGCACCAAGACCGGCTGCGATCTCGTTGATCCGCTCGGTGATCAGGGTGGACACCTCGTCATGGAAGTAGCGCACGGTGCCGGCGATCTCGGCGGTTTCCGGCACGACGTTATAGGCCGAGCCCGCGGCGATGCGCGTGACCGACAGCACCGCAGGCTTGGTCGGTGGCACGTTGCGCGACACGATCGTCTGCAGCTGTTGAACGAGGCTTGTGGCGATCAGCAGTGCATCGCGGCCCGCCTGCGGCATGGCGGCATGGCTGCCCTTGCCGGTGACGCGGATGTCGAAGAAATTCGCTCCGGCCATGGCATCGCCCGGCTTCACGCCGATCTCGCCCGGCGCGTGATACGGCGAGTTGTGCATGCCGTAGATCTCATCGCAGGGAAACCGCTCGAACAGCCCGTCGGCCAGCATCGCGCGCGCGCCGCCCAAACCCTCTTCGGCGGGCTGAAAGATGAAGACCGCAGTGCCCGCGAAATCGCGTGTGTTGGCCAGGTACTGCGCGGCGCCCAGCAGCATTGTGGTGTGCGCATCATGCCCACAGGCATGCATCACACCCGGGGTCTTCGAGGCATAGGGCAGGTTGGTCGTCTCATGGATCGGCAGGGCGTCCATATCGGCGCGTAGGCCGATGCTGCGCCCTTCGCGCGTCCCTTTCAGCACGCCAACGACGCCGGTCTTGCCGATGCCCGTGGTCACCTCGATGCCCCACCGGCGGAGCGCATCGGCCACGATGCCCGAGGTCCGAACCTCCTCGAACCCAAGCTCGGGGTGCGCGTGCAGGTCGCGCCGGATGGCGGTCAGGGCATCGGCTTCGGCGGCAATACGGTCGATGACGGGCAAGGCGGTCTCCTTGACGGATGGAAAGGGTTGGGCGGGATCTGTGCGGCCTAAACTGGCGCATCTCAATCGGGATACGTTTCGGCAGGGATGTAACGAGTTCAATCCGCATTGTAACGCGCCGATGCAGCCAGACGCCGACCGCCTTGGTCGCAACGGCGTGATCGTACGAAGCGCGGTTCCACCCCGGTTTCCGCAATGCGATGTCTAGGTGAACTGGAGCGGGCACCGGGAATCGAACCCGGACCATCAGCTTGGAAGGCTGAGGCGCTACCATTACACCATGCCCGCGACGCTCCACCGCCTACGCCCAAGCGGGCTGGGCGGTCAAGCGACGCTGCGGCGGTGTTGAGGCGGGGCGTGGTCTCGCGTTCAGGCGGCGTCGCCGGCGGCCTCCTCAGGCGCCTCGTCCATCTCGCTCTCCATCACGAGACGGGTTTCCTTACCGCTCGTGTCGATCTCGCCGATGACGACCTCTGGCAGGCCCTCGTTCTCGAACAGCAGCGTGGCGATGGGATTGATGAAGTTGCTCTCGATCCGGTTGCCGATGCCGCGACCGCCGTCGTTCAGCTCGAAGGTGCAGATCTCCAGAAGGCGGTTCTCGGCATGCTTCGTCAGGCGCACATCGACATCGTGCTCTTCCTTGATGGCGCGGAAGACCTTTGACAGAACCCCCTTGAAGATCACCACCGACGAGCGCGGGTTGATGAACTCGAAGGGCACGATGTTCTGGCCCATGCGGTTGAACAGCTCGGGGCGCTTCAGGTTGTAGCGGAAGTGGTCAGCGACGGCGCGGATCAGCTTTTGCTCCAGCACCTCGCGGCTGTCGGAGGGCAGCACGTTCTGGCCGGAATTGGCGGTTCGGTCCCCGCCCACCATGCCGATGTTCGAGGTGAAGATGATCAGCGCTTCAGAGAAGAAGCCGGTCTCGCCGCGGGTGTCGGACAGGCGACCGTCGTCCAGGATCTGCAGGAAGGCGTCCATGATCCGCGGGTTGGCCTTCTCGATCTCGTCGAACAGGTAGACCGCGAAGGGCTTGGCGCGGACGGTGTTCACCAGCTCGCCGCCGGCCTGATAGCCGGGCGCGCCCACCGGCGGGCCGATCAGGCGGTTAATCGCCTCGTCCCCCATGAACTCCGACATGTCGAAGCGGCACATCGCGGTCTCGTCGCCGAAGATCGTCTCGGTGATCGCCTTGGCAAGCTCGGTCTTACCGGTACCGGTCGGGCCCACGAAGAACAGCACGCCGCGGGGCCGGTTGCCGCGCGAGGAGGTCTGGGCGCCCGACAGCCCCATGATCGAGCGGATCATGATGTCGATGGTCCTGTCGATGGCGCGCGGCTGGCCCTTCACACGCGCCTCCAGCACCTCGCGGGCATTGCGGATGCGGTTGCGCATCACGCGCGAGGTCCAGGGGTTGCGCGTCGTGCCGATGCGGTAGCTGCGGAGCGCGTCTTCGAGTCCCATGACGCCCATGTTCTCCGAGCGGGCGAGCTGCACGATGGAGCGGAGATCGACGAGCGTCAGGCTCTCGGTCTTCACCGCCATGCTCTCCAGCTTTTCCTGGCGGGTGGCGGTAGGGAGCTCGGCATAGTCGTGCAGATGCCCGGCGAGCGAGCCCATGAAGGCGAGCCGGTCGCCGAGATCGGGCATGCCAATCCAGAGATCGCGGGTCGAGGCGTTGTTGGTCGTGAACCACTCCGGCAGATCGCCGGGCTTGTCCACGATCCACATCACCGGGTTGCGGCGCGGCATCGGCTTGGCGCTTTTCGGCCGGGTGGGCGCGGGGGCGCGCGCCACCTTGTCCATCGAGACGAACAGATGCTCGACCTCGGTCTTCGGGTGGAACATCAGCGACGAGGTGTAGTCGACCAGGATGCCGATCGGCAGACGGCCATCGGCGATGATCGGCGCCAGCAGCTTCTCAAGCTCGGCCGGTGAGGTCGCGACCTTGCCGAGCGGGTAGCCCATGTCGCGCAGGATGCCCTCGTAGCGCTGATCGCAGTCGGCATGCAGCCTGAGACCCTCGACCGGGTCATGGCGCAGCATCAGCGCGTAGCCGCGCCGCTTCATCACCTGCCAGACTGCGGTCTCGAACGAGACGAAGACGATGCCGTTCGAGCCCATAAGCGGAAACAGGTCGCGCACGTTCCCCGACAGGGTGAAATGCGAGCGGATCGCCAGGCTTGAGCCCATCTCCTCGAACCAGACGGGCGGCAGGAAATCCTGAGCGGTTTCGGTCATGGCGTTCACGGCGGTATCCCGGAAATCCAGCGGCGTGAGACGCCGTTGGCTGATGCACGGAGAAATCGAGACTCGACACGCTACGCGCGAATTTTTTGCCCGCTGTTGGTGGCGGTATTTGGGCAGCGATGGCTCGACCGTCTCCGCGAAGTACTACGGGCAAGATTGTTCCATTCAGGCGTATTTCGCTTGTGGGTTGTTTCAGACTGGGTCACTCTGGCGACAGATGGTCCGAAAACAGGGCCACGCCATCGCTGAGCCCGATGCGGCGCGGCGAGACGCACAAAAAGGGAGGACTGACCCATGACGAAGAGATATCTGCTTGCGGCGTCCGTGGCCGCGTCCGGGGCCGCGCTCGCCCTGCCGGCAATCGCCAGCGACAACATGGACAAGCTAGGCGCCATGCAGGCCACCGGTGTGACCGAGTTCACGGTCGTCGACCAGAACAGCGCGTCAGCCGATGCGATCCGCGCGACCTTGGCCGAAATCGACATGCCGCCGGGCTTCTCCATCGACCTGTTCGCGTTGGTGCCGGATGCACGCCACATCGCGGTCGGCCCGCAGGGCGTCGCCGTGTTTGTCGGTACCCGCAAGACCGATGTCTGGGTGGTCACCGATCGCGACAAGGACCGCGTGGCCGACGAGGTGAAGAGCTTCGCGCCCTCGATCTCATTCGACATCCCGAACGGTGTCTGCTTCTCGCCCGACGGCTTCCTGTATGTGGCCGAGCGCAACCGCGTGCTCACCTTCCCGGCGGCCGAGTTCTTCTACGAGAGCCCCGACGTGGCGGTCGGTCATGTGGTGCCGGACGGTGAGCTGATCCCGGTCGAGGAGGAGAGCTTCAACCACACCGCGCGGGTCTGCGATATCGGCCCGGACGGCAAGCTCTACATCTCGCTCGGCCAGCCCTTCAACGTGCACCCGAAGGACAAGTACGACCTCTATAATGAGGTGGGCATCGGCGGGATCATCCGGATGAACACCGACGGCACGGGGCGCGAGGTGTTCACCTACGGCGTGCGCAACTCGGTCGGACAGGACTTCAATCCGGCGAATGGCGACCTTTGGTGGACCGATAACCAAGTCGACGGGATGGGCGACGATATCCCGCCGGGCGAGCTCAACCGCCAGACCGAAGCCGGACAGCATTTCGGCTTCCCCTACTATGGCGGCGGCAATGTCCGCACGGCCGACTATCAGAACGACACGCCGCCCGAGGGTCTGGTCTTTCCCGAGGTGGAGCAGGTCGCCCATGCCGCCGATCTCGGCATGGTGTTCTACACCGGTAGCGCCTTCCCCGAGCAGTATCAGGGCGGCATCTTCCATGCCCAGCACGGCTCGTGGAACCGGACCGAGCCGGTGGGCGCACGGGTGATGTTCACGCCGATCAACGAGGATGGCAGCGCGGGCCAGACCGTGCCCTTTGCCGAGGGCTGGCTTGCCCAAACAGGCGAGTATCTGGGCCGCCCGGTCGATGTGGCACAGATGCGCGATGGCTCGCTGCTGGTCTCCGATGATCTGGCCGGGGCGCTCTATCGCATCTCCTATTCGGCACCGACCGAGTGAGATGACCGCGCTGGGTGGGGCGTCCTCACCCTGCATCGGCCGGACGGGGCAGGGGATCCTCCCCATGCCAGTGCCCGTAGATGACGCAAGGTCTGCGTGGCCACCGTCCGGCGCCAAGCGTCTCGGGACCATGAGCAATGATGAAGAGCTTGCCAGCAGCCCTCGGCCTCGTGGCCGTCATGGCGCTGCCAGCCTGGGCGGGCGATCCGGTCGCGGGTCGTCAACTTGCCCGCCAATGTGCGCAGTGCCACGGCATCGACGGCATCGCCACGATTCCCATCGCGCCGCATATCGCGGGGGAGAACGAGGCCTATCTGCGCACCCAGCTGCAGCATTTCCGCTCGGGCAGGCGCGAGCACGAGATCATGTCGATCATCGCCGGCAGCCTGAGCGATACGCAGATCGACGACCTGTCGGCCTGGTATGCCTCGATCCAGATCACGGTGACGATGCCGGAGTAGGACGCCCGCGCCGACGCGCACCTGCCGTCGGACCAAAGTCGTCCGACGCAACCGTTGACCTCATGTCGGGCGCCCCCGACACTCGCAGAACCGAAGCTGGCCCGCGCGAAGGCCGCAGCAAAAGACCGGGAAGATGCGCCTGATCGTGCTTGGAGCAGCGGCTGGTGGTGGCCTGCCGCAGTGGAATTGTGCAGCGGCCAATAGCGCGAGCTATTGGGCAGGCAGCGCTACGCCCGTGGCGCCGGCCGCAACGCAGTCGAGCCTCGCGGTCTCGGTCGATGGCGCCCGTTGGCTGGTGCTCAACGCCTCGCCCGATCTGCGCGCGCAGATCATGGCGACGCCCGCGCTGCAGCCGCGCACCGGCAATGGCCATGGGCTCAGAAACTCTCCCATCGCGGCGGTCATGCTGACCAACGGCGATATCGATCACGTCGTGGGGCTCCTGTCGCTCCGCGAGGGGCAGGCCTTCGATCTTTGGGCGACCGCCGGTATCCACGACGTGCTGGACCAGAACCCGCTCTTCGAGGCGGTCAATCGCGCGATCGTGCCGCGCCGGATCATCGCGCTCGATCAGCCGATGGAGGTGCTGCCGGGGCTGACCACCACGCTGTTCGCCGTGCCGGGCAAGGTCCCGCTCTACATGGAGGGTGAGAGCGTCGATACGCAGCTGATGGGCGAGCAGACCGTGGGTGTCGAGATCGCCACGGCCACGGCGCGCGCGTTCTACATCCCGGGCTGCGCTACCATGGTGCCGGCATTGGCCGAGCGGCTGAGGGGGGCCGCGCTCGTGCTGTTCGACGGCACCGTGTTCCACGATGACGAGATGATCCGCGAAGGGGTCGGCCACAAGACCGGCGCCCGCATGGGCCACATGGCGATGGCCGGGCCTGACGGCTCGCTTGCGGCGTTCGACGCGCTCGGCGTCGCACTGCGCGTCTATGTCCACATCAACAACACCAATCCGGTCTGGAACCCCGCCGGCGCCGAGCGCGCGGCGGTCGAGGCCGCAGGCTGGACCGTCGCCCATGACGGCATGGAGATCACGCTATGAGCCACACGCCCGTCAGCCCCGAACTGGCCCGAGGACCGCTCTCGCCCGATGCGCTGGAGGCCGCCCTGCGCGCCATCGGCGCGGAGCGGTATCACCATCTGCACAGCTTTCACCAACGGCTGCATTCAGGCGGCTGCTCGATCGACGAGGTGCGCGCCTGGGCGCTCAACCGCTATTGCTACCAGCGCATCGTGCCGCTGAAGGACAGCGCGATCCTAGCCCGCATGGACAACACCGTTCTCCGCCGCATCTGGCGCCAGCGCGTGGTCGATCATGACGGCGAGATCGACGACCACCCCGAAGGTGGGCTCCGCCGCTGGCTCGCGCTGACCGACGGTCTGGGGCTGGATCGGGGCTACGTGGCCTCGATGCGGGGCGCGCTGCCGGCCGTTCGCTTCGCTTGCGAGGCCTATCTGCATTTCGTCGCGGAACGCACGCTCCTTGAGGCCATCGCCTCCAGCCTCACGGAGATGTTCAGCCCGATGATCATCAAAGCCCGGGTCTCTGGTATGCTGCAGCACTATGATTTCGTGACGGAGGACACGTTGCGATACTTCAAGAACCGGCTGACCGAGGCGCCGCGCGACGCCGATTTCGCCATCGACTACGTCAAGCGCCACGCCTTGACCGTCGAGGAGCAGGATCGCGCGCTCGAGGCGTTGCGCTTCAAATGCTCGATGCTTTGGTGCCAGCTCGACGCGATCGAGCATGCCTATGTCGGGGGCAACCCGGTGCCGGGTGCTTGGGCGCCGGGGCAGGCGATGCGGGCCGCGGCGTGACAGCCGCCATGCCAGCCGAGCGCGCGAAAGCGCCCGCGCCAGCAGCGCCTGACCCAGCGGCCGTGCCCTATCTGCCGCGCGGTGTCAGGCTTCGCCATTGCGAGATCCGCAAGGGCTGGTTCCTGCTCGCGCCGGAGCGGGCGATGAAGCTGGATCCGGTCGGCGCCCATGTCCTGCAGGCGCTGGACGGCGTGCGCTCGCTGGCAGGTGTGATTGACCATCTGGCCGCCGCCTTCAACGCCCCGCGCGAGCGGATCGAGACCGATGCCACCGCCTTCCTGCAGCAGATGCGCGACCGGGGCATGGTCCATTTCAGGGGAGGCAGCGATGAATGACGCCACGCCCGTCGCCACGCTGAAAGCCGCGACCGCGATCCCGATCCCGGTCGCCATGCTGGCCGAGCTGACGCATCGCTGCCCGCTGTCCTGCCCCTATTGCTCCAACCCGCTGGAGCTCACCCGCCGCTCGGGCGAGCTCGACACCGAGACCTGGATCCGCGTCTTCCGCGAGGCGGCGGTGATGGGCATCTTCCATGTCCATCTTTCAGGCGGTGAGCCCGCGGCGCGGCGCGACCTGCCTGAATTGGTCGCTGGCGCCGTTGAGGCAGGGCTTTATACCAACCTCATCACCTCGGGCGTCGGCCTGACAGAGACCGCCTTCGCCGCCTGCGCGGAAAAGGGCCTCGATCATGTGCAGCTCTCGGTTCAGGGCGTCGATGCCGCCAGCGCCGACCGGATCGGCGGCTACAAGGGCGGGTTCGAGACCAAGATGCGCGTCGCCCGCTGGGTCACCGACGAAGGCATCCCGCTGACCGTCAACGCGGTGATGCACCGACAGAACCTCGACCGGTTGGCCGAGACGATTCAGCTTGCGGTCGATCTCGGCGCTCACCGGCTGGAGGTCGCGAACACGCAGTATCACGGCTGGGCCTCGGTCAACCGCGCCGCCCTGATGCCGACCGAGGCGCAGGCCCGCGCGGCGTCGCGCATCGTGGCCGAGGCGCGGGCGCGCCTGAAGGGAACCATGGTCATCGACTACGTGCCGCCCGATCACCATGCACGGTTCCCGAAGGCCTGCATGGGTGGTTGGGCGCGCATGGGCCTTTGCATCAAGCCCGAGGGCAAGGTGCTCCCGTGCCATGCGGCCGAGAGCATCCCGACGCTTGAGTTCGACAATGTCGCCGACCGCGCGCTCATCGATATCTGGAAGAACGGCGAGGCTTTCACCGCCTATCGCGGCACCGCCTGGATGCCGGCGACCTGCGCCGCTTGCGAACGGCGCGAGATCGACTGGGGCGGTTGCCGCTGCCAGGCGATGGCCTATGCCGGCGACGCCGCCGAGACCGATCCGGTCTGCGAAAAGTCACCGGCGCATGGGGTGTTGAAAGCCGCCTTGGCCGAGACCGAGATCGTGCAGGACGATTTCACACCCCGGAGGATGGGCAAACGGCCCACCGCTTGAACCTGCGCGGTCTCGCCTTGCCGTCGACCAAAGGGCTGGGGCAGCGCTGCTTAGGCGCGCGGGGTGGGCCAGGGGGCGATGGGCCATGGTCGTTCATCGCTGGCGCAGGTCAGAAAGCGCGACGTCTCACGCGTCCATTCCGCCAGTCCTGCCCCGAACTCGGCGATCCGCCTGTTGGGCTCCCCCAGCAGCAACAGCGCCAGGAACTGAACGACCGCGATGAGGGTGTGCAGGCTCTGCGCTAAGCTGAAGGCGATCACGAACAGCAGCATGTAGGCACCGCGCTGCCAGATGGGTTCGCGGTCTGACCGGCCACCCTCGGCAGGGGTCGCGTCGCTCGGGCCGTGGTCGCTGAAGTCCGCGGCGGGGGTGGTCATCGGTGCTCCATTTTGTCGCTCTTTGATTTCCGGCAGATGGGAAGCGCCGCCGCTGGTTCAAGCCCTCCCTCTGCGTGACGCGATCACGGCACCCCCTGCGAAGGTGGCCGTGGCGGCCCGTTCGCAAACGGCGCGGTTGCCGCCTTGTCAAAGCGCGTCGGCGCGACATTTGCTGGTTCCGAAACGAGACCCGACCGGCAGATGAGAGGCCCGGGATGACCGCCACCGAGACGCCGACGTTGATGGTGTTCGCGATCTCGCATTACTGCGAGAAGGCCCGCTGGGCGCTGGATCGGCTGGGCATCGCCTACAAGGTGCGAACGCTGCCGGCCGGGGTGCATGTTGCCGTGCTCCGGCGTGCCGGGGCGCTCCGGAGCACCGTTCCGGCCTTGGTGCTGAGCGATGGCACGGTGGTGCAGGGCTCCTCCGAGATCATCGACTGGGCCGAGGCGGAAGCTGCCGCCGGTCGTGGCAATGGCACGGCGCTGACGCCCTTGGCCCGCGGTGTCGATGGGGCTGCGATCGAGCGGCGGATCGGTGAGGTGGCGGCAACGAATGTCCGTCGCTGGTATTACTCGGACGCGCTGTTCGAGGCGCCGGGTCAGGTGCGATCGCTGTTCATGCGCGATCTCCAAGGGCCCGAGCGCGTGCTGATGCGCCTTGGCTGGCCGGCGCTCCGCCGGCTCATGATCGTCGGGCTCAAGCTCGACCATGCCGGTGGGCGCGCCGCGCACCGTGTCCTCGACGCCGAGCTCGACTGGCTGGACGGGTTGCTCGCGGGGGGCGAGACCTTCTCAGATCCAGCCTCGGGTGCCTTGACGCGGCTCGATATCACCGCCGCTGCCCTGATCGCACCCCTGGTGCTGCCGGTGCACCACCCGGTGTATGGCGACATGCCGCGCACCAAACAGGTGGCGGCCGATCTGGACGCCTGGGCCGAGCGCCCGATTGTCCGCTGGTGCCACGAGATCTACGCCAACGCCCGGCATACCGACCAGTTCAGCGCCGCCGCCTGACGGCAGCTCAGTCTGCGCGCCTTCCTTGGGCGGCCTCTCGCGGGGCGAAGGGGCTTGGCGCGACCCGGGCAGAGCGCCAGTCACCTTCGTGGCTTATGGCGTGCCAGCGGGGCGGCGGTAGCGCGGCTCGGCGTCCTCGTGAAACACTGAGCCGCACCGTCGCGTTCGGTCGCAAGAGGCTCCGATCTGGGCGCCATTACCCGAAGAGGCGCTGAAACCAGCTCTTCTTCTTCTCGGGCGGTTTGGCTGCTTCGGGTGCCGCTTCTTCGACGGCCGCTGCGGGCGCCGATGCTTTTTCCGCCGCAGGGGTCGCCGTTGCAACGGGTACCTCGCCAGCCTCTTCCGGCGTCTCGGGCGCTGCGGTCTCGGGATCGGGCGCGGGCGCGGAGGGAGCGGCTTGACCCATGCTCGCGGCCGGCGTGGCATTGGCCGGCGTCGCGACTTTCTCGTCACCCTCGAAGGAGCCGTCGGGCAGCGCCGCCTGGAACGCCGCCTCCTGCCCCTTGACCGGCGGTGCCGTCGGGGCCGGCGTGCCGACCATCTCAGGCGGTGTCGCGCTGGACGGGGTCGCGACCGTCGCTTCCGCCTCGCTCACCGCTTCGGGTGTTGTCGGGGCCGCTGTCTCGGGATCGGGGGCCGGTGCCGAGGGGGCGGCCTGGCCCATCGTCTCGACCGGGGTCGAGGTCGCCGGCGTTGCAATCTTGTCGTCGCCCTCGAAGGTGCCATCTGGCAGCGCCGCCTGGAACGCGGCCTCGTGCCCCTTGACCGGCGGTGCGGTCGGGGCAGGGGTGCCCTTCATTTCCTCCGGCGTGGCGCTTGACGGGGTCGCGACCGGCACGTGTTGCTTCGCGACCGGCGCTGGGTCTTTTGCGACAGGTTCCGCGACGGGCGCGTTCGCCGCCTCGGCGGTCGTTTCGCCCTCGGCGGGCGCCTCCACGGCCGATTTGAAGCGGTCGAAGAACTCATCGGCCATCTTGCGGGCAAATCCGTCGATCAGTCGCGATCCAAGCTGGGCGAGCTTGCCGCCGACCTTCGCCTCCGCCTCGTAGCTCAACTTGGTGCCGCCCTCATCATCGGACAGCGAGACGGCCGCGCCCCCCTTCGCAAAGCCTGCTGCCCCGCCTTTGCCCTCGCCGACGATACGGTAGGACTGCGCCTCGACCACATCTTCCAGCGTCACTGCACCTTTGAAGCGGGCCTTTACCGGGCCCACTTTCTGCGCGACCTCGGCGGTGAGGGCGTTCTCACCCGTCCACTCCATGCTCTCGCACCCGGGGATGCAGCTTTTCAGCACCTCCGGATCGTTCAGCGCTTTCCAAACCGTGGCACGATCCGCCGCGATGATCCGTTCTCCGGTAAGTTCCATGTTCTCTCCCCAGCCTCAGCAGGCATTATCTCCTTGTTTAGCATGTTAGACTCGCGGGTCCATGCCGTTGAATTCGCACGGGCAACCGTGTCTTCCTATGCGTTTTGCTAAAGGTCGCCGCTGTGATCGCTTGCGACTGCGATCGAGTGCCGAGACGACGCCAATAGATCAAAAAACACTTGTTAGTCGCGTGTTAGCGATGGGCGACGGCACTGACCCAGTTCGGAACCGCCTCATAGAAGCACGCGCTGCGACATTATCGTTTCAGCGATTTACCCAATTTGTTTGCATCCTCATCGCGGAAAGTGTTTCCATACAACGGAGTTTGGTCATAGGGCCTCGCGCGCACTTGGGAGGAAGGCATGCGGCGCACGGCGACAGCTGTTCCCGGTGATATGCCGGCAGCCGCCATTGCGGGCCGAGACACGGGTCTCGGCGCAGCTCTCAGCGCACCGCGGTATCTTGATCGACAACACGGAATGTCAGGTGCTCGACCGGGCATTCTCTTGGAGATAACGGCCAGCGGCGCTGGCCCATAGAACAACACGGGGGCATGACCCAATGGTGACCTTGATAGAAAGGGAGCGCAGCGACGACACGGCGCGCTCGGCGATGCAGCCCAAGCGGGTGCTGGTCGTGGATGATCATCCGCTGTTCTGCGACGCGCTGTCGATGACGCTTGGCCAGGTGCTGCCGGGCGCCAGGATCGTGACGGCCAGCCGGCTTGCGGATGCGCTTGCGTTGATCGGCGATGACGGTGCCCCGGATGCCATCATGCTGGATCTCAACTTGCCGGATGTTGAGGGTTTCGACGGGCTGGCGCGGCTGCGCGCGGCAGCGCCCGGCGCCCGCATCCTGGTCGTCTCATCCATGGCGGAAAATGGCATCATCGCCTCGGCACTCGATTGCGGCGCCGATGGTTTTCTGCCCAAGGACGCGCCGCGCCCGCAGGTCATCCAGGCGCTCGACAGGCTTTGGGAGGGCGAGGTGACGGTGCCCGAGAGTTTCGTGCGCCCCGCCTCAGGCAGTGCCGATGCCGAGTTGATCGAGCGGATGCGGCAGTTGACACCCCGACAGACGCGGATCCTCGAGCTTGTCTGTCTCGGTAAGCTCAACAAGCAGATCGCCTATGACCTGTCGATCTCGGAGACCACGGTGAAAGCCCATGTCACCGCGATCCTGCGGAAGCTGGGTGTCGCGTCGCGTACGCAAGCCGTGCTGGCGGTGCAGAAGGCACGCTTTGCCACCGTCTTGAAGGATGGCGTCGCAGCCGGTTAGGCTTTCGAGCAAACAACAAACGCCTGGGAGGCGATCGCCGATGGACGCGCCAGCAATCGCCGGCGTGATACCGCCGCCCCCTCGGGGGCAGGCGGTCATGCGCTCTGCCGTCGTGCGTGCGGATAGCGCCGAGGACGCGGTGAGCTCGCTGGCGCAGGCCATCGGGACCCGCGATCTGGCGGTCGTCATGATCTTCTTTCCGCGACGCCTCTCTCCCAGCGCGGTTGCCGATGCGGCGGCGCGGCGTTTTGCCGGAACACCGGTGGTCGGCTGCACCACGGCCGGAGAGATCGCAGGCGGCTATCTGACCGATGCCGTGTTGGCGATCGGTTTGCCGAAATCGAACTTCGTCGCCGCCACGCGGACGTTGACCGGGCTGGCCTCGCTTGAAAGCGGCGCCGTCGCGAGCGCTGTGCTCGCTGCACGCATGGAGGTGTCTTCGGCGCAGGCGGATTGGCCAGGCACCTTTGCCATGCTGCTGGTCGACGGATTGTCGCGGGCCGAGGATACGCTGGTCGCCTCGATCACGCCTGCCCTCGGCGCCATCCCCTTGTTTGGGGGCTCGGCCGGCGATGGGCTGGAGTTCGAGCAGACCTTCGTGCTGTCGGACGGCGTCGCCCGGCAGGATGCCGCGGTGATCATGCTGGTGCAGAGCCGGTGCCCCGTCCATGTCTTCCGCTTCGATCATTTTCGCCCGACCGATACCCGCATGGTGGTCACGAAGGCCGACCCCGCCCGCCGGCTGGTCAGCGAGATCAATGCCGAGCCCGCGGCTGTCGAGTATGCGCGGATCGTCGGGCTGGATCCCGGCCAGCTCGGGCCCTTCGCCTTTGCCGCCCATCCGGTGGTCGTTCGGCTTGGCGGTCAGCACCATGTCCGCGCGATCCAGAAGGTCGAGAAGAACGGCGATCTGCGGTTTTTCTCGGCCATCGACGAGGGTCTGGTGCTGCGCACGGTCGAGCCGTTGAACATGGCCGAGCATCTGGACGCGGCACTCACCTGCCTTGCCCGTCCCGTGCCACCGGCGGCAATTCTGGGCTGCGACTGCGTGCTCCGCCGCTTGGAGGCCGAGGATCGACAGATGACGCGTCCGGTCTCCGACGTACTCGCCCGGTTCGGCGTGGTCGGTTTTTCGACCTATGGCGAGCAGCACAATGGCCTGCATGTGAACCAGACCTTCACTGGTGTCGCCCTGTACCCGCCGGGAGATGACGGCCGATGAGTGAGACGATCGACGCGGCAGGACGGATCGAAGCGCTGGAGCGCGAATGCGCCAAGTTGCGGCGGATCAACGATGTGCTGATGCACCGCGTCGAATCCAAAACCTCGGACGAACGCTCGGGCTATGCGCATTTCGAGACGGCGCTGTTGCTCGACCGGAAGGTACGCGCCCGGACGCGCGATCTTGAAGAAGCCATGGATCTGCTGCAGGTCACCAATGCGCGCCTGGCTGCCGCGCGGCGCGAGACCGAGCGTGCCGATGCCGATGTCGCGGCGGCGATGGAGGCCTTTGAGGGTGGTTTCGCGCTGTTCGATGCGGAGGATCGGCTGATCCGCATGAACAGCCGCTTTGCCGGTTTCGTGCCTGATCTGGCCAAGCGGATGAAGGCCGGGATGGCCTTCAAAGACTATGTTCGCATCGTCGGAGAGGCCGGTGACCTAGTGCTGCCGCCCGGCCATGATGTCGACAGCTGGTGCGATGCCCGCATGGCCGCGCACCGGCGGCGGAGCGTGAATTTCAACGCGCAAGTCGTCGGCGACCGATGGATCCAGGTCAGCGAGCACCGCACGCCAAGCGGTGGAACGGCGCTGTTGCAGACCGATGTGACCGACATCATCCGGACCGAGCGGGAGGAGCGCGAGAAGCTGCTCGACCGACAGGCCCGCTTGGTGCGCGCCACCTTGGACCATGTCGACCGGGGGCTGATCATCGTGGATCCGGCCGGGCGCGTCGTCGCGGCGAATATCCCGTTTCGCGAGCTTATGGCGCTACCGGCGCGGGCGCTCAGGCTCGGCACGCGGATCGACCGTCTGGTCGAGCTGTTGGAGCGCTTCGGGCTTGAGGACGGCGCCGCACTGCTCGACTGGATGTCGGAGGACGGCCGGCGCGAGCCCCTGACGCTGAAGATCGCGCGGCGCGACGAACGCACGCTGTCCCTGACCGCCATTGCAATGGCCGATGGCAGCGTCGTGCTCACAGTGGTCGACATCACAGCGCAGAAATCGGCCGAGGTCGCGCTGGCCGAGATGCGCGCCAGCCTGGAGGCGCGGACGGCGGAGCGGATGCAGGCGCTCAAAGCCGCGCGCGACAGTGCGGAGAAGGCCAATGCGGCGAAGACGCGCTTTGTCGCCGCCGCCAGCCATGACCTTTTGCAACCGCTCTCAGCCGCCCGGCTTTTTGCGGCCTCGCTGGCCGATCACGAATTGCCGGCGACCGAGCAGGCGCTGGCCGACCGCATTCACCGTGCGCTGGGTTCGGTCGAGGAGTTGCTGGGCGGTCTGCTCGATATCTCGCGCCTCGACGCCCCCGATCTGACGCCATCGCTGGCCGAGGTCCCCATTGGGCGCCTGTTCGAGAGCATCGCCACCGATTTCGACGAGGTTGCGCGGCGGAAGGGCATCGAGCTGAGGGTCGTGCCGAGTTCGGCCGTCGTGGTGAGCGATCCCGCGCTCCTGCGGCGGGTTCTGCAGAACCTCGTCTCCAACGCGATCCGCTATACCGCGCGCGGTCGTGTGCTGCTTGGTGTGCGGCGCTGTGGTGACGTGGTGCGGGTCGTCGTCGGCGACACGGGCTGCGGCATCGACGAGGCCGACCAGAAAGCGGTGTTCGAGGAGTTCCGCCGCCTGGACAACAACAAGGGTGAGATCCCCGGCATGGGTCTCGGCCTTGCCATCGTCGACCGGGCCTGCCGCATCCTCAACCATGACCTCGCCCTCGACAGCGTGCCGGGGCGTGGCACGGTGTTCTCGCTGTCGCTGCCAGTGATGGATTACCGGACGCGCGAGGCCGACAAGACGCAGGCACCGGCCGAGGCGGTCAGGCTGGATGATGTGATTGTCCTGCTGGTTGAGGATGATGACGCCGTGCGCGAGGGCATGGTGCGACTGCTGGAGGGCTGGGGAGCGAGCCCCATGGCCGCCGCCAGCGCCGACGAGGCGCGGACTATGCTGAATGACCTCGGCCTGATGCCCGATGCCGTGATTGCCGATCACCATCTCGGCGCGGGCGATACGGGTCTGGATCTGGTGCGCGAGATGCGGGCTGCGGGCGGCACGTTCCTTGGCGTGCTGACAACCTTCGACCGTGATCCGGCGCTCCGCGAGGCGGCTGTCGAGAGCTCGCTCTTCGTGCGCTATAAACCCGTCGATCCGGACGCCATCGCCGATCTCTTGATGCAGGTGCGTCCTGGAGCCAGTGCCGCGCTCACGTGACCGAGTAATCGCCTAGGTTTGGGTCGTGTGCGGTGCGGAGAGGGATCGAGCGATCCTGAGATGTCGAAGACCGCCCGATCGGGATGTGTTCAGTCGAACACCTTCGCCACGTCTTCGATGCCAAGACCTTCCTTGATCTCGCGCAGCCTTGCGTAGATCAGGACTGGCGCGACGCTATAGAGCGCCTGCGGCACGGCATTCAGGCTCGCGTCGACAAAAACCGCGAGAAACGGGCTGATCGCGGCAAAGGCCGCTGTGACCAGCGAGAGCACCAGCTGGGCGAGGATCAGCACGACCAACATGATGAAGAGCACACCCACGATCGGCCAGCGATACCCCTTGGTCAGTTGAAAGCTGCGGCCGAGCGCGCCGAAACCGGCCTTGTCGACGACGATCGCCGGCATCACCACGGCCAGTGCACCGGCGAGCCAGATCCCGGGAATGATGAACACCGCGAAGCCGACGCCCATGATCAGGGCGCTTGCGATCGACAGAACGACGATCGGCAGTAGGAGCGGTAGCGCGGCGCTGATGGCCGAGCCGATATCAACCGGCTTGCCCATCTTGGCATCGTATACGATGCGCACGATCACCGCCGTGGCGACCGATCCCGCGATCAGCCCGAGCAGCGTGACAAAGGCGACGCCGGTTCCGACGCTCGCCGGGTCGATCGTATCCGGGTCGCCGAGAATGACACCGCTGCCGACAAAAACCAGCGCGATCAGCGCGATGATCAGGCTTGGGACCAGCGCCGCGATGAAGCAGGGCAGGAAGCATTTGGAGAAGACCGAGAAGGTCTCACTGATGATGCTGGAGACGCCGAGTGGTTGGGCGCTACCGGGGGCGCTGTCGCTCATGAAGGATCCTCGCGTATATCGGTTCTCGATCCTTCGCCTTTAGCATCATGTGCCGAGCGGCGGTTGGCTGTTCCGCTTGGTCAGCTTCGTTCCTTGTCAGGCTGTGATGCCTCTGCTGCAGTGCGGTGATGCTTGTCGGCTCGCCGCTCGCCCATCAGCTGGCGCGCCTCGAGGTGCTGGCGCTGGGCCGCGTAGAAATCCTCGAGAAAGGCAAGATGATCGGCCTCCGCGACCGGCTCGACATAGTCGGTCCGCGCCCGGATCTTGCCGACGATTACCGCGAGCGTGTTGTCGCGTCGTATCTGGGCGCTCTTGCCGCGCCACTCCGTGGCCGCGCGCAGCACCCGCTCCAGCGTTTGCAGTTCATAGGCGCCGTAGTGATCCAGGTGATGCGGCTGGAAGCTAAAGCGCGCCTTCTGCCGCTCGGCCAGTTCGGGCATCAGCAGGGCCTGCGGTTCCTCGACCACGATGGTGCGCGCGATGATGTCCCCCAGCCGCTGGCGCCGCTTGTTGCAAAGCGGGATGGCCAGGACGATCACGATCCAGGACAGCATCAGGATCGCGCTCACCGGGTCCTGCGCGCTGACAATCAGCAGCAACGTCCCCGGGACGAAGACCTCTGCCTCCTTCATCAGGTTGCGCAGGACCACGGCGTAGGTGGCGAGCGAGCGGCCATCGGCGCTGATCACGCGCAGGCGCATCAGGCGTTTGCCGGGGGTGCGCCCCCCATAGATCAGCTCGGTCGCCACGTAATAGGGCGCGCGCACGAAGAAGAAGAGCAGCGCGAGCAGCCCGCCGATAAGGTTCCAGGAAGCGTCGACGAGCAGGGCGATGGCAATGACCAGCGCGACCGAGGCGAGGCCGGTCAGCAGCAGGTCGAAAAGCTGTGCGCCGAACCTGGCACCCATCGAGGCGATGGTGAGCGACAGAGGCACACCCTCGGGCGGTATCACCTCGTGCACCCGCTGCGGCATCTCCCGCCGGTTTTGGGCGCTGGCCGCACGTCTCGCCTCGCGTCGGGCTTTGCGCCGTGCCCACCAGCCGTCGCGGCTCATGCTCTGCGTCCTGCGGCAAGCCACCAAAGCAGCCAGAGCCCGCCGATGCCCCACCCGATCACGATGCGGGTCGTGGTGTCCTGGATGAGTTGGCGGCCAAAGCCCTCCAGCACGGCGGCGGCGAACAGCATGAGGGCGGCGACGATGGCGGCCTTGACCGCCGGGCGTGCCATGCGCGCCATGGCCGTGCGCCGATGCTCGCGCCCGGGGAACAGGACGCCAAAGCCGACGGCATAGCCCGCGCCGGCGGCGACGACGATTGCACCAAGCTCGGTGACCCCGTGGATCGACAGCCAGCCGAACAGGTCGAGCCCGACGCCGCGGTCGACATGCAGCGCCACGAAACAGCCGATGAAGAGACCCTGGTAGAAGATCAGGATGAATGTCGGCAGGCAGGCGAAAGCACCGAGAGCGAAGGCGAAAATCGCGATCCGCGCATTGTTCGAGAAAAGGAAAGCAGCAAACGCCGATAGCTCATCCAGCGTCGACCCTCCGCCGTCGTAGATGACGGAAAGCAGTTCCTCGCGCGTGGCTTCCGGGCCGCGCACATCGTCGGGGCCTCGGGGCACCAGCACATCGTACCAGGCCTCGTTCTCCAGAAAGAGCAGCCAGCCGGTGAGCCCACCCAGCATCATGGTGGCCAAGCCTGCCAGCATGAATGGCCAGAGACCGCGCATGGCCTGCGAGGCGCTGCTCGCCAGGAACCGCCAGAGCGCGCCGCCAAGCCCCTCCTGCGGGGCATAGACGGCGAGATAGGCGCGGGTCACCAGCGCCTCGAGGTAGGAAAGAAGCGCGCGGTCGAGCGAAATGGCCCGGGCGACCGAAAGCGAGGTGGCCGCCTGCCGGTACAGCGTTGCCATGGTCCGCGCTTCGCCGAAATCGAGGCTGCGGGGCCCCCGACGCTCAACCCGGGCGACGAGGGCATCGAGGCGCTGCCAGTCTTCCTCCCGCTCGCTACGGAAGCGGGCACTGCGCAGGATCGCGGCCTCGGCGGTCGGTCTTGGCTCGCCCGCCGGGCCCGTCGTGCCCGTCGTGCCTTTCGGCCTGGGCGCCGCGCCGCGCTCGGGCTCGGGCTTACGACCTGTCTTCGGCCCGGTGCGGGGGATCTCTGAAAAGCTCATGCCGCCTCGCGCGCCTTGAGGTCGAGATACGTCGAGACGACGCGGGCGCTCACCTGCCCGGGGGCTGCGTCGATCACCAGGACACCGAGCCGGCCGAGCCGCTCCATCACCAGCCGCCGCTCAGAGATCAGGCCACCGGCCGCGACGGCGTTAGAGATCCCGTCGACATCGCCGGGCGCGGTCGCCGCGATGGCCTCCACCGCCGGATCGCGGATGGCGACGAAGACCACCACATGGCGCCGGGCGAGTGCGGCCATGTTCTCGACCATCAGCTCGGCACCGGTCACGTCGACGAAATCCGAGAAGACGATGATCAAGCTACGGCGCGGCGTACGGGCGATCAGGCTCGCCATGCCTAGCGTGTGGTTGGTCTCGACGCTTTCATAGGCAAGCTCGGCCGTGCGACTGCGCAGCCGCGCGAAGGCCCGGCGCCCTGGCTCGGGCGGCACGAACAGGCGCGGCCGCGCGTCATAGGCGAAGAGCCCCACCATATCGCCGCCGACACCAGCCGCCCAAGCGGTCACCAGCGCGGCATTCACGGCGTGGTCGATCTTGGGCAGTCCTCCAGCCTCGCTCCGCATCAGGTAGCCGTTGTCCAGCGCGACGATGACGTGGTGGTTGCGCTCGGCCCGCATCTCCTTGGCGACCAGCCCTTGGTGGCGGGCAGAGCGCTTCCAGTCGATGGCCCGGGTATCCATGCCCTGCACGAAATCGCGCAGCTGGTGGAACTCCGACCCTTCGCCGCGCGCGAAGTTCTCCTTCACGCCGAACAGGGTGGAGCGGACTTTGACGTCGATGACACCCGACTGAACGGGCCGGATATCCGGCACGGCGGTGATCGTGAGATCCAGGGTCAGGCGCGGCACCAGCTCCACCAGCCCCAACGCCGAGGGCCATGACAGCCAGAGCCGGGTCACTGGCCATGTCCCCCGGCGCCGCGCCGTGATCTCGACAGGTGTGGCGGCGGCGCCGTCGAGGGGCGCACTCTCGGGCCCGTCGAGACCTTCGGGCCAGTCGAATTGCGCGGTCAGCCCCCGGGGCCTTCGCGATGGCGTGACGACCAGCGCGATGGTCTGGCCGGTGAACATCTCGTCGGGCGCTGCGATCTCGACGGCGACTGGCCGTGCGACGCTGATTGCCAGATCCCCGGCCAGCGCCATCAGCACCGGCAACCAGACAAAGGGAGCGACGGCGCGTGTCCCCTCGCCAGCAGCCATCAGCACCGCCGACAGCGCGAAGGCGCCGAGCGCGATCCACAAAAGCCGCGCCGAGGGCCGCATCAGCGCGGCGCCTCGACCTGATCGAGGATGTTCGATAGCACGTCATCGGGCCTGCGCCCCTCGATCTCGGCGGTCGGGCCCAGCACGATGCGATGGCGCATGGCGGGCAGGAATAGCCGTTTCACGTCGTCTGGAATGGCATAATCGCGCCCGTCCAGCGCCGCGGCCGCGCGGACCGCCCCCGCCAGCGCATCGGCCGCCCGTGTCGAGGCGCCATAGGCGATCTCGGGCTCGTTCCGGGTGGCGCGGACCAGCGCCAGGACGTAGCGCAGGATGTCGTCGTCGAGGCGAATGGTGTCGACCAAGGCCCGGAGCGCGGCGAGGGCCTCGCGATCCAACACGCGGTTCAGCGCCTCAAGCCGAGCCGCGGTGTCGAGCGAGGTGGCCGCATGCGCCTGCAGGATCGAGAGCTCGACCGCTTCGTCGGGGAAGCTCACCTCGATCTTGAACAGAAAGCGGTCGAGCTGAGCCTCGGGCAGGGGATAGGTGCCCTGCTGCTCGATCGGGTTCTGTGTGGCGACGACGAAGAAATCGGCGCCAAGAGGGTGATCGGTGCCGTCGATGGTCGCCATCCGCTCGCTCATCGCCTGCAGCAGTGCCGCCTGCGTCTTGGGCGGCGCACGGTTGATCTCATCGGCGAGCAGGACGTCGGTGAAGCAGGGTCCCTTGATCAGCCGGAACTCGGAGGTTCGGAAATCGAAGATGCTGGCACCGATCACGTCGCCCGGCATCAGATCGGGCGTGAACTGCACTCGGCCGTAATCCAAATCGACCACGCCCGCGAAACTGCGTGCCAACAGGGTCTTGGCAGTACCCGGCGGGCCCTCCAGCAGCACATGGCCCCGGGTGACGAGGGCGATCAGCATCAGGTCGATCACGTCGTCTTGCCCCTGGACGGTGCGCGCGATCTCGGCCCTCAGCCGATCAGCCGTTGCGTGAAGATCTTCCAAGTTCATGCATCACCTGCTCTAGGGCGGTTTCAAAGCGGTCGAGGTGGTCGACGACCTGCGCGGCGGGGGCGTTTGATGACAGACTACGGGCGCCGACGACGGCGGTCTTGAACGCGCCGGCGGTGCCGACGCCGCGCCGCTCCAGCACGCCGAAGATGGTGCGCAGGGCATCCGTGCCACTCCGCCTCGGGCCGATCAACTCGTCGGCCAGCATGCCAAGACGCTGGCTCACATAGGCTTCCAGCAACGCGCCATCGGCACCTGACAGGCGCATCAGCCGCGCCTGCGCGTCGATCGACACGGTCTTGGTGGCGCCGGGACCCTGATCGCCCGCGGGCAGCGGCGCGGCATCGCGCACGCTGGCCCGCCAGAGCAGCAGCGCCGTGACGACGCCAAAGCCAAGCCAGAGGATGGTGAAGGGCCACTCGAAGAATCGGAGCAGATCCGACCATTCCCGCTCGCGCCGTGGCCGCGGCCCGACGGCCCAGACATAATCGGTGTAGTCGACGACGGTGAGACCGTCGCCCGCCATATGGGCCATGAGCCGGCTCGCCAGCACCGCGTTGTCGCCAAGCGTGAGGCCGTGGTTGTTCAACAGGTCGGGGTCGGAGAGCAGCCAGAAATGGCGCACGGTCTCATCGGCGCGCTTGTCGCCCGTCACGCAGCGGCCCAGGATCATGGCGTCGGCCGTGCCGATGATCGGCCTGCAGGCATCGGCGCCCGAGATCACTTGCGGCAGATAAAGCTCTGCGATGCCCTCAGGCTCATCGTCGATGCGCGCGTCGGGGGCGAGGCGAAAGGGCGTGAACAACTGCGGCAAAAGCTTTACTCGGCCGAGGCCCGGCGCGATGTCTGCCAGCACCCGGGTCTGGTGTCGGGCACTACCGAACAGCACGGGGTGGGCGATCCGCGTCAGCCGCATGCCCGTGCGCCATTTGTGGAGCACCACCAGCGTCGGCAGACGGTCGATCTTCTCGCGCACGATCCGGGTCTGCATGTCGACATCGCTCAGCCGGTAGAGCATCTCCTCCTCGGTACTCGCGCTCTCGCGATCAGCGTCCAGCACGGCGTCGAAAAGCGGCAGGATGCGCAGCCCGACCTCGGTCGGGTCGACCCGTGTCAGGCCGCTTTGGGTGACCGCCGCCTGGTCCTGGTCGCGCAGCCAGACCGCGAGCCCGTCGAAGCCGATGGGTGACCGGCGCACTTGGCGCTCGGTCGTGTTGAGGAAAACGAGCGCCAGCAGCGCGACCACCAGGATCACCCCGACGATGATCAGCCAGCCGCGGCCCTGGTTGCCGCCATCTGCCGCGCCGGCGTTCATGCCGGGTAGCCGGTGCCGGCCGGGGTCGGGCCGAACAGGCTGCGCGCAAAGGCGAGATGCTCGGCAAAGCCCTCTTCGCTCACCGGTCGGCCGCCGAAATGGGCCATCTCGGCGGCGCGGGTCAGCGTGGCGAGCGGCGCATAGCCGGCCCAGTCCCGTGGGATCCGTCTCAGCGCATCGCGCATGGTCATGGCCCGGCCGAGGCGTTGGTTGTGCTGGCGCGCGGCCTCGATGACGGCGGCCTCGGCCAGGATGGCCAGGGCCCGGCGCCGGTCGGGCTCACCCACCGCGAGTTCCAAGGAGGGTGGCAGTTCCTCCACAGTCGATGTCGCGGTGCGACGGCGCAGAGTGTTGCGGGTCGCGCTGCCCGTGCTGGTCAATGCCACATTGCGCGGTCCGATCAGCAGGAAGACCGCGGCGAAACAGGCGATCAGCACCATGAGCGCGATGACCCCGACGATATTGCCAAGCGTGCTGCCGGCGAAACTGCTCTCGTCCTCTTCGTCCTGCTCCTCGTCCAGCAGGTCGGGGTCGAGACTGAGTGGCGGTGCCGCGGCGCTCGGGTCCCAATACCCGACCCGGGCCTCGATACCCCGGCGTGCGATGCTTTCCAGATAGGCCTCGCCCGACGGGGTGAGCGTGAAGTCCTCGCGGCTTGCCTCACGCTGAGCCGCTACCGGCACCGCCAGCATGCCCATGATCGCTGCGGTGATCAGCGCTATGGCAGCGATTTGGTATCTACGAACCATGAGCAAGCATACATTTCCGGTCGGGCTGCGGCGGTGCCGCGATTGGGCGTTCCTGACCGAGATGACGGGCGGTGGGCCGGTGGGTCAACAGCACGCAGGCCGGCTTCAGCCAGTGGTTGCGAAGGTTGCCGGGAGGCCGCAGCCAAGCGCGGGGGAGGCGGCGCAGCCTCCCGACGGGTTAACGATAGCAAAACCGCCGAGCTGGCGGCCCGGCCTCGCCGCGACATAGCGTCCGGAAAAGACCGCGGGACGACGACCCATGGACGAACGAGGGACGGCGCCGGGACGACCCGGGGACGGCGCCGGGACAGCGCCGGGACAGCGCCGGGCAGGGGCTTCGCGAGACCTTCGGCCGGTCTCGGCTTCAGGGCGTGACGAACAGTTCGCGGGGCCGGTCGCACAGGCATTCGGCAGGCCCCTCGTCACGGATCAGGATGGTCTCGGTGATCTCCATGCCCCAGTCCTTGAACCAGAGACCCGGCATGAAGTGGAAGGTCATGCCCGGCGCCAGGACCGTCTCGTCCTCGGGGCGCAGGCTGCAGGTGCGTTCGCCCCAGTCGGGCGGGTAGCTGAGGCCGATCGGATAGCCGCAGCGTGCCTTGCGCTCGATGCCCGCCCGGGCGAGCGCCTCGAACAGGGCACGCGCAACATCGCCGGTCGTGTTGCCGGGTCTTGCGAGGTCGATGCCGTTGCTGAGGCCTTCGACCAGGGCAGCCTCGGCCCGGCGCATCGCGTCTGGCGGATTGCCGAGGAAGACCGTGCGGCAGAGCGGCGCGTGATAGCGGCGATAGCAGCCCGAGATCTCGAAAAAGGTCGCCTCGCCCTTCTGAAACGGCCGGCCATCCCAGGTAAGGTGCGAGGCGGAGGCATCGGCGCCTGAGGGGAGCATCGGCACGATGGCGGGGTAATCGCCCCAGTCCTCGCCCACACCGCGGATCGCATCGGCATAGATCTCGGCCACCAGCAGGTTCTTGGCCAGGCCTGGCGCGCAGCGTTCGCGGATCCCGTCGATGATGGTCTCCGAGATCGCCGCCGCCTTGCGCATAAAGGCGATCTCCTCCCCGGACTTCACGAGCCGCTGCCAGTTGACGAGGTTTGTTGCGTCGACCAGGCGTGCCGAGGGGAGGCTGTCGCCCAGCACGGCATGGGCTTTGGCGGAGTAGTAGTAGTTCTCCATCTCGACGCCGATCAGACCGTGGCGATAGCCGAGTTCGCCGATCAGGGCGGCCAGATCCTGCATGGGATGGCGTTGATCGGTCATGACGAATTCCTCGCCATAGGGGCGCACCTGGTCGTCGTTCATCCAAACCGTGCGGAGCGCCCCGGCGCCATCCATCATCCGCCCCCACCAGATCGGATCGCGGTCGTGGGTGATGACGACACCCTGATGGACGTAGAATGACCACCCGTCATAGCCGGTCAGCCAGGCCATGTTGGACGGGTCCTCGATGAACAGGCAGTCGATATCGCGCGCCCGCATCGCCTCGCGAACAAGGTAGAGGCGGCGGACATATTCACTGGATGAGAACGGCGGGGCGGTGGCGGTCATGGGCGGGCTCCGGCAACGTCATGCCGGGCGAGGCTGCGCCCGCCTTATCGCGTGATGCAAGGGGAGTGTGCCGACAGCGCAGCCCGAGGCACCTCGGACTGCGTCCTCGGGCTGGCCGCGACGCCTTGGACTGCGTCCTCGGGCTGGCCGCGACGCCTTGGACTGCGTCCTCGGGCAGCCCGCGTTGCCTCGGACTGCGTCCTCGGCGGGGCCTCAGCCGTCGGCGGTGATCGCAGCGATCAGCTCGCCGAGCGCCTTCTCCGCCTCATCGTTCGGCACCTGGCAGGTGCCCGCCGCGGTGTGACCGCCGCCACCGTATTTCAGCATCAGGTGGCCCACATGTGTCTTGCTGCTGCGGTTCAGGATCGATTTGCCCGTGGCGAAGACCGTGTTCTGCTTGCCCTTCCCCCACATCACATGGATCGAGATATTGCAGTCGGGAAACAGCGCATAGAGCATGAAGCGGTTGCCGGCGTAGATCGGATCCTCCTCGCGGATGTCTAGGACGACGAGGTTGCCATGCACGGTGCTGCACTTCTTCAGCTGCTCGCGGAACATCGGCTCGTGGTCTTTGTACAATGCCACGCGCTCGGCGACGTCGGGCAGGGCGAGGATCTGATCGATGTCCTGGCTCTCCAGGCAGTGGTCGATCAGCTGCATCATCAGCGCGAAGTTCGAGATCCGAAAATCGCGGAAGCGCCCGAGGCCGGTGCGCGAATCCATCAGGAAGCTCAACAGCTCCCAGCCCTGCGCATCCAGCACATCCTCGCGCGTGAACTGGGCGGCATCGGCCTTGTCGACCGCCTCCATCATCGCGTCCGAGATCCGCGGGAAGGCTGCTTTGCCGCCGAAGTAGTCGTAGACGACCCGCGCCGCTGACATCGCGCCGATGTCGATCACGTGGTTGTCGGGATTGCCCTCGACCCGCTCGGCCTCGCTGTCGTGGTGATCGATGGCAAGGAACACGCCGGGGACATAAGGCAGATTGGTGGTGATATCGTCGGGCCCGATCTCGACCAGCCCATCTTGCATGTCCTTGGGATGGGCGAAATCGATCCGGTCGCAGATGCCGAGATCCTTCAGCAGCACGGCGCAGACCAACCCGTCCATGTCGCTGCGGGTGACGAGGCGGTACTTCTTCCCCGCCGCCGGCATGATCTTCTCGAATTTCGTCATCGCATCGCCCCCTCGGTGCACAGCCCAGCCTGGCAGAGGGGTACGGCGGGAGTGCTGAAGGAAACGCGAGGGAAGATGGTGAACGCGCCCTTGTGCCGTGCGTCGGGCGCTCAGAAGGCGGCGAAGACCAGGCCACCGCCACCCGAGACGAAGGCGACGCTGCCGGTGGCCGCCGCCGCCCCGGTGATCGCCCCGAAGGCGCCGAGCACGAGCACCATCTCGGCGATCTGCAGCGGCGTCAGCACCTCGATCGCTGGATCGATATCCGGGCGCGACACCGCCAGATCGATATGCTTGCACAGGGCCTCCGCGCCGGGGCGCAGAAGCGGGCGCGGCTGGGTCGCGGCGCTGTCACCCCCGGAAAGCGTCGCGAGACGTGCGAGATCCTCGGGCGATGCGAGGCGCCCGCTCAGCCGTGCCGGTGCGCCGATCTCGGCGCCGGTCGAAAAGCTGAGTGTCAACGCCCCGGCCGATATGGGATCAGCGATGCCACCCGCCCCGGCGGCGATATCGCGCGGCACCGGCAGGTCGATAAAGCCGCAGTGCTGACCGGCGATCGCCCTGATCCGCCATGGTCCAGGGGTCAGCGCATGGGCGGTGAGCGCACCGTTCAGAAAGACGAGGCGCGCGGTCTCCCGGGTATCGGTGCGGATCACCTCGATCACCCCTGCGCCGCGCGCATCCAGCAGCGCTGCCGGCGGGTTCTCGAGCGTGATGGTCAGCCCGACGAGGCGGTGGGCCGATGACGTTGCCAGACTGGCGGGCAGGGTGGTCGCGAGCGGCGCTCCGCCTTCGGCTGCGCCCCCGCCACCGTTTCCGACCTCGACCTCGCCCCCTGCCGGCGCAACGATCGCGGCCGGGTCGACGATCCCGGCGGGTGGGGGCGGATCGGCGCAGGCGACGAGCGCCGTGGTCAAGGCGAGGCCGCCGGCGCGCAGGCCACCGGTCATCGCGGCGATCATCCTCTCAGATCTGGCCAAGGCGACGCCATGTCTGCAGCTTCTCCAGGCTCACTTCGAAATGCATCGAGTCCTCCCGACCGAAGGCCGCACCCCAGATCCAGCCTTCCTTGCGGAAAAAGTCGGCCAGCAGCGTCAGGCCGAGCTGTGTCCGCCCATCGCCCAGCGTGTCGAGGTAGCCGTCGATATTGATATCCACCGCCAGCCCATAGGCATGGGCCGAAGCCAGGCCCTCGCGCCCGCGGATATGGCGCACACAGAGCGACCCGGCGGACTGGATCCTGCCGTAAAGCTCGGGCTCGAACACCTGCACATTGGCGAAGATCTGGCGCAGCGAGACCAGCGCCGGGCGGATCATCTGCGCACGGATGGGGCCGACATCCTCGACCGCCAGCATCTCTTTCAGCTTCTCGTTGGTCATCGGCTGGCACTGGTCCGTCAGGTCCTCGCGCGGCAGGCCGAACAGCTCTTCCAGATCCTTGGGCCGCGGCGTGGTCAGGTCGCCGTTCACGTTGCGCCGGTCGGCAATCAGCACGACCTGGGCGAAGGCATCGCGCAGGGTATCGGAGGCTTCCGCGTTCGGTGCCGTGCTGCGGCCGCGTTCCACATCGCCGGTGAGCGCGCGGGCGGTGCGGGCATCGAGCCCGTCGATGCGCTCCTCCAGCGCGGTGATCCGCGCCTCGAGCATCTCGATCTCCGCCCGCGCGCCCGGATCGGCCGTCTGCTGCGGCGGCGCCGCGATATAGGCCGCCGACAGATGCCAGAGGACTGGCGCAGCGATGGCCGCAACGGCGAGGATGATGGCGGGCAGCAGGCGCATGGTTGTCTGGGTCCAGCTTTAGCTCAATCTCGGGCTTTGGCTCTGCGTCACGGGTCTGCGTTACGGGTTTGCGCATCCGCTAGGGTCACTCTCTGACATGGCCCGTGTCGGACGTCACGCAATCAGCGGTAGCAGTCTCGCCTGCTCACGGTCGCGCGACGGCGCCGCGGCGTGCGGGTGACACTTGGCCGATTGGTGAACCCGCCTAAGCCTCGTGTCGGCCTTGTCACTGGACGGCGTCATTTCCCGCGGTAAGGTATCGTTCGTGATCTGGAAACGGCTTGCACCCCCATCGTGCTGTCCTTTGGAGAGTAGCCATGCATCGCCTCGTCCCCGGCATCGTCCTGGCCCTGACGGTGACCGCACTTCCGGCCCCCGAAGTTGCCGCTCAGTCAACCGATCAAAGCGTTCTGGAGCGTCAGCGCCAGCTGCTGATCGAGCGCCGCCGCCAGCAGCAGAAGACCCGCACGCTGCTGGAGATCAATCCCTCGACCGGACGCGTGGAGGAGCAGGCGCCCGTCTCCTCCGGCACGGGGACGGTGGTGTCGACCGATCCGACACCATCGGGCAACGTCGCGTCGAGCACTGCGGGATCATCGCGCCAGGACGTCGCTTCCGCGCCGATCGATCTCAATCCCGAGGATCAGCTCTTCCGCCCGATCAAGTTCGCCTATGACAGCGCCTTTCTCGACAACAGCGCGCGCGGCATTCTCGACGGTCTTTGCGATACGCTGAAAGCGGATCTCGAGCTCAATCCGGGCTCTCGGTACTTCGTGATCGGCCATACCGATGCTGCGGGTGGCGACGACTACAACCTGCGCCTGTCGCAGCGCCGCGCGGATGCGACCAAGCAGTATCTCGTGGACGGCTGCGGCATCGCCACTGCCCAGTTGCAATCGGTCGGGATGGGTGAGCAGCGTTTGTTGGCTTCCGCCGGGCCGCGCTCGGCCGTGCAGCGCCGTGTTGAGATCCAGGTGGATATCGGCGGCTGATCGCCCTGCCGGCCGCCGCCCGGCGCCCGCGCCTTAAGCTGCGTTCTGACGGAGTAACTATGACCCGACGCATGGCGGAAGCGCGGCGGTGCCGCACCAGCCCGGCACCCAGGGGCTTCGTATCCGCCTTGCGACCGGCCCGCCATCAGGGCTCTTTTCAAGCGCGCATGCTCGCGCGTTCGGGTGGGGCAGTGATCGCGCTGTTGTCGGCCGTGACCCTGATGGGACCGGCCGGCGCGCAGGACCAGACACAGGCCATCGACGACCTGCGCGCCAATCTCGAGGATCAGGAACGCGGCGCGCCGCAAACGCCCTCGATCTCGGTGCCACAGACCTCGGTCGCCCCACCCGCTGGCGCCGAAAGCGTGATCCTGCGGCTCGACGACATCCAGCTTGTCGGTCGTGACGGCGCACCCCTTATCGATGATGGCCGGCTTCCACTCGCCGAGGCACGCGCCCTCTACGCCGGGCTTGTCGGGCAGGAAACCACGCTGGCCGGCGTCTACGCGATTGCGCGCGAGATCGAATTGACGCTGAAGCGCGAGGGTTTCGTCTTCACCCGTGTGGTGCTGCCCCGACAGGATATCGACGCCGAGGGGGCCACGATCCTGATCGCCGTGCTGACCACGCGGGTCGAAGCGGTCGAGATCGCCGAGCCACAGGGCGATATCGGCCCGGTCCGCGCGCTCGTGGAGAAGCTGGTCGCGCCGCTCGCCGGCATGGACAACCCCACGGTCGAGGATATCGAGCGCGCCTCGCTGCTGGTGACCGATCTGCCGGGTGTGACGCGGGCGACCTTTGTGCCGAGCCCCGGCTCCACGCCCGATGCCATCAAGCTGACGATGAATGTCGAACGCTCGCCCTTAAATGCGGTCGGCATCCTGACCCACCGTGACGGGCCAGTGATCGGCCCCGGCATCTTCGGCGGCATCGGCTACGCCAACACTTACACGAGCTTCGGCGCCTCCACCGAGATCGCTTATTTCAACTCGTGGTCGACCGGCGATTTCCCCGACTTGGAGGAGCGCAACACTGCGTCGATCACGCAGCGTGTCTTCCTCGGCACCGGCACCGCGATCTCGGGCAGTTTCACCTATGCCAGGACACGCCCGGGCGATGTGCTGGATCCGCTGGAGCTGAAGGGCAAGCAGATCGAGGGGCGCCTGGAGATCGAGCATCCGGTGGTCCGCACGCGCGCCTTCTCGCTCTGGCTCGGCGCCGGGTTCGAGGCGGTGGAGGCGGAGCTTGAGCTCGACGATGCGGGCACGTTGAGCGACGACAGCGTGCGTGCCTTTTCGCTGCTCGGCCGCGGCGCGGTACGCGACCCGTTTGGCGAGACCTTCTTCGAGGCGGGGATCAAGTTCGGTGTCGAGGCGCTTGGCGGCAGCGAGTCGGGCGATCCGAACCTGTCGAACCCGCTGGCCGATAGCGGCTTTGTGGCGTTTCGCGGCGAGGTCACCCGCGCCCAGCCGATCCAGGGCAATCTGAGCGCGCAGATCCGGGCCACCGGCCAGTTCTCGCCAGAACCGCTGTTGTCCAGCCAGACCATCAGCTTCGGTGGCTCGCGTTACCTCAAGGGTTATGAGCCATCTGAGCTGTCGGGCGACAGCGGCTTTGCCGTCTATGGTGAGCTGCGCTGGGACGACGATGCTGAGATCTTCGCCAACCGCGTCGGCTGGGGCGTCTATGGTTTCGCCGATTACGGCGGTGTGTTTCAGTCGGACACGCCGGGGTCGGAATACGAAGATCGGGCTTCGGTCGGTGCGGGGGCACGGCTGATCATCCCGAATGGGCCACAACTCGAAATCGAGGTGGCCCAGCCCGTGACCGAGGCGCTGACGCGCACGGGCGAACATGACACGCGCATCAACGGCTCGCTGGTCTGGTTCTTCTGACCGTGAGCCGCCGCCGGATAGCCGGCATCACAACGAGGAAGACGGCCATGGCACCGCAGCCCCACCACCACCGCATGGCACGCCTCGGCCAACCCCGCCGCGTTCGCCCGGGTATCCTGCGCTATCACTACATGGCGACGACGGCGCTGGTGGCGCTGGCGGCTACGCCACCGATGCTGCCGGGCATGATGCGCGAGGCCAAGGCCGGGCCGCAGGGCGGCATCGTGATCGGCGGTCAGGCCGATATCGCCCAGCAGGGCAAGCAGACGACGATCAACCAGTCCTCCAACCGCGCGATCATCGAGTGGGACAATTTCGACATCGCGCCGGACGAGGGCGTGGTGTTCCGTCAGCCGAGCCGTTCCTCGATCGCGCTGAACCGGGTGAACTCGGTCGACCGCACCACGATCGAGGGGAACCTGTCGGCGAATGGCCAGGTCTGGATCGTCAATCCGAAGGGCGTGCATATCAGCCGCGGCGCCTCGGTCGATGTGGGGGGGCTGCTCGCGACCTCGGCCGATATCGACAACGACGCCTTCATGCAGGGCGGCACGGATTTCACCAT
Organism: Pseudomonadota bacterium; assembly: GCA_039027855.1. Lineage (GTDB taxonomy): Bacteria > Pseudomonadota > Alphaproteobacteria > Rhodobacterales > Rhodobacteraceae > Thermohalobaculum. The sequence continues at coordinate 14,737 of JBCCJI010000012.1, read as the reverse complement.
TCCGGGCGATCCCAACGCGGTCATCCAGAACGAGGGGCGGATCACCTTTGGCGAGGCCGGGCTGGTCGGTCTGGTCGGCCCGAACGCCGCCAATGATGGCGTGATCCAGGGGCGTCTCGGCAAGGTCGTCGTGGCCGGGACCGAGACCTTCGCCGTCGATATGGCGGGCGACGGGATCCTGGCGCTGCCCATCGGGCAGGGCACGGCGGTCAGCGCCAGCAACAGCGGCCAGATCCTGAACGAGGGCGGCACCGTCCTGATGGATGCCGCCGCCGCAGAGAGCTTGCTGGAGGCGAGCATCGTGGCGGGCGGCGAGATCGAGGCGCGCTCGATCTCGGTGTCCGAGGGGCGGATCACGCTGCGCTCGACCGACACGGTCGAGGTCACCGGCGATATCGACGTGAGCGGCAGTGGCACGGCCGATGGCGGCGAAATCACCATCACCGCCGATGAGCGCGTGGCCGTGCGCGAAGGCGCGGTCATCGACGCCTCGGGCGGGGTCGACGGTGACGGTGGCGATATCCGCATCGGCGGCGATCTGCGCGGCCAGGGTCCGGTGCCGAATGCCCGCATCACCGTGGTCGAGGACATGGCGACGGTGCGCGTCGACGGCGCGGCCGGCGGCGGTGCCGGCGATGGCGGCACGGTGGTGTTCTGGGGCGATGATGTCGCCTCGTTCATGGGCGATGTCAGCGCCACGGGTGGGCCGGCCGGCGGTGATGGCGGCTTCGTCGAGATCTCGGGCGGGTTCTTCCAGCTTGGCGGCACCGTCGCGCTCGACGCCGATTTCGGCACCGCCGGCACGCTGCTGCTGGATCCGACCGATATCGTCATCGAGGATGGCGGCACGGCCACGCCGATCGACAACATTTACGCCGCCGACCCGGGTCCGACATCGATCGATGCCGATTTCATCAACAACGCCAGCGGCAGCCTGATCCTGGAGGCGACGAGCGGCGTCTTCTTCAACGAGACGGTCAATGCAACCGGCCCTCTCGACCTCACGGTTCGTGCCGCGACGATCACTGTCAACCAGGCGATCACGGTCGACGGGACGATCGCGCTCTACGGCGCCGATCCGACCGTCTCCAGCGTTCCCGACGCGCCCGGCGTCTACATCAACGCCGATATCACGGCGACGGGCGACATCACCATCGACGCGGCGCTCTACGCTGGTGACCCCTACAGCATCGACATCGCCGACGGCGTGACGATCTCGAGCGACGGTACGCTGAGCCTCACCGCAGCCCGCTATGTCTTCACCAACGGCATCGTCAACCTCGAGACCAATGACACCTTCGCCACGCCGAACTTCGTGCTGAACGGCGACGGGGTGACCGACCCTGCCATTCTGATCAGCGGATCGCCCAGCAGCACCGGTTTCTCGGTGACGCAGCAGCCCGGCACCTATATCCGCGATGGGTCATACGGGGTTTATTACACTCCGGTGCCGGGGCGGATCGAGATTTCAGGCGCCACGTCGGTCACGCTCGACAACGCCCAGAACGCCTTCTCCGAGTTCAGTGTCGAGGCCGCTGACAGCGTCTATCTGCGACACTACTCCAGCAACACGGCCAACGGGTTCCTGAGGCTTGATCGCGCGACGGTCGGCGCCGGTGGGCTGGATGTCGAAAGCACCGGCACGGTCAGCCTGCCGAACACTGCCGCCGCGACCCCGGACTACACACCGGGCGTGAACGCTGCCGGCGACGTGCGCATCGCCGGTACTCTGCTCTTCACGGACTCGTCCTACATCGTGGACGAAGGGGCCGTGATCTACTCGGGCGGTACCGTGTCGCTTGAGGTGTCGACCTTTGTGCCGGGTGAGAACACATCGCTCGATGCCTCAGGCGATCTGATCCTCCCGGCGACGGTTGCGTCCAACGCCCTCTTCATCACGTCGCGCGACGGTGACATCACTCAGTCGCCGCTCACCTCGATCGAGGCGGAGAACAACGAGGGGTTCATTCCCTTCGACCTCTACGCCTATGCGCCGAACGGCGACATCGTGCTGGACGGCGCCGGCAACAATTTCTCCGAGATCACCATCGGTGACGCTGAGAGCGCGGTGATCAACCACACGACCTTGGGCAGCGGCGATCCGCTCGGTCAGCTCAGGGTCTACGAGCTCAATACCAGTGATGGGGCGGGCAATTCGTCGATCACGACCGACGGGTACCTGGTGGTGCCGTTGGCGGGCGTCGGGTCCGATTTCCCCGAGACTTTCCAACCGCAGATCGACGTGGCGGGGAACCTTTACGTCAATGCCTCCAGCTTCGAGGTGTCGGGCGGCGCCGAGGTCGAGGTCGATGGCGAGCTGACCTTCTCGGCTGGCCAGCAGCTCTACCTCGGCACCGATGGCAGGGTGCAGTCGGGCGGCGATCTGGTGCTGCCCGAGACGCTGATCGACACCCGGGCGATTATCGTCTCGACCGGCGGCGGTATCAGCCAGGTGCTCGGCACCACGATAAACGGCACGAGCCCGACCAATGCCGGCCAGCCGGTGTTGAGCGCGGCGGGCGATATTGCGCTGGGTGCCTCGGGGAACGGCTTCTCGGTCGTGACGGTCGAGGCCGGGAACAACGTGACCATCGAGGGCGGCTCACCCTATGACGGCAGTCTGCTGGTGTCGGGCATCTATGCGAGCGGCGATGTCGATATCACTGCTCCGGTTCTGCTGGTCGATGGCCGCTATACCGACCTGATCGGCGCGCCGAACGATTTCGCGAATACCGTCATCTATGGCGGTGGCGATGTCCGCCTGACCGGGAACTCGCTCTTGATCGGGCCTGGTTACGGCGCCGCGCCCGGCAGTGCGCCGGTCACGATCGAAGCGGGTTCCACCGTGAACCTTGGTTCGAACATCGGCCTGCTCACCATCTATGACGGGACGACGGTCATCTCGCCCGATGGCTTCACCTTCAATGACAGCATTCTGGCGGGTTCGTTGACCGTGGAGGTCGCGAACGGCGACATCGACCAGGCCGGCATCACCACGATCGAGCGCTATTACGATTACGCGCTCGAAGGGAACGCCTACACGACGCTCAACCTATCGGCGCCGAATGGCCAGGTGTCGCTGACCAATGCGGGGAATACCTTCGACACGATCTCGATCACCGAGTCCCAAAGCTTCGATATCGTGCATGACAGCATGGTCTATGTCGGCGAGGCGAACGCGCTGGACGTCGAATTCCTGAACGCCTCGGACGCGGCTGCGTCTTCGTCGATCACCAGCGACCTGCCGATCGAGTTTGAATTCGTCGATGCCGGCCCGCCTGACCCCGACGCGCTGCAGCCGCAGGTCGATGTCGCGGGCGATCTGTATGTGGGATCGCCGGGCGCGAGCGTGGATATCGACATCGTCGTGGGCGGCACGCTGAGCTTTGCGGGCGGGTCGACGCTCACGATGTACAGCGATGCGTCGATCACCACGGGCGATACGCTGGCACTGCCCAATACCGAGATCGAGGGTTTCGCCTTCTTCGTCTCGACGGGTGGCGACATCGTCCAGCAGGGCGGTACGACAATCACGCCCTATGACCCGCAATATGGCTACTATACCTCCGCCTTCATCGGGCAGGCGGCCGGCACGATCCAGCTTGAGAACACCGGCAACGAGATCGACACGATCGCGGCCATCGCCGACAGTGTGAGCATCACGGTCGAGGCTTCCCAGGCTTTCGACGGTGTGCTGAGCGTGGCGGGGCTTGAGGTCACGAACGACATCACCATCACAGCGACGGCCATCGTCGTGAACGAGCGCTATGCCGCGTTGTTTGCACCCTATGCCACGCCGGGCGCGGCCACGGTGCAGGCGGGCGGTGACATCACCCTCGCCGCTCAGGATGTGCTCATCGGCGCGGAGCCAGGGGGGCCAAACGCTGGCACGCCGATTGAGGTCAGCGCTGGCGGGCTGCTCGATATCGAGGTCGAGGCAGACACGCTCTATCTCTATGACGGCACGATCCTGACCTCTGGCGCAGGCTTCGAGTTTCCCGAGACCTATATCGACGGCACCACGACGGTGCGCGTCAGCGGCGGTGCGGTCACGCAGGAGGCGGGCACCCAGATCCGGCAAAACACCGAGGGCGATCTCGGCTATTCGGGTCTGCGCTTCGAGGTCGGGACCGAGGACGTCACCCTCGTCGATGTCGACAACAACTTCAGCCGCATCGACGTGATCAGTGCGGGTACTGTCTCTATCGAGGGGACGCTGGCCGGCAGCGGCCGCACCAGTTTCGAGGTCGGCGCGGCCAATACCTCGGGCGATCTGCGTGTCGTCAATGCGGGCGAGATCCTGCTCGACGACGTCGATGATACCGGCACGGCGGTCGCCTCGACGGTTGGCGGCAATCTGGAGATCATCAGTTCCACCGCGATCACCGCGGATACGGCGCTCGATCTGACGGTGGTCGGCGACACCACCCTGACTGCCTTCCTATTAACCTCCTATGGCGACACGCCGGGGACGATCAATATCGACGCCGCCAATCTCGACCTGCAGGGGACGGTGAGCGTGCTGTCCGGCGACGTCCTGCTTTCGACCGGCAGCGCGGGCCTCACGGTCGAGAACTCGACGGTGGTCGGCGATGCGACGATCGCCACGACGCTGGCGGACGGCGATCTCGATGTCGACGGGCTGTTCGTGACCGGCGATGCGACGCTGACGGCTGCCGATGGCGACGTGACAGTGAGCGATGCCACCTTCGGCGGTGACGAGTTCGTGGGCGGTACCGGGACCAATGCGGTGATTTCGTCGCTCGTGGATACCGGCACGGTCACCATCGACAATGTGGTGGCGGACAATCTGCAGATTGGCAGCTACGGGGCGGGGACATTCTACGTCTCCAACTCGTCCTTCGTCACCCTCACCTCGGGCCTGTCATCGGGCGGTGTTGCGCTCGAGACCGTGACGGTGCGCGACCAGCTCACGCTGCCGACGACGCTGACGGCGTTCGAGGCGCGCTCGCTCGGCCTGTTCGGCGCCGATCTGACGATCACCGGCGTCGATCCGGCGGCCGGGCCGGTGGTGATCGACGATGTCGGCGGCGGCGGATCGATCTTCATCACGGCCAATTATGTGGAGATCGGCGCCGTCGTGGCCCCGGTGCTGCAGGTGACGGCGGCCGGCGATGTGCGCCATGTCGCCGATGCCGATCTGGTGTCGCCGCTCGGCAGCTCGACCGAGGTCACCGGCGCGCGCGATGTGCTGACCGGCGACGCCTATGCCATCGCCTCGGCCGAGCTTTTCACGACCTATACGATCACCAATGCGGCCGCGACCTACCTCATCGAGGTGACGACGAGCGCGAGCTTTACCTCGACGACGGGGGGTAGCATCGACCTGACCGGCGGCACGGCGGCCGGCGTGCCGCTGGAGAACGATTTCCAAGGATCGCTCGGCGTCTATGATTTCGCCACTGTCGCGATCGCCGATGCCAACGATCTTGGGATCACGGTCGGCGGCGCTACCGATATCACCGTCGAGACCGGCAGCGATCTCGACGGCGGCGATAGCGATCTTGAGGCGAGCTTCGAGCATGCGGGCCTCGCGCTGGTGCAGACCAATGGCGGGGTCGCCACCATCGATGTCACGCAGACGGCGCCCGGTGCGTCGCTGCAGGCCGTTGTACTTGGGCTGTCGGTCACCTCGTCGGGCGATGTGGTGGTGGAGAACACCTATGCGGGCGGCGCCGGGCTCGCCAGCGGCGGCGTCTCGGCCGACGGCAACGTGACGGTGCGCGACAGCGTGTTCGAGGACGGTTTCACGGCCTTCCAGTCCTACAATGGCGACATCACGCTCGAGCGGGTGCAGGCCGGCTCCGACGGGGATGAGCAGCTCTTCCTGCTGCCGGGCACCGGCAGTCTGTTCCTGACCGACGTGACGGCCAACGACGTCGTCATCACCGATGCGGCCGCCAGTGGTGTGATCGGCGGCGATGTGCTGCTGGATCGTTTCTCGGTCAACAACCTGTCGCTGATCAGCGACGTCGCCGGAACGCTCGGCCTTGCCAATGGCGAGGTAACCGGCGGCTTCGGCCTGCTGAGCAGCGTCGGCGGGCTGAGCCTGACGGCATTCCAGCTGACTGCTGGTGATCTGACCATTGCCGATGGCACCATTGCGCCCGGCGGTTTGCTGACGCTGGACGGGATCACCGCGCCCAATATCGATGTCGATGTGCCAAACCTCGACCTCGGTTTCGTCAGCACGGGTAGTCTGACCGCCGATGTTGATGGCGACATCGCCACAGTGCTGGACGCCGATCTTTCCGACCCGTCGGGCACGGACATCACGGTCGAGATCCCGGTGCTGAGCGGCGCTACGGCGGCGGCGGTCACGCCCGAACCCCCGGTTACGATCGCGCGCGAGGCCTTCACCAACCTCGTCACCGTGACCGGTACCACCGATCTCGACGGCTTTGGCAACGTCAGCCTCGGTGGATCGGCGATTGCCGACAACGACTTCCAGGGCGTCTTTGGCGCGACAACTTTTGACACTGTCTATGTCACTGACGCCAACGGGATAGACCTGCTAGTCAATACGACCCAGACGCTGATCGTACAGGCCAACAGCGACGGTGTCGGCGATGACGGGTTGGTGACCGGCAGCTTCACCGCATTCTACGCGCTGGATATCGACGGCGACACGATCGACATCTCGGGCGCCTATCTCAGCACCGGCTACCTCAGCGCGGGCACCATCACCGCCACCGGCGATGCGAGCGTGAGCGATATTGCGGTCTATGGCGCGCTGACGGTCGAGGGCGGCGACAGTGCCAGCCTGACCGATGCGAGCATCGCGGGCACCGGTATCGTCGTCTCGACCGCAGGCGATGTCACGGTAGAGCGGGTGCAGGCGACGGCCGGCGGTTCCAACGCCGTGGGCGGTTTCGATGTCTCGGCCGGTGGCGATGTGAGAGTGGTCGATCTCGACGCGGACATCGTCACCGTGGGGGCGACGCAGGCGGTGGGCGGCGATGTCACCTTCGATCGCTTCGATGTCGATAGCCTGAGTGTCGTCGGCGATGTGACGGGGACCGTGAGCCTCGCTAATGGTCAGGTGAGCGAGGCGCTCGACTTCCTCGCGACGCTCGGCGGGCTCGATCTCACACGTCTCGATCTCGGTGATTTTACGCTGGCCGACGGTACGCTCACGCCGGGCTCGATCCTAACGCTGGACGGGATCCGCGCGGGCGATGTCGATATCAGCGTGCCCGAACTGCAGATTGGCTTCCTCGAGACGGCATCGCTGACGGTGACGGTCGAGGGCGACATTCTGAAGGTGGCCAATGCCGATCTCAGCGATCCGGCGGCGGCGAGCGTCACGGTGAATGCGGCGGAGCTTGGCCCCGTGCCTCTCGACTTCCTCGACGCTGGGCCGAGTGACATCACGCTGGACTTCGACGCCTTCACAGCACTTCTCGCCGTGGCGGGGGATGTGGATGCGACGAGCACCGGCGGGGGTGTCTTCGCGCTGCCTCGCGGTGTCTCGGGCGGCGTGGATTTCCACAACGACGTGGCCGGGACGCTCGGGCTCGACGGCTTCTCGACGATCGTGTTCGAGGGGGCGGGCGATATCGCGCTCGATATCGCTGGCGCCACCGATCTGGCCATCGCGGGTGATGCCGATAGCAGCGGGACCGACGGGCTGATCTCGGGCACGGTGGGCTTCAGCGGCACCGCCACCTTCGTCACGCCGAACGATGTCGTGCTCAACGGCGCCTTCGGCACGGTGCAGGCGGTCGCCGATGATGTCGCCCTGACCGCGATCGGCAGCGATGTCGCGGTCGCGAATACACGGGCGACATCCCTGGACATCGTCAGCGACGGCGCTGCGCCGGGGTCCGGTCAGATCGCCATCACCGATACCGAGATCACCGATAGCCTCTCCGTCGGGTCGACCGGCGGTGACGTGGGCGTGACGCTGACGCGGGTCGCTGCCGATGGTGCGATCGCTGGCACCGCGCTGGGCAGCTTCACGGCGGAAGATCTTCAGGGCGAGGCGCTCAACATCGGCGCCGACAGCGTTGACGTCGATCGGGCCGAGGTTGCCTTGCTCAACATCGACGCCACCACCGGCGATGCGACGGACAGCGTGGAACTGACCGACGCCGTGGTGACCGGCGATGTGAATGTCGTCTCGGGTGTCGCACCGGTGACGCTGGAGCGTGTGGACAGCGGCGGCGCGGTCGCAGTGGCCGGGACCGGCAGCGTCAGCGCCACCGACATCCTGAGTGTGGGCGCGCAGAGCTTCGCGGGCGAGACGCTGAGCCTCGCAAGGGTCGAGGGCACCGATTTTATCGTCGATGGTGGGTCGATGGACACCTCGGTCAGTGATCTGACCGGCGACAGCCTCGTCTTCAGCAGTGACGGGCCGGGATCTCTGCAGAACATCAGCGTGGCCGCGCTCGATATTACCAGCCCGGGGCAACTGGTTATCGGCAATGATATCGCGGTCGCGGGCGATGCGACGATCCTCGCGGGGCAGGGAGATTTCACCAATCTCGCTATTGACGGCACTGCCGGTTTCCTTGCCGGTGAGACGCTCAGCCTGACCGAGATCACCGCCGCAACGCTGGAGATCGGCGGCGATGCCACGGGCGCTGCCGTCGGCCTGACCGGCGATGTGACGATTGCGACGGCCGACATCCTGGGGGATCTGGTGGTCGGCACCGCCGGCAGTATCGACATCACCAACCTCGCGGTCGGCGGTCAGACCGTGCTCGCCGCGGGGGCGGATCTGAGCGTCGTCACGGCGGTGGTCGGCGGTTACGCTGGCGTCGTGCCAGGGGCGTTGCTGATCGACAGTGCGGTGCTCGGCAGCGAGCTTGACCCTGCGCTGGTGACCAGCGCGCTCGGTCAGGGTTTCCTGACCAGCGACCCGGACAGCACGACGATCACACTGAACAACCTCAACGCGCAGGATCTGGATCTGAGCGCCACGGGCGACATCACGGCGACCTTCGTGCGCACCGAGGGGCTTCTCCGCCTTGAGACGACGGAAGGCGTCATCGGCTTCAACGAGGTCTCGGGCAATCCACGTCAGCTGATCGGGCCCACCATCACCGTCCCCATCACGGGCGCTGTCGGCCCCTTCACGGTGGCAGCACCCGGCGATGTCGATGGCGTGCAGCCGGTGACTGCGGCGACGGGGGCGGCCGGGCCCAACGATGCAGGCGCGGTGGATATCGGCATCACGGTGGGCGCGCTCGTCGGCGATCCGGACGATCCCGGCATCATCGGCGCGACGGTCGACCCTGTGCCGGGCACGGCTGGCGGCGATCCCGGGGCCGGGGCGCCGGATGTGCCGGGAGGTGAGGATCGCGACGTGGTCATCGTGCCACCAGACCCTGAGACCCCGCTGGATGAGGATGAGGAAGAGATCGTCGAGCAGATCCTCGCGCAGGATCTGATCGATGAAGAGCAGGCATTGGCCGTGCCGTTCTTCACCTTCGAGGAGCCCGCCTTCGCGCTCCCGCGCGTCGATTTCGGCGCGCTGTTCTCGGCCAGCGGGAACGAGAACCTTTGGACACGCGGCTTCACCGACGACGAGGAGGAGACCCAGCAATGAGCAGGATCAGCCCCATGTCCCCAAGGGCGATCAAGACGGCGATCAGTATGGGCGGCACGCAGCGTCGCCTCGCACAGCTTTCCCTCAGCGCCAGCGCGCTCGTCCTCGTGGCTTGCGCCGGCCAGGGCGGGCCATCGACCGCAAGTGGCGGCGCGATCTGCGCGCAGATCGAACGTCAGGCGAACGAGGCCTTCCGCCAGAACTTCCTGACCGAATACGAGGACGCCCAGCGTGCCTGGACGGATATCCTGCGCCTCTACGATACCGAGGCCGAGGCCATCGCGGGATGCGAGCAAGTCCCGCCACGCTCGATCGTGCTTGCCAATCTTGGCCTTGTCTATTCGAACCAGCGCAACTTCACCGCCGCCGACGGGATGCTCGACGCCAGCGCGGCAGAGGCTGGCGCCACCTTCGAGAACCGCACCAAGATCTACCGCGCGCTGCATGATCTCAACCGATCCGCGGTCGGCGACGAGACGTTGAGCCGGGCGGAGGAGGTCTCGGTCGGTCTCAACGATCCGACGGGGCCGCGCCTGCTGGAAAGCGAGCTCTCGGGCTCGGTCTTGCAGCTATCGCCGGCCGCACAGCGCCAGCTGATCGAGGAAGGCGTCAACCTTTCCGGTCTCGCCTTTGCCTATCTCAGCCGTGGCGAGAATACCCGCTCGCTGATCGCCATCGATGAGGCGCTGGCCCGGGTATCGCCGGTCGATGGTGTGGCCGCCAGCTATGTCCCGCGCTTTCAGGTCACGCGGGCCGAGGCGCTGCTGGCGCTTGGCCGTTCGGGCGAGGCGCTGGCCCAGATCGATGCGGCAATCGCCGGCTATGGCGAGGACATGAAACGCTCGGCGCTGATGGGCCGGGCCGAGGCGATCCGCGGTGCGATCCTGTCTGACCTCGGTCGCGACGCCGCGGCGCTGGAGGCCTATGAGACCGGCTTCGGCATCCTGCAACGCACGCCGGTGCGCGTGTCGTATGATCTGCTGCACCCCTATATCGCGACCGTCCAACGCGTCATCGCGGCCGAGCCCGCGCGCCGCGCCGCGCTTGAGGCGCAGCTGTTCCGGGATGCCCAGGTGGTGCGGAGCGAGGTCACGGCCTCGTCGATCTCGCTTGCCGCTGCCGCGCGGGCCGAGGGGACGGGCGCGCTGGCCGAGGCGATCCGATCCTACAACCGCGCGGTGGAGGATCTCTCGATCATCGTCGCGCAAAAGCTGCTGGTCGAGGGGCGGGCAGGGCTCGCGACCCCCGCCCTGCTGGACGAGGTCGAGAGCCGCTTCGAGGAGGCCGAGGCCCGCGAGGAAGAAGCCATCGCGCGGATCAATGAGCTTGACCCTGACTATTTCGACCGCCTGGTCGGAGAGGCCGATCTGGCCGAGGTGCAGCGCGTGCTCGCCCCGAACGAGGCCTATGTGCAGGTCGTCATGGGTGACCCCGAGAGCTTGGTCTTTGTCATCCGTTCCGACAGCGTGACCGTGCAGACGGTCGATGGCCTGAGTGTCGAGGACACCCGCAGCATCGTCTCGGGCCTGCGCGAGATCGTCCGCTTTCAGCTGATCTACGCCCCGAACGAGAGCCATCGGCTGTATGAGGCGTATTTCGAGCCCGTCGAGGCCGCGCTCGACGGTGCCGATACGCTGATCTTCTCGCTCTCCGATGCGCTGACGGCGCTGCCGATGGAAGTGCTCGCGACCCGGCGAAGCGGGATCTCCGATCTCGCCCGGCTCGACGATTTCACCGATGTGGCTTGGCTGGCAGACAGCTACGAGGTCTCCTACGTGCCGGCGCCGCGCAATCTGGTCGATCTTCGCGATGCCGGACCGCGCTCGACCGAGCCGCGACCGATCATTGCCTTCGGTGATTTCCAGCCCGGCGCGGATGTGCCGACCATCCTCGAGACCTCGTTCCTGCCCGATGAATGCGCGCCCATCGCCGAGGCGATCTCGCAGCTTCCCCCGCTCGAGGGCACGAAGATCGAGCTCGAGACGATCCGTGAGACGTTTGGCGCGGCCCGCACGCAGGTCGTCGCCGCCGAGGCCTTCACCGAGGTGCGGATCGCCGAGGCGTCGGCCGCTGGCTCGCTCGCCGATTTCGGCGTGCTCCATTTTGCGACGCATGGCATCCTGCCCACGGGCGATTGTGTGCGCCGCCCGGCGCTGTCTGTCTCGGCGCAAGGCGTCGCCGGTTCGGACGGCCTGCTGACCGATATCGAGATCCGGCGCCTCGATCTGAACGCCGATCTCGTGGTGCTGTCGGCCTGCGACACGGCAGGCGCGCTCGATGAGAACTTCAACGCAGCCGGTGGCGAGGCGCTGTCGGGCCTTGCCCGCGCGTTCTTCGATGCCGGCACGTCCGCGGTCGTTGCGTCGCATTGGCCCGTGGGCGATGCCGTCACGGCCCAGATCGTGGCCGATTTCTACGATCGCCTGACCGCCGGCGCGACCATGTCCGAAGCGCTGCGCGCCGCGCAGGCCAGCCTGCGTTCCAACCGGGGCACATCCGACCCGCTGTTCTGGGGGGCCTTCGTCGTGATCGGCGATGCCGAGCGGACACTGGGCGCAACGGGGTGAGAGGTGTAGCGTAACCCCAGAGCCCCGGTGCGCTTTCGGAGACAGGACCCAATGACCTCACCCCATCAGGGCCAGCTCGCGCCCGGTACGATCCTGAACCACACCTACGAGATTACGGCGCTGGTGGGTGAGGGGGGAACGGGCGAGGTCTACCGCGCGCAGAACACCGCCACAGGCCGCGTCGTTGCGGTAAAACTGTTGAAGCGGGAGTTCGCGGCCGACGAGACGCTGGTCGGCCTGATGCAACGCGAGGCGGATGCCCTGCACGAGATCGTGCACCCTGGCGTCGTGCGCTACTACGATCTTCTGCGCACCGATCTCGACGGCACGCAGTTCTTTTTCCTCGTGATGGAGTTCATCGAGGGCGACAGCCTTCAGGCACGCATGCGCCGCGGCCCGGTGCCGGTGGCCGAGCTTCTAGCCATCGCGCGGCGCGTCATCGATGGCCTGCGCATGGCCCATGGCAAGGGCGTGCTGCACCGCGACCTGACACCGGCCAACATCATCCTGCGTGGCGGCGACCCGGCCGATGCGACGCTGATCGATTTCGGCATCGCCAAGGACACCACGAACACCGGCGCGACGCTGATCGCGGGCTTTGCCGGCACGCCGAGTTATGCCAGCCCCGAGCAGCTGAACGAAGAGCCGCTCGACAGCCGGTCGGATTACTACAGCCTCGGCGCCTCCTTGCTGGCAGCCTCGCAGGGCAAGGGCCTCGGCGAGGGGCGCACGCTGGCGCAGGTCGTCGACATGAAGCGCAGCGTGCCCGACACCAGCGCCGTGCCTGGTGCGTTGCGGCCCCTACTCGAGGCGCTGCTGCAGCCCAGGCGCGACGACCGCCCCGCGACTGCCGAGGCGATCATGGTGCTGATCGATGGCCTTGGCGACGACGGCGAGATCGAGGATCTCCTGGCGGGCAGTGTCGATGCCGAGAAGACGATGATCGCCGGCGCCGCAACGCGGCCCGCGATGGCTGCGCCGTCGAAAGCCGCCGGCGGTGCTGGGGCACGGGCCGAGGCGCCGACACCGCCGACCGAGCCCAAGAAAGGGGGCCTCGGTGCGGTCCTCGGGATCACTGGCCTCGGCGCCCTCGGCGCGGCGGCCTATTTCCTCGCGCCCATGCTGCTGGAGCCGGCGCTACCCGAGGCCGACCCATACGAATTTTCGCTGGAGGTCGACGATGGCGGGGCCTCGCTTGCCGGCAACGCGCCCTCCGAAGAGGCGGCGGTGGCGCTCCGGTCGGATGTGGAGGCCGCGCTGAACGGCGTGCCCGTCGATGGGGCGCTCACACCGGCAGAGGGGCTGCCGAGCGAGGACTGGACCGCGGCGGTGACCGAGCTTGCCGGTGCGGCGATGCTTCTGGAGAACTGGTCGCTCAGCGTGGCCGATACCGCGGTGGTGCTGCGTGGCACCGCGCCCGATCGCGTCGCCTACGCCACGGTCGAGGAGCAGGTGAGCGATATCTCCGGCCTTCGCGCGCTCAGCCTCGATTGGCAGGTGGAGCTGGCGCCCCAGCCGCTCGCCCGCGCCGAGATGGTGCGCGCCACGGCCGGCGCTAACTGCGGCCCACTGCTGTTCGCGGGTGCCGATCCGTTGCCGCCTGGTGCACCGATCGTCGTCACCGGGCCGGTGGCCTCGGCCGATCAGGCGGCAGCACTGGAACAGGCGCTGGCAGCGCTCGATCCCGACCGCGCGGTGCAAAGCGACTTTACCGTGGCGAGCGAACTGGTCTGCAAGGTCGAGCGGCTGATGCCCCAGGCCAACTCCCCCAAGCTGACCTTCGAGTTCGGCTATGGCGACAAGGACGGCCAGCCCGATGGCGGCCAGTATGTCGCCGGAGAGAACCCGGTGGTCGATCTGCGCATCGCGCCGGATTACGCTGACGCGTTCCTTTACGTGTTCTACGTGGACGGCAACACCGAGAAGGTGATCCACCTGCTGCCCTACAAGGACCGGCCCGAAAACCGGGTGGACCGCGCCGGGGCCGGGGTGAGCGAGGACGACGATTTCCGCGTGCGCATCCTGTACCCGGCGAGCGATGTGAAGGTCGGCCAGCGGGGCTTCCGGGTCGGCGGGCCTTTCGGCACCAACATCCTCGTTGCGGTGGCGAGCCCGCGCCAATTCCTCGATGCGATGCTGCCGCGCAACGACACGGCCTCGTTGTTCCTGGAGGACCTGGTGGACGCGCTGACCCGGGCCGAGACCACCGAATTCGTGGTAAGCCGAGAGTTCTTCACGACGTCGGAGAATTAGGCAGCCCATTCATAAATCGCTCAGGCGTCAGCCTCATTGGTCGTCATAGCCGGAAGATGACGGCCGCGGCGCGTGCGATGGCGGAAAGGAAGACCTTGGGGCATCGGTCATCGCGGGTTGCGACGCGGCGCCGATCCTTCAACCGGCCGAACATGATCTCGATGCGGTTTCGCCGTTTGTAACGGCGCCTGTGGTGCCGGATAGACTTGCCACGGGTGTTCTGCTGAGGGTGCAGGGAATTATCCCTTTGTCCTGCAACGCGTCGCGGAACCAATCGGCGTCAGAGCCGCGGTCGGCGATCGACCAGTCGACCGAAGGCAGGGACCCGCATAACGCCCGCGCG
>JBCCJI010000011.1:0-129758 GCA_039027855.1 Pseudomonadota bacterium | reverse complement strand
TCGAGGCCTACAACTTCGCCAAGCGCCTCAAGACGCTCAAAGGGAAAACCCCCTTCGAGTTCATCGTTGAGAAGTGGGCATCAGAGACACGCCGCTTCTCAACAAATCCCAGCCACCTCATCCCGGGACTGAACTTCTAGTCTTGCGGGAGTGCGGCTTGCCGGCGCCGGGGCTCGCTGGAGCCACATGGCGCCCGTGTTGGCGCGTCGCGGGGGCAGGTCGCGGGGCTGGTGGAAGCCGCAGGCGGCTTCTGTTCGAGCGTTTTGCGGCTGCCGGGCCGCGGTACAGGGTCGGTCGGGCGTTGCCCGTCGCGGGCGCAAACCTTGACCCGGTCCGGCCTGGCATCCGCGCATCACGCGCTGCCGCCCGGCGCAGGCGGGCCAGGCATTCGGCCGCGCGCTACTCGACTGACAGGCAGTGTGCGGGTGCGCCGGCCGCGCTTGCGATGCGGCGGCCCGGGACGCGTTTGAAACCGCGTGTCGGGGTCTCGCCGGCCTCGGCCGTGGCCGTGGCAACACCTGCGTGATCGGGCGCGGTACTGACGCCCGCGACGGTGTCCTCCGGCAGGGCTGCCATCACCCCGAGCACGGTCGATGCATCGGCGACCCTGAGCGCGACCTGCCCCTCGCCCCGAAAACCGGTGTCGGCGTCGCTGGCGATGTCGAGCGCCCCCTGACCGTCGATGCAGGCGCTCGCATCGGCGAGGGCGATGGCGCGCAGGATGCGCAGGCGTTTGGTGTCGATCTCGCTCGCCACGCTTTCGAAGGTGCCGCCGCGCGCACTGACGGTGACGGTGAGCGCCGCGGCGATCTCGGCGACCGTGTCCGGCTCCCGCTGGCCCGCGCGAAGCCGAAGCGGTTCGGCCGGCGAGAACTCCAGCGGCGCTGCCTCAGGGTCGATCGGCGCCTCGGGCGGGGTGTCATCGATGATCTCGATCACCACGTCGGGATCGTCGTCGTCGTAATCCCGCACCACGAAGGGCGCTATCACCCCGGGAAAGCCCTTGCGAAGCTTCTTGGCCCGCTCAGCCGCACGCCGGCGGCGTTCGGCACGCGCCTCGCGCCGGGAGGCGAAGCGTTCGGTCATCGACCCGCGATGGCGCCTGATGCCCCGATCGTCGGGTTGACTGCGGTTGCCGGCGTCGCGCCCGCCGGGATCGTTGCGATCTGACGATCCGCCGCCCCCCGGGCCGCGCCGCCGGTCGCGGTCGCGCAAGGTGGGCACCACGTCATAGCTATCATAGCGCCCGGAATGCGGTATGAGCGAAGCCGCCGCGCCGCCCCGCCCGCCAATCGCGCCATCACCAGAGCTGAGGCCGCGCACTTGCGCGCGTGCATCCGCTGCGGCGATCATGCCGGCAATCACGGTGGCCGCGACCAGCCCGATAAGTCTCCCGTGGCGCATGTCGATTTCCCCCAAGGCGCTGTCCCGTTACGACTGAGTGTAGCACAGACGCGAAAAAGACGGAGCCGGATGCGGAAAAACGCATCAGCTGGCGATCACAATCAACAGATCCTTGGCCTCGACCTGTGTCCCGGCAGCCGTCACGACCCGCTCCACCGTGCCGTTGACCTCGGCGCGGATCGCCGTCTCCATCTTCATCGCCTCCAGCGTCAGCAGCAATTCGCCGGCATGCACGCGCTGCCCCGCCTCGACCGCGACCGAGCCGATCAGCCCCGGCATCGGCGCCGCCACATGGCCGGGATTGCCCTCATCGGCCTTTTCCGAACGCTTGGCGGTTGCGGCGATGCGCCGGTCATCGACGCGGATCGTGCGGGGCTGGCCGTTTAGCTCGAAGAAGACCTTCACCTCGCCGGTATCGTCGGGCTCGGAGACGGTGAGCAGGCGGATCACCAACGTCACGCCCGGGCGCAGGTCGCACTGCACCTCCTCGCCCGGCTGCATGCCATAGAAGAAGGTCGGCGTCGGCAGCACCCGGACCGGACCGTAGCCCCGCCGGCGGCCCATGTAGTCGAGGTAGACCTTGGGATACATCAGGTACGAGGAGAGGTCCTCGTCGTCGACCGTGTGGCCGTCCATCGCGTCCGAGGCTTCGGTGCGCGCGGCCTCCAGATCGGCCGCGGCCATCAGGCTGCCGGGGCGCACGGTGATCGGCGCCTCGCCCGCCAGCACCTTTTTCTGCAGCGTCTCGGGAAAACCGCCCGGGGGTTGGCCGACCGCGCCCTTGAAGAAGGTCACGACGCTGTCGGGGAAGCTGACCTCGACATCCGGGTTCTCGACATCGGCGCGGGTCAGCCCGGCCGCGACCATGGCCAGCGCCAGATCGCCCACCGTCTTGGCGATGGGCGTCACCTTGATGACGTCGCCGAACATCTGGTTCACATCCGAATAGGTGCGGGAGATCTCGTCCCAGCGCTCCTCCAGCCCCATCGAGCGGGCCTGCGCGCGCAGATTGGTGACCTGACCACCCGGCATCTCGTGCTGATAGACCTCGGCACTGCCCGAGCGGATATCGGGCTCGAACGCGGCGTAGAGCTTGCGGGTCCGCTCCCAGTAGCGGCTAAGCGTGCGCAGGTTCGCGGGGTCGAGACCGGTATCGCGCTCGGTCCCCCTCAGCGCCGCGACCATCGAGCCCATGGGCGGCTGTGACGTCATCCCCGACATCGCGTCCATCGCACCGTCGGCGGCATCGACCCCGGCCTCCGCCGCCATCAGGACCGAGGCGGCCGAGACGCCCGAGGTGTCGTGGGTGTGGAAGTGGATCGGGATCGCGATCTCGCCCTTCAGCGCCTCGACCAACCGCTTCGCCGCCATGGGCTTCACCAGCCCGCCCATGTCCTTGATACACAGAACATGGCTGCCGGCGGCCTCCAGTTCCTTGGCGAGGTCGACATAGTAGGAGAGCGCGTATTTCGCCCGCTCGGGATCGTCGATATCGCCGGTATAGCAGACGCAGGCCTCCAGCAGGCGGCCGCTCGCCAGCACTTCGTCCATGGCGAGGCGCATGTTTTCGACCCAGTTGAGCGGGTCGAAGACGCGGAAGACGTCCATCCCCGTGGCCGCGGACTGCTGGATGAAGTGCTGCACCACGTTGTCGGGCAGGTTGGTGTAGCCGACGCCGTTCGAGGCGCGAAGCAGCATCTGCGTCAGCATGTTGGGCATCGCGGCGCGCAACTCGCGCAGCCGCTGCCAGGGGCATTCCTGCAGGAACCGGTAGGCGACGTCGAAGGTCGCGCCGCCCCAGCATTCGACCGAGAACAGCTCCGGCGCCAGGCGGGCATAGGCGGGCGCGACCTTCACCAGGTCGATCGAGCGCATTCGGGTCGCCAGCAGGCTTTGATGGCCGTCGCGCATCGCGGTGTCGGTCATCAGCAGCGCCTTGGAGGCGAGCATCCGGTCAGCGACCGCCTTGGGCCCCTCGGCGTCGAGGATCTGTTTCCAGCCGTTCGGCGCGGGCTCGCTTGGCGCGACCGGCCGGGTCGGGACCTTGACCTCGGGCGTGGCATAGGGCTTCGGGCGGCCCGCGACCTCGGGATGCCCGTTCACCGTGATATCGGCGATATAGGTCAACAGCTTGGTCGCCCGGTCGCGCCGCTTCTTGAACTCGAACAGGTCGGGCGTGCTGTCGATGAATGTCGTCGTGTAGCTCATGTCCACGAAGGACGGGTGCTGCAGCAGGTTCTCGACGAAGACGATATTCGTCGCCACGCCGCGGATGCGAAACTCACGCAGCGCCCGGTCCATGCGCGCCACCGCCTCCTCGGCTGTCGGCGCCCAGGCGGTGACCTTTTCCAGCAGGCTGTCATAGCTGCGGGTGATCACCGCGCCGGAATAGGCCGTGCCGCCGTCCAGCCGGATGCCAAAGCCGGTGGCGCCGCGATAGGCGGTGATGCGGCCGTAATCGGGGATGAAGTTGTTCAGCGGGTCTTCCGAGGTGATCCGGCACTGGATCGCATGACCGGTATGGGTCACCGCGTGCTGGCCCTTGACCCCCGTTGCCTCGGCCAGCGTCGCGCCCTCGCAGATACGGATCTGCGCCTTCACGATGTCGATGCCAGTGATCTCTTCGGTCACCGTATGCTCGACCTGGATGCGCGGGTTGACCTCGATGAAGAAGAACTCGCCCGTGTCGGCATCCTGCAGGAACTCGACCGTGCCCGCGCATTGATAGCCGGCATGGCGGCCGATCTTGAGGCCAAGTTCGCAGATCTCCGCGCGCTTCTCCTCGGAGAGATACGGCGCCGGTGCGCGTTCGACGACCTTCTGGTTTCGCCGCTGGACCGAGCAGTCGCGTTCCCACAGATGATAAAGGCTGCCGTGCCGGTCACCGAGGATCTGCACCTCGACATGGCGGGCGCGCTGGATCAGGCGCTCAAGATATCCCTCGCCATTGCCGAAGGCGGCCTCGGCCTCGCGCCGGCCCTCGGTGACCTTGCTCTCCAGCTCCTCGGCGCCGTGGATCGGGCGCATGCCGCGCCCGCCGCCGCCCCATGAGGCCTTCAACATCATCGGATAGCCGACCACATCGGCCGCGGCGCGGATCTCCGCCATGCCGCTGGCGGGATCGGGCAGCACCTCAGAGGCCGGAACGACGGGCACGCCGGCCGCGATGGCTGCGCGCCGGGCGCTCGCCTTGTCGCCCAGCATGCGCATGGTCTCGGCCCTGGGGCCGGGGAAGGTGATGCCGGCCACGGTACAGGCATCGACGAAATCGGGGTTCTCGGACAGGAAGCCGTATCCGGGGTGGATCGCGTCGCACCCTGCCTCGCGCGCGATACGGATCACGCCCTCGATGTCGAGATAGGCTGCCACCGCGCCCTTGCCCGCGCCCACCTGATAGGCCTCATCGGCCTTGAAGCGGTGCAGGGCGAGCTTGTCCTCCTCGGCATAGATCGCGACCGTCCGCTTGCCGAGTTCGTTCGCTGCACGCAGGACGCGAATCGCGATTTCGCCCCGGTTGGCGACAAGGATTTTTGAGAACATGGGCGGGGGGCCTCCGGTAGTCGACGTCACGGCAGCATTGGCGCATGGCTGATGCAGTGCAGCAAGCGTCGGCGGCATTAGGTTTTTGTGTGGAACCAAATCTCGGCTGCGGTCGTTGCCTTGATGTTAGGCAGCCCGCCGCGCCATCTGCACGCGCGAAGGCGCGAGGCGGAAACTGCCTAATGATTTGACGCTTGTCGGATTGGCTTCCACTGTGTGAAGCTCAGTCCCGGATGGTGCGGTTGCGAAATGGAACCGTTTTATCCCACCAACGCGCCGCCGCCGGCTTCGCACCAGCGGCATCAAGACCGACAGGCGCCATGCCAGACCGGCGCTGAGCGCCACCAAGTCAGCCTATCAGGGAGCCTCCCATGAGTTTCATGAAGTCCATCGCAGTCGCCACCGCGCTCACGGCCACCACCATCGCCGGCGCCGCGACCGCGCAGGAGACCTTCGTTACCGTCGGCACCGGCGGCCAGACCGGCGTCTACTTCCAGGTCGGCCAGGCGATCGCCAAGCTGACCAACCGCGGCACCGCCGAGCACGGCATCCGCGTCACCGCACCGTCGACCGGCGGCTCGATCGCTAACATCAACGCCATCCGCGCCGGCGACATGGACATGGGCGTCGCGCAGTCGGACTGGCAGTTCCACGCCTTCAACGGAACCTCGCGTTTCGAGGAGCAGGGAGCGTTCGAGGATCTGCGCGCCGTCTTCTCGGTGCATCCGGAGCCGTTCAACCTGCTGGTCGCCGCCGATAGCGGCATCGAGAGCTTCGACGATCTCGAAGGCAAGCGCGTGAACGTGGGCAACCCGGGTTCGGGCCAGCTTGGCACCTTCGAGATCGTTCTCGCGGCCAAGGGCTGGTCGATGGACAACTTCTCGCTGGCCTCGCAGCTGAAGTCGAGCGAGCAGGCCGCGGCCCTCTGCGACAACAAGATCGACGCCTTCGCCTTCACCGTCGGCCACCCGGCCGGTGCGCTGGAGGAAGCCTTCGCCGCCTGCGGGCCGAAGATGATCGATCTCACCGGCGAGCCGTTCGACAGCCTGGTGAACGACAACTCGTTCTACTCGTTCACCACGGTGCCGGCCGACACCTATGCAGCGCTGGATCGTGACGTGACCACCTTCGGCGTGCGGGCCACCTTCGTCACCTCGGCCAGTGTGCCGGACGAGGTGGTCTACACCATCGTGAAGACGGTGTTCGACAACTTCGGCCGCTTCAGGCGCCTGCACCCCGCCTTCGCCAATCTGAAGGAGGAGGAGATGATCTCGCAGTCGCTCTCGGCCCCGCTGCACGCGGGCGCTGTGAAGTACTACAAGGAGCGTGGCTGGATCACCGGCTCGTAAGACTGAATGCGCGGCCCCGGTTCTGACCCGGGGCCGCGTCTCGCCGTGACGGGCTTTCGCGCCCAGACGGGCACGGCGCTGCGCGCCAAAGCGGCCGATACCGGGGTGAGAGACAAAGAACCGACCCCGTATCTCCGGCGCTTTGGCGCATCCGACGACAGACGTCGCCACCCACCACCACAGAGGGACGGCAACACCATGAGTGAGACCGCAGCACAGCTGAAGAGTGACGGACCGAGCACCGACGAGCTTGACCAACTGGTCGCCTCCTCCGACACCGGTGGCCGCAACGTCACCGGCCCGGTAAGCACGCTGATCCTCTGCACTGCCGTCGCCTGGTCGCTGTTCCAGCTCTGGATCGCCTCGCCGCTGCCGTTTCAGTTCGGCTTTGGCGTGTTTGGGTCGAACGAGGCGCGCTCGATCCATCTCGGCTTTGCGATCTTCCTGGCCTATCTCGCCTTCCCGGCGCCGGGAGGCAAAGGGGCGATGGGCTTAGCCATCGCTGTGCCGCTGATCCTCGGTGCGCTCTTCATGTATGCGGGCGACGGAATGATCGTCTTCATCGTGCCCGTCATCGTCGCGCTGCTGATCGCGGCCATCGTGCTCGGCTCGCCGCAGGACCGGATCCCGCCTTGGGAATGGGCGCTCGCCGCCATCGGCGCGGTCGCGGCGCTATATCTGTTCATGTTCTTCGACAGCATCGCGACGCGCGTGGGCGCGCCGATCACGCAGGACCTGATCGTCGGTTCCATCGGCCTCTTGCTGTTGCTCGAGGCCGCGCGCCGCTCGCTCGGCCCGGCGCTGATGATCGTCGCCATGGTGTTCCTGGCCTACACCTTCCTCGGCCCTTTTATGCCGACGATCATCGCGCACAAGGGCAACTCGCTGAACGAGGTGATGAACCACCACTGGATCACGACCGAGGGTGTTTTTGGCATCGCACTCGGCGTCTCCACCGACTTCGTGTTCCTGTTCGTGCTGTTCGGCTCGCTGCTCGATAAGGCGGGCGCGGGCAACTACTTCATCCAGGTCGCCTTCAGCTTGATGGGCCATATGCGCGGCGGCCCGGCGAAAGCGGCGGTCGTCTCCTCGGCCATGACAGGCCTGATCTCGGGCTCGTCCATCGCCAATGTGGTGACCACCGGCACCTTCACCATCCCGCTGATGAAGAAGGTCGGCTTCTCGTCGGAAAAGGCCGGCGCGGTCGAGGTCGCCTCGTCCGTGAACGGGCAGATCATGCCGCCGGTGATGGGCGCCGCCGCCTTCTTGATGGTCGAGTATGTCGGCATCCCGTATTTCGATGTGGTCAAGCACGCCTTCCTGCCGGCGGTGATCAGCTATATCGCGCTCGTCTACATCGTCCATCTGGAGGCGATGAAGGCCGGCATGCAGGGGATGGAGCGCGCCTATGTGCCGAAGCCGATCATCCAGCGCCTGATGGGCCTTGCGGTCGGCATCGTCGTGCTCTGCATGATTTCCTTCGCGGTCTATTACGGCATGGGCTGGATCCGTCCGACCTTTGGCGCCGCGGCAGGTTGGATCGTCTTCGGCTTCCTGACCGCGGTCTATGTCGCGCTGCTCTGGCTCTCGACCAAGCACCGCACCCCCGCGATGGAGGATCTCGACAAGCCGGGCGCCAAGTTGCCGCTGCCCGGACCCACGGTGAAGTCTGGTCTGCATTTCGTGCTGCCGGTCATCGTGCTGGTTTACGCGCTGATGGTCGATCGGCTGTCGCCCGGGCTTTCTGCGTTCTGGGCTGCGGCCTTCATGATCTTCATCCTCGTCACGCAGCGGCCGCTGGCGGCGATCCTGGCCGGGCGGCTGGGTGAGATCGCGCCGGGTCTGACGGCTGGCGTCAACGACCTTGTCGAGGGTCTGGTCGCCGGGGCGCGAAACATGATCGGCATCGGTATTGCCACGGCGACCGCCGGCGTCATCGTGGGTGTGGTCAGCCAGACCGGCGTCGGCACGGCGCTGGCCGATGTGGTCGAGGTGCTGTCGGGCGGCTATCTGCTCGCCATCCTGTTCCTGACTGCGCTGTTGTCCCTCATCCTCGGCATGGGGCTGCCGACGACGGCCAACTACATCGTGGTCTCGGCGCTGCTGGCGCCGGTGATCGTGACGCTTGGCCAGCAGAACGGGCTGATCGTGCCGCTCATCGCGGTGCATCTGTTCGTGTTCTACTTCGGGATCATGGCGGACGTGACGCCGCCCGTGGGTCTGGCGTCTTTCGCCGCGGCCGCCGTCTCGCGCGGCGATCCGATCCGCACTGGTTTTGTCGCGTTCTTCTACTCGCTCCGCACGGCGGCGCTGCCGTTCCTCTTTATCTTCAACACCGAGCTGCTGCTGATCGGGGTCAACTGGGTCCAGGGGATCTTCGTGTTCCTCGTGGCGACGGCGGCGATGTTGTTGTTCGCTGCGGCGACCCAGGGCTGGTTCATCACCCGCAACAAGATCTGGGAGGGGGCGCTGCTGCTGCTCGTCGCATTCTCGCTGTTCCGCCCGGGTTTCTGGATGGATCAGCTGGTCGCCCCCTTCGAGGAGGCGCCGCCGGCCCAGATCGTCGAGGCGGCTGGCAGCGTGCCGGCGGGCGAGAACCTGCGCCTCACCATCGCTGGGCTGAACGAGATCGGTGAGCCGATCACCTTCACCGCCGTCCTGCCGATGGAAGGCGAGGGCGGTGAGGCGCGGATCGAAAATGCCGGGATGATCATCGTCGACCGCGATGGCAAGACGATCATCGACGATGTCGCCTTCGGCTCCACGGCGCAGGATGCGGGCCTCGACTGGGATCAGGAGATCCTGGCCGTGCAGGCACCGGTGTCACAACCGTCCAAGTATCTGATGTTCATTCCGGCGCTCATGGTGCTGTTTGCGGTGATCGCGATGCAGCGCCTGCGCGTCGGCCTGCCGGCGATGCCCTCCTTCGGTCGCCGACCCAGCAGCGCACCGGCCGAGTGAGGCGGGAGAGACACGGCCAGACAACGTTGCCAGACGACGACCGGCGGGGCCGCGCCCGCGCCCCGCCCGGTCTGCCACGGAGAAGACCATGAGCGATCCCATCCTCGTCCCCGTCGATGTCGAGTTCGAAGCCTCGTGGCGGCTGTCGATGACTGCCGCGCGCGAGGAGGCGCTGCGACGCGGCGCCGAAGTGCATCTGCTGAGCGTGCTGCCCGATTTCGGCATGAGCATCGTCGAGCAATACTTCCCCGAAGGTTACGAGGCGCAGATCGAGGCGGCGGCACTGGCCGAGGTGAACAAGCTGGCCGAAAACATGCTGGGTGATGCGGTGGTTTGGAAGGCCCATGTCCACCAAGGCGATATCGTCAACACGATCATGCGCTATGCCGAGGCGATGCATTGCGGGCTGATCGTGATGGCGGCCCATAATCCCGGCGAACGGGGGTTTCTGGCCGGCACCCATGCCGATCACGTCGTGCACCGCGCGGCCTGTTCGGTGCTGGTGGTGCGCGCCGGTACCGCCTGAACGCCCACCGCTCTCAGGCAGGCTGGCTCGCGCGCCAACCGGTGCCCGCCGTCACGCCTGCCGAGAGATCGAGACGTACGCGCACGATCCCCTCCTCCTCGCTTTGCAGCCGGAAGCCGAGCTTTCGGCAGAGGGCGAGCATGCCGGCGTTTTCGTTCAGCACATCGCCCCAGATCTCGTTCAGCCCAGTCTCGAGGCCATGACGGATAAGGCGCTCCATCATCATCCGGCCGAGGCCCTGCCCTTTGAGGTCGCTGCGAATCTGCACGCTGTATTCGCCGCGCTGCCCATCGGCATCCGCCACCAGCCGTCCGGTTCCGGCGATCTGACCGTCGACCGGGTCGAGCGCCACGAAGGCCATGGCCCGGGCGTAGTCGATCTGGGTCAGTGTCGCCACTAAACGCGCCGGCACCTTGCGCATCGTCGAGAAGAAACGGAGCCGCAGGTCATGGGGTTCGATCTGCTCGTAGAAACGCTCGAAGGCCGGGGCGTCGGCGGGTTTGACGGGCCTGCAGGCGAAGCCGCGCCCGTCGCGCAGCGTCAACACGCCCTCAAGCTCGACGGGATAGGGCCTGATCGCCATCCGATCGTTCGGCACCGGGGCGTCCATGCGCCGGCGGGCCACGACGATCCGCGCATCGAGGGCGATCACGCCATGCGCGTCGGCCAGCAGCGGGTTGATGTCGAGCTCGCAGATCATCGGCAGCGCACGGGCGATCTCTGAGAGGCGGATCAGCACGTCGCAGACGGCATCGAGATTGGCCGGGGGCACGTCGCGATAGCCCGCCATCAGCCGCGCGATCCGGGTCTTTTGGATCAGATCACGGGCCAACGGCTCATCGAGCGGGGGCAGCGCCAGCGCCTTGTCGTTCACCACCTCGACCGCCGTGCCGCCGCGCCCGAAAAGAATGGCAGGGCCAAAGACCGGATCGTCGGAGATACCGCAGATCAGCTCATGGGCATCGGGTTTGCGCACCATTTCCTGCACGGTGAAGCCGGTGATCCGCGCGGCCGGCGCCACCTCCGCCATGCGGTCGAGCATCGTGCGCGCGGCCCCGCCAACCGCGCCGGGCCCGATCAGGTCGAGCGTCACGCCGCCCACGTCGGATTTATGCGCAATATCGTCCGACAGGATTTTCAACGCGAAACGCGTCACGCCTTCGGCTGCCAGCGTCTCGGCGGCCGCCATGGCGCCCTCGACCCCGGCGGCGGTCTCGGTCCGCACGGTCGGGATGCCGGCGGCGCGCAGCACGGCCTTGGCCTCGGCCTCGTTCAACAGGCGCCCACCGCGTGCCACCGCACCATCGATCGCATGACGGGCCGCCGCCCAGTCGGGGCGCGGGGCGGCGCCCTCGGGTCGCGAGGGCGGCACCCTGGCAAGCCGTTCCAGCAGCTTGGCCCGGCGGACGAGGTAGCCAAAGCCGGTCACCGCCTCGGCCGGTGTCGCGAAGCAGGCGATGCCCGCCCCATCCAGGATCTGGCGGGCCGGCATGGCCGAAGCCTCGCCCAGCCAGCAGCCGAGCACCGGCTTTGGCCTGAAGCGTCCTTTGCCATGCTCACGCGCCGCCTCCACCACGGCCATTGCAGCGCTGTCGCCCGAGGCGAGCGCGGTCGGGCAGTTCATCGCCAGCACCGCGTCGACGCCGGGATCGTCAAGCACCGCCCGCATCGCGCTGGCATAGCGATCCGGCCCCGCGTCGCCGATGATGTCGACGGGGTTGGTGTGCGACCAATGCGCGGGCAGGGCGCGGTCCAGTGCCGCGATGGTCTCCGGCGCAAGCGTTGCGAGGCGCCCGCCCCCATGCCCCGGCGTGTCGGCAAGCGCATCGGCGGCGAGCACGCCCGCACCTCCGCCATTGGTGACGATGGCGATCCGGTCATGGGCGCCGCTGGTCAGGGGGCGCAGGTGGTCAAGCACCTCTGCGGCGTCGAACAGCTCCTCAAGATAGCGGATGCGCAGACAGCCGGCCCGCTCGAACGCCGCGTCGAACAGCGCATCGGTGCCGGCAAGCGCGCCGGTGTGGCTGGTGGCGGCCCGTGCCCCTTCGGCATGGCGTCCGGGTTTGAGGGCGATCACCGGCTTGACCCGCGCCGCCGCCCGCGCGGCCGACATGAAACCCTGTGCGTCCTCGATTCCTTCGACATAAAGCAGGATCGCCCGGCTTTCGGTATCGGTGGCCAGCAGGTCCAGCATGTCGCCGATATCGACATCGGCCTGGTCGCCCATCGAGACGACGTGGCTGAAGCCGACGCCGTGGCCGTGGGCCCAGTCGATCACGCTGCCGACGATGGCACCCGATTGGCTGAGAAAGGCGAGCTTGCCCTTTGGCGCCATGCGGTGGGCAAAGCTGGCGTCGAGCCCGAGGCCCGGGCGCTGCAGGCCGATGCAGTTCGGTCCCAGCAGGCGGATCCCGTGCCGGGCCGCGGCTGCCAGCATGGCGTTATGCGCCTTGCTGCCGCGTGACAGGCCGGCCGAGATCACGAGCGCCGCGCGCCCGCCCCGGCGGCCAAGCCCATCGATCACGCTGGCGACGGTGCGCGCGGGCGTCACGATGACCGCAAGATCGGGTGCCTCCGGCAGGTCCTCCGGCTTCGCATAGCCCGGCAGGCCCAGAACGGCCTTGTGTTTGGGGTTCACCGGCCGGATCGGCCCGCTGAAGCCACCCGCCACCAGGCGTTCGAGCAGGATCCGGCCAAGGGCGCCGTCACGCTCGGTCGCGCCGATGATAGCGATCGCCCGCGGTGCCATCATCTGTTCCAGATGTCTGATCGTCATGAGGGAATCGCCATTTCAACGCCCCCGGGCCCGCCGTGGTGGCGGCCGAGTGCGATCCTACCGCAGCGCAGCATCGGCGGTTAGTGACGGAAAGTCCACTGGCGTCGGCTGGTGGCGGCGGGCCGGTGGGCGCCCTGCGTGGTGGTGGATGCTGGGCGCCGGACGGAGCCTGGCCAACCTCTGCGGCCGGTGGGCCTAGCCGGCGCGCGCTTGAAGCGGCGTATCGTCGGCGGTTTCGCGCAAATGAGCCGGATGATCGATCTCGACGCCATCGCCGTCGCGCCACAGCCGCCAGTACCGCTCTGCCTGCTCTAGCCGCTCGGCAATCGCGGTTGCCGCCACCTTGCGGCCGACCGGATGCATCTGATGGCCGCGGATCTGGATTTCCGCCGCCACGGCCCGGACCCAGGCCGCGACCATCTGGGCATCCGGGGTCTCGGCGTCGGTCCAGAACCGCCGGAGGCCCGCCTGGTGCGTCAGGCCCGGCACATCATAGACCGCATCGCCGAGGGCAATGACCGGCCGGCCGAGGCGGAGTGCATGGATCGCTGTGGTGGAATTGACCGTGATCAGGCCATGCGCCTTGTCCAGCAGCCGGTCAAGCCGCCCGCCGCGGATCACCATCACCCGGTCATCGATGCCGAGCGGCCAGGCGATGCGCGCCACCGTGTCATCCCAGTCGATCAGCCCGTTGTCGAAGGGATGGAGCTTGATCACCAGGCGCATGTGAGGCGGTGCATGCGCTGCGAAGGATGTCAGCACTTCCTGTAGCACTGCCGCCTGGCCGGGATAGTCCGACGACACGCGGAGCTGGTAGTCCGTTTCCATCTGCATGGCGAGCACGACATGTGGCAGCGAACCAGCCGCGCAGGCGGCCTCGACCGCCGCGGCCCTCGCCCGCGCCCGGCCAAGCCGCGCGAGATAGGGCAGCCAGCCCGTGTATTCCCGCCAAGCCGGCACCGTCCGGTCGCTTTGCCAACCCGGATATAGCGGGCCCGACAGCGCATGGGCGAGATTGAACGCCATCTCGCAGCGCGCCTCGGTGGCGAAGGGCACGGTGAAACGCGGCGTGAGGTTGACCGGCCGCGCCCCCCCGGCCAGCGCGCGAAGGCGGTCGGGCCGCCGCGTGAAGCGGGAGCGGCGCCCCATGCCGACCGGCTCCATCGTCAGCCAGTCGGGGCGGAGATAGCCGTTCTCGATCGCCCAGGCGCGGCGGCCGAGCGCGAGTGCCGCCTCAGCCGCATGGCGGTGATAGGGCAGGCAGTCGGCGAAGTAGAGCAGATCCGAGACCCCCTCGCGCCGGATGAGCTCCGCGATCCAGCCGGGCCAGTCCGCCAGGCTGCCGCGGTAATCGATGCGCCCGGGTCGGCGCCAGAACAGCCGGTCGCCGAGTGCCAGGGCCACATGGGTGACGCGGTGGCCGCGCGAGACCAGCATGTCGCGCGTCTCGCGCCATAGCGCCGAGGCTGGCCCCTGCAGCATCAGCACGTGTCGCGTCGGCGGCCCGAGTGGCGCGGGCCCGGCGATCGCGGGCGGTGCTGGCTGGCCGGTCGTCACCGAAGCATTAACCATCACGCGCGATGCTGTCGCCGCGCCCTGCAGTCTTGCAGGGGGCATTGTGCCGAGCGCGGTCGGGGAGAGTGGTGATGACGGCTCGATGGGACGGCTCCCTCGTCCTGACCGGGGCATCCGGCGGCCTTGGCCGTGCCCTCGCGGAACAGTTTGCAACGCACGAGGTTACGATGCTGTTGCTGGGCCGCGATGCCGCGCGTCTCGCCGCCGTGGCCGAGGCGGCGCAGTTCCGAGGGGCGATGGTCGAGACGGCGCGGATCGACACGCGCGACCGCGCGGGGATGGCTCGCTGTCTCGCGGATTTCGACGCCCGGCACCCGGTCGGGACGGTCATCGCCAATGCCGGGATCAGCGCCGGCACGCCGCCCAACGGTAGCGTCGGCGGTGTCAGTCTAGAGCCGCCGGGAACGCTCGCCCGGTTGGTCGAGACCAATCTGATCGGTGCGGCCAACACGGTGGAGCCCTTGCTGCCGGCAATGCTGGCTCGCGGATCGGGGCGCGTGGTGCTGATCGGATCGCTGGCCGGGCTCCGCCCGATCCCGGATCTTGCCGGTTACTCGGCAGCCAAGGCGGGGCTCGCGGCCTGGGGCGCGGCGCTCAGGCCGCGGCTGGCCGCGGGCGGGGTGAGCGTAACGGTGGTCGAACCCGGCTTCATCACGACACCGATGAGTGCCCGACATCTCGGCCACCGTCCCGGTGAGATGTCGGCGTCGCTGGCGGCGCAGCGCATCCATCATGCGGTGGGCGCCCGTCGCAGGCTGGTGCGGTTGCCCCGCGGGCTGGCCATGGCCGCACTGATCGGGGCCCGCCTGCCGCCGTGGCTTGGCGACCGTTTGCTGGCGCCGTTCGCAGCCCGCATCGCCCTCGAGACCGCGCCGGACGCCACTGCACCGGATCAAGCTCAGCGGTCTCGGGACGACGCGGCCGCCTGAGGGTTACGCCGCGCCGAGGCGGGAGCTTACCCAGTCGTCCAGCCCCTCGACCAGGCGGGCGGTTGTGTCGACGGCATGGTCGATCTCCTCGGGCGCATGGCGCGCGGTGATGAAGAAGCGCAGGCGCGCGGCATTCTCCGGCACCGCCGGGTGCACGATGGGCGCCGCGTCGATCCCGGCCTCGAACAGCCGCTGCGAGAGGGCCACGGCTTTCAGCGAACTGCCCAGCATCACCGGGATCACTGCGTGGCCCGTGGCCGGTCCGGTATCGAGACCTGTCGCGCTTGCCCGCGCGACGAAGCGCGCGCCTGTTGCCTGCAGCCGCTCGACGCGCCAGGGCTCCGCCAGCATCAGGTCGACCGCACTGGCAGCCGCCGCGGCGATGGGCGGCGATAGACCGACCGAGAACACGAAGCCCGGCGCGGTGTGACGCATGAGGTCGATGAGCGCCGCGCTGCCGGCGAGGTAGCCACCCGAGGCGCCAAGCGTCTTTGACAGTGTGCCCATCCAGAGATCGACCTCGCCCGGGTCGATGCCCTGCGCCTCGGCCAGCCCACGCCCGGTGGCCCCGAGCACGCCAAGGCTGTGCGCCTCGTCAACCATCAACCAAGCGCCATGCCGGCGCGCGATGGCGATCAGGCTGGCTAGATCCGGGCTGTCGCCATCCATCGAGTAAAGCCCCTCGACCGCGATCAGCGCCTGCTTGTGGCGCGGGCGTTCCGCCTCCAGCAGCCCTTCGAGCCTGGCCAGGTCATTATGGGGGAACAGTCGCCGCGACGCCCCGCTGAGGCGGGCACCTTCATGCACCGAGTTATGGGCGAGCGCGTCCATCAGGATCAGGTCGCCGGGCCCCATCAGGGTGCCGATCGCGGTGACATTGGTGGCATGGCCCGAGACCATCGCCACGGCGTCCTCGGCATCGTAGAGGCTGGCGAGACGTCCCTCCAAGGCGCGTTGCACGGCGCGCTCACCGCCAACGAGACGGCTTGCCCCGGCCGAGATGCCGTCCCGCTCGGCGGCGGCGGCGGCAGCGGCACGCGCGGCGGGGTGGGCGTTCAAGCCGAGGTAGTCGTAACTCGTGAAGCTCAGCCGTTCGGTGCCGTCGATGATACCGGTCGCCGCTGGTGGTCCCTCGTGACGGCGAAAGAACGGGTTCTCCAGCCCGCATGCCGCAAGGGCCGCCCGCTGCAGCTGCAGCGCCCGCGCGGCGGGCAGTGCACCAACCTCGGGACGTTGCGGTACAGGCGCGTCGAGCGTGGTTTGCGAAAGTGCCGTGGAACTGCCCCCTGGCGACGCGCGGGTATTGTCGATCTCGGCGTCGTGGGCGCTCTTTCTTGCGCGTAGTCGTGCGATGAGCGCGGCCGGCTGTTCCGTCGCCGCGGATGCCGGGTGGTGATCCCCGGACGGCGCATCCTTGCTTCGCTGCCAGCGGCCGTTCAGACGCGCCGTGCCGTTCATCCCATGATCAGTCGCCACGTGGTGCCCCCTCTTCGATGTGGCGGAGCAAACGTCGACGCACGGCCGGCGCGAGATCGGCGACATGGCGGGCGGCGAGGCCCTCTGCCATGCGGGAGCCGTTGGTGCCGGCTCTGTCTGGGGTAAGGGTGGGCTCACCTGCGGGTCGTTTCGGCCGCTGTCCGGTCGTGGCCGCGGGATGGTTCTGCGCTGTCAGCCCGCGGGGTCGCTTCGCGCCGCCTGCTGCCTTGTCTTCTTCGACGGCGAGCGTGTCAGGTGGTGGCCCGGTCTCCTTGACCGGCGATCCCCCGGCGTCGATGCGAGGAGACGGCCGATCCGCGTCGTCGCGCGGGCATTGGGTCGGCAAGAGGCCTGCGCGCTCGGCCGCAGCGGTCAGTCTTGTGGCGAGATCGTTGAGGCTTAGCCCCTCTGCGAGGGTGCCTGTCTCCAGCGAGACCCCGAAGCGGCGCTCGATCGATAAACCGAGCTCCACTGCCATGAGGCTGTCGAACCCGAGTGCGGCGAGGGGTCTGTCGGCGTCGATGCCGTCGGGTGCTGCGCCCAGCACGGCGGCGGCGCAGTGGCCAAGCGCTGCGACCAGCATGCGCTGGCGCGCCTGGACCGGCATGACGGCGCAGGCGCGCCAATCCAGCCGGCCGTCTTCGTCTGTCGCGGTTCCGCCATCCGGCGCCTTGCCCGACCAGGGGGCATCGGTCAGGGTGACAAGGTCAAAGGCCGGGTCTTCGAACAGCGGCAGGGTGCCGCGCCGGGCCCCCGTTCCGGGACCGAAGACAGTGGTGATCGCGTCCTCGGCCGTCCGGTCCGGCGCCGCGAGCCAGTCTGAGAAACGCGCGGTCAGGGCGGCCAGTGTCGTGGCAGCACCGCCTGTCGTCCGGGTGAGATCGCGGGCGACCCGGGCGGCGCGCTCGGGCCTCGCGGCCAGGTGCCCGGCATCGAGAACCGGCCCTGAGACGAGGGCGATGCTGGGCCGGCCGGCGGCTTGGCGAAGCGATGCCAACCGCTCAAGCGCGCCGTTCGCCGCCGCGTAGGCAACTTGTCCCGGCGTGCCGATATGCGCGGAAATCGAGCCCATGAGCACCAGCGCGCCGTCGGGGCCAAGCGCGGTGTCGAGCGCCTGCGCCACGGTGAGCTTGGCCGCAAGTACGCGTGCCACCCGTGGCGCGGTCTGCTGGGCGAGCGCCGCATCCTCCAGCACCATGGCGGCGTGGACCGCCCCGGCAAGCGGCGCACCCCGCGCCTTTGCCGCGGCCGCGATCTCTTCGATCACGCCGGGTGCCGTCGCATCGGCCGCCATGGCCTGAACCTGCACGCCCGTCGCGGCGAGCGCCTCGACATGGCGTCGGTCGGGACCTCGCCGGCTGAGCAGGATGATGTGATCTGTCCCGGAGCGTGCGAGACACTCGGCCATGGCGATCCCGATCGCACCCGATCCGACGATAAGCCATGGTCGCCCCGGCTGGACTAGGACCTGTTCTTCCTGACCTTTGGTTAACGGGGCGCTTTTGGCCAGGGGCTGCCCAAGCGGTGCCTTCGGTTGCGCGGCGATGGCCGCCAGCGGTGGGTGGATGACGATCTTTCCCACATGGCCTGAGCGTCGCATCAGCGCGAGCGCAGCATTGGCGCCGCAGGCCCCAAGGGCCGTGAAAGGGAGCATTGGCAGCGCGCCCTTGGCGATCAGGTCGATGATCGCAGCGAGGCTTTTGCCCGCCTCCGCCGGCCGCGCCCCAAGCCACCGATCGGCATCGAAGGCATGGAACGACAGGCTGTCGGCAAAGGGGCGCAGCGCCATGTCGGCGTCACCATAGAGATCGCGCTTG
Organism: Pseudomonadota bacterium; assembly: GCA_039027855.1. Taxonomy (GTDB): domain Bacteria; phylum Pseudomonadota; class Alphaproteobacteria; order Rhodobacterales; family Rhodobacteraceae; genus Thermohalobaculum. The sequence continues at coordinate 111,405 of JBCCJI010000011.1, read as the reverse complement.
CCGAGTTCGATGAGCCGGCCGAACGGTGCCAGGCAGTCCAGCGCTCCTTTAAGACCGGCGCCAGCGGCGGCGTTCAGCACCACATCGACGCGGCTGCCTGCCGCGTGGCGGACGGCATCTGCGAGCGCGGGATCCCGGCTGTCGACGGTTGCTTCGGCCCCCAGCGCGCGGACCAGGCGGCGGCGCGCTGGGGTGCCGGCACCGGCGATCACCCTTGCGCCCAGATGGCGGGCCACTGCGATCGCCGCGAGCCCCACGCCACCCGCACCCCCCTGTACGAAAACCGTCTCCCCTGCGCCCAAGCAGGCGAGACGCGACAAGCCATGCCAGGCGGTGAGATAGGCGACCGGCAACGCCGCAGCGGCCGCGAAGACGCGAAGGGTTGCCGCCGGATCGGCCTCCGCCTGCCGCAGGGGTTTGCCGTCGGCGCCTTGGTAGAGTGCGCCGCCAGGCCAGAAAGCGCGACCATCCGCAGGCAGCGGGACCGCGAGGCGGGCATCGGTTTCGACCAGATCGGCCATCGCGGCGGGGGCTAGCGCGACCACGGCAGCACCCACGGGAAGCGCGCAGCCAGGCCCGCTCGCCACGATCCGCCCGGCGCATTCCATGCCGAGCGTTGCGCCGCAGAACCCGGCCTCCATCGCCTCGGCCGGGAGATGACCACCCCGCCAGAGGGCATCGCGATAGTTGGCACCCGTGGCCGCGACGGCGATCCGAACCTTTCCGGGGGTTAGCGACCGGGCCGCTGCATCATGCGCCCGCGCAAGGATCGCCGGGCCCGATGGGCGATCCGTCGAGGGCGAGGTTCCGGGCGCGGGCTGTGGGGGCGTTGCCAGCGAGGTGGCGGGCCCGGCCGCACTGGCGCCATCATGGGCCTCGGTCTGCCAGACCGCGTCACCGCCGCGCCGGATGAGACGCTTCCCGCCCGCGTCCCCACGTGTGGTGCGCCGGGTGATCAGAAGTGACCGCACCCCATCAGGCCCGACATGCAGGATGCGCGCCCGTGGCGGGGTCGTCACGATCTCGGCAAGTGCTGCGGCGGACTGCGCATTATCGAGAGCGGGGTCGAGGTCGACCAAGCGGATCTCGACTGGCGCGAGTTCGTTGATCAGCGTTCGCACCAGTCCGGGCAGCGCCGCATCCGCGGCCCGCCAGCCTTCCCCGGGTACCGCAGGGCCGAGGGCACCGCGCGACAAAAAGACGATCGCGCGCGGTCGCTCTGACATCGGCGTTTTAGCGATGCGGCGGGCTAAGGCGATCCGTGCGGCGACGCTCTTCTCTGCGTGGGTTGTGTCGGCAGGATCGCTGTCATGGCCGGCGAGCGGTGCTTCTGGCGGTGCTTCTGGCGGAGCGACAACCACCGTCTCTCCGGGTGACGGCATAGCGCTAAGGGAAGCGCGGGTGATCGTGGCATCGGACTGCGAAGCGCCGTGCTTTCCTTGCGGCGCGGCGGCCGCTCGTCGGGCGGAGAGCGCGTGTTCCAGCGCCGCGGCCAGCGGAGAAAGCTCGCGCCTGCCACGCCCTGAGCGCCAGGTGATCGGGTTAGGCAGTGCCTGAACCTCGGGCGTTTGCGCCGCTGCGCGGTAGAGCGTTAGCGTCACGTCGCCAAAATCTGTCCCCACGCGCCGCGACGACAGGGGTGTCGGCCCTCCTCCATCGATCTGCGAAGACGCAGGTCTGGCCGAGGCAACAATCACAAGACCCCCGGGCGCGAGGCGTGGATCGTCGAGGGCGTAGGCATCGGCTGCGACGATGATGTCGGCGCGGGCGCCCTCGGGTGAATGGCGCGCGGGTTGCGGATCGGGGCCGGTAAGGGTCGGATCTCCGGGCAATGGCGACGCCGCGCGCGCAATCGGCGCGCGGCAGTCTAGGGTCGTCAACGCCTTGGCGTTTAAGCTCTGCTGGAGCGCGCCGAGAAAGGCGTCGAGGAGGGCGTTGGTTGCGCGGTCGCGCAGATCCGGCATCGCCGCCGCAGGCCCTGACGTGTCGAGGCCATCACGGTGTTTGAGCGCGCCAATGAGATCGGCGGCGGTGTCCGGCGCTACGGCGATCAGCGCTGGGATTGTTTCCCCCAGAGGCTCGGTTGCAGCTGTCTGCGCCGTGGCACCGCCGGTGGTAACGCCGTCCTCCTCCTGAGCGGCGGCATGGCCGATTTCATCGAGCAGGAGCACCGAGGCTGGCTGAAGCTTGTTCTGAGCGGTGCCTTGGTCGCTTGCCACGGCGGCGACGTCCCGCCGCCATGCGCCCTCTCGCTGCAGGAGTGCCACGGCGGTATCGGCGACAGTGTCGCTGGCCGACCCATCGGGGCCCTCCGCAGGCGTCACGGGTTCCAGCACGCTGATCCATTCCGCGCTTGGCGCCGTGCTTTCCGGCATCCTCTGCGCCAGGCGTTCGAGCACCAGCTGGTCGATGACGGCTAGGATCTGGCCGTCTTGTCGAGAGATCGCCAGCGAGGCGATCGCGCTTTCCGCGCCGCGGCGGATCAGGATGGCCTCGACCGTCAGACCGATGCGGGGGGTGAAGACTTCGGGATCAGCCAGCCAGAGCCGACCGATGCGTGTGGGCAGCCAGGCATCGTGGCAGGCATCCTGGTTGAGCCCGTGACTGCCGCAGTCTCGAGATGACTCCTGCGGTGCTGCGATGAGGCGGGCAAGCCCGTGAAGTGCGGCGTCCAGCACCGTCGGGTGAAGGAGATCCGGGTCAGTGTCATCCGGTGTGTCTTGATCGACACCGTAGCGATGATGAGCACCACCCTCAGATTGCGGCGCAGTGGTATAGTCTTGCACCGGGCCCGTCCGTCGGAACGCTGCACCATAGTCGAGACCGGCGCGGGTGAGATGGTCGTAGAGCGTGCCGTCGATGGGTTGTTGCGGCGCGCCTCTGTCGCCTGCACGGAGACCGCCGGATTGACCGAGCGTCGGCCATGGTGGGGTCGCGGCGCCACGGCTGAGGCGCGCCTGAGCCGCGAGGCGCCAAGTGGCATTGCCCGTCGGCGTCGTCCCTTGCGCCTCGGCTGAATGCTCGATCGTGACCCGGGCGCCATCGGGTGTGGCCGTCGTTCTGAGGCGCCGCGCTGTCGCGAGGCTCACCAGCCCCGCAGGCAAAAGCTCTTGCACCTCGACCGGGCCATCGGGCAGCAGGCGCCGGGCCGCCGCGAGTGCGATCTCTGCCCAGCCCATCGCCGGCATGACCGGTGTGCCATTCAGACGATGGTCGCCCAGCCAATGCCCGGCGCCGGCGTCGAGCCGTGCCAGCCAAGGGCCAGTCTGTCCGCGGTCACGGAAGCCGAGGCGGGGGTGGGCCCCGCGGGACCGGGTCGCGGCCGTGACGCCGCCGGCACGATCGGCTGTGCCATCGCCCGAAACTCCGCGCCTTCCGGTCTCGTCCAGGCCGAAAAGATCGCTGCCACCGGGTGTGACCCCTTGGCGATAGCTCTGTCGCGCCGGCGCGGCGACCGGGCCAGGGCGCGCGGCCTCGACCGCGCCGAACAACGCCCGGTCATCGGAGGCCGCTCCGGCGATGAGTGCGTCTAGGGCAAGAGAAGAGGGCGTGACATCAGGCTGTCCCGGACCCCGCGCGAGGCCTAGGATGGTGGAGCCCGTTGCCGATTTATCGGCGTTCGACGCGGCGAGGATCGCGCCGATGTGGCGGGCGAGGAGCGGGCGCGGCCCGATTTCGACATGGACCCGGGCGCCGGCGTCGTGCAGTGCCTGTACGGCCCGCTCGAAGCCGACGGGGTGTCGGGCGTTCCGCCACCAGTAGTCGGCATCGGGCGGCCCTTCGGGCAGTGGCTGGCCGTCGATGCCCGAGACCATCGGCAAGCGGCGATCTCCACCCTCGAGGCCCATGCCCGCCGCCCTCAGCGCGTCTGCGACCTGATCCAGCGCTGCGCCGTGATAGGGATACGGGACCTGCAGTCGCAGCATCGCGACCCGTGCCCGCCTGGCGAGGCGCAATAGGGCCGCCAAAGCCTCTTCCGATCCCGAAACTGTCGTCGCGCGCGGTGCATTGACCGCGGCGATGTCGAGGAGGGGTGCCAGCTCGCCCGCCTCGGCCATAGCCTGTCGTGTCCTCTCCAGCAGGCCATGCGCGGTGGCCTGATCCGTGGCGAGGGTTGCCATGCCGCCGAGACCGCGCAGAGGCGCCACCGCGCGCGCGCGCCCGACCACCAAGCGCGCTGCCGCCGCGAGTGTCAGCCGTCCCGAGCACCAGGCCGCAGCCACTTCGCCGAGCGAATGACCGGCCACGATGTCTGGGGCGAGACCGGCAGCGCGGAGCGCCTCGACCTGGGCGACCTGCAGCAGGAAAACCGTCGCCTGCGCTGCGACACTGTCCTCCAGCGCGGCGTCGTCAGCCTGCATGATCAGGGCGAGAGGCGAGGCGATCCCGGCCGAGACAAAGGCTCTGTCGGTAGCCTCGGCAGCGGCGCGTGCGGCACTGTCCTCGGCGATCAGGGTCCGTCCCATGCCCGCCCACTGCCCGCCATTGCCGGCAAACACGAACGCGATCTTCCGCGGCCCACCGGCCGGCTCTCCGCCCGAGAGCGCGGGCCCCGTGCCGCCGCCGAGCCGCCAGCGCCAGTGCCGCCCGGATCGGCGCCCTTCGGTCGGTGCATCGCCTTGCTCTGCCAGCGCGGCCGACAGGGCATCGAGGGCACGGCCTAGCGCGCGGCCGGGTGCGGGGTCTAATGCGGGGTCCCGTGTGTGGCCCTGTGCGCGATCCTGTGCGCGACCCTGTCCGCCGTTGGGTGGGCGTTTTGGTGTTGCGGTGCCCGTGACCTCAAGCACCGCGCGGGTGGCATGCCGCGCCGCGCGGTGCCCGTGTGCCCGGAGTGTCGGCGCCAGCTGATCGGGCGGCAGAACCCGGAGGTATCGCCGCCAGTCATCGACAAGCTGCGCCAAGCCGGCGGTGTCGCGGGCGCTCAGCAAAAGTGGCGGCAAAGCCCTTGGCGCCCCCGTTCCGGCTTTATCGCCATCGTCTGCTGGCAGCGTCTCCCGGCGTGACGCCGTGGGGGTTGAGTGCGGTGGCGCCGTTCTGCGTGAGCTTGCCGTCGACGCCTGGATGAGAACATGGGCATTGGCGCCGCCGAAGCCGAAGGCGGAGACGGCGGCGGTGGGCGTAGTGCCTGTCACCGTCTGGCCCCTGCGCGCCACCTCGATCCCCGCCACCTCCGTCAGCGCGCCCATGAGCCGGCCGGCGCCGAGCGTCGGCGGCAGCCAGCGCTCCTCGAGCGCAAGCGTCGCTTTCAGCAGACCGACCAGTCCGGCGGCTGGTTCGAGATGGCCGATATTGGACTTGGCCGAGCCGACGGGCAGCGGGCCAAGACCTGCGGCGGCGCGCGCGGCACCCAGCGCCCGGGACAGCGCCTCGACCTCGATCGGATCACCGGTCGGTGTGCCGGTGCCATGCGCCTCGACGAAGGCGAGATCCGAGGGGACGGGGCCGCCACTTTGCGCCGCTTTCCCGTGCACCGCTGCGATCAGTGCCGCCTGTGCATCGGCAGAGGGTCGCGTCAGCCCCGGCGTCCAGCCATCGGTGCCGATACCGCTCCCCCTGATCCGGCCGTGCACCGGGCGTTGCGCTGCCTCGGCCTCCTCGCGGCGTATCAACACGAAGGCGACGCCGCCCTCGGCCCGAACATAACCGTCCGCACCCGCGGCGAAGGGCCGGCATCGCCCGGTCGGTGACAGCATCCGCGCACGCGAGAAGCCGACAAAGTTCCACGGCTGCAGCAGCGCGTTGACGGCGACGACCACCGCCACGTCCACCGCGCCCCGATCCAGCGCCGCTGCCGCCATATGCAACGCGGTCAGGCCCGAGGCACAGGCGGTATCGACCGTCAGGCTCGGCCCGCGCGCATCGAAGGCATGGGCGATCCGGTTGGCGATGATCGACAGCGTGTTGCCGGTCATGAAGGGGCTGTCGATCGCTTCGATATCGCCGGCGAAGCGCTGCGCGTGGTCCATCGCCGAGGCGCCGACCCAGACACCCATCTGCAGACCCTCGCGCTGGCCGGCGCGGGAAAGCCCGGCCTCGGCCAGCGCCGTGTCGGCCAGCTCAAGCGCGATGCGTTGCTGCGGGTCCATCTGGCTGGCCTCGCGCGGGGCGATGCCGAAACGGGCAGCGTCGAAATCCCAGAGATCGTCGAGGATGCCCGCCGCCTGGGTATAGCTGTGTCCTGCCGGCGTCGCGCCGGTCTCTGCCTGCTCGGCGCCCGCCTGATGCGAGAACTTGCCCGATGCCCAGCGATCCTGCGGTACGGTCCCGATGGCCGATCGCCCCGAACGCAGCAGGCGCCAGAAGCGCGCCACATCTGGCGCATCCGGCAACCGGCAGGCCCGCCCGACGATCGCAAGATCGAGGGCGAGGACATCGCCGCCATGGGGTATCGCTTCAGCATCACCGCATGCGGAAGGATCGTCACCGGCTCTTCGGGGCAGGGCTTCTCCTGCGCGTCCTGCATTCATCGCGACGTCCTTCTGGTCCGCTCGACGCGTTGGGTTGCCGCATGGTCCCCATGCTGCTGCAGGCTCCGCGGGCGATGCCGGCAGAGACGCGACGCTCCACCACGCCAGCCTTTGGGATAGGCGCTGAATGGTTGACGGTGGGTTTCCCGCCAGGCGCGAAGGTGCCACGCATTCAACGCTCTCACCCCAAGGGCGCCCAGACGCCGCCCAGAGCGCTCTGCGTCAGGTGGCTTTACGCGCCAGCGAGCCGCCCTCAGGGCGCTGGCTTTACAGACAAACCGGCAGTTTCTCGCGGGATCGGGATCGTTTCGGACAGATGACGGCTCGACGGCGCTGGAATCATCGGTAAGTCTGCATGCCGAAAACCGTTCCCGAAATCTGCGCCCAAACGGACGTGACGGAGAGCGGAAGACAACGATGCCCCGATCCCCGGGGCTGAGACGGGAGGATCCTGATGACGGCTTTCACTCTTGCGCGGCGTTCGGCGCTGGCAGCGATCATGGCGACGGCAGGACTTGGCCTCGGCTTTGGCGCCGGCGCTGCAAAGGCTGCCGACCAGGTGGTCGACGAGGTGCATTTCCTGATCCCCGGCGGCGCCGGCGGCGGCTGGGACGGCACGGCGCGCGGCACGGGCGAGGCGCTGACCGGCGCCGGGATCGTCGGCACGGCGTCCTTCGAGAACATGTCGGGCGGCGGCGGCGGCAAGGCCATCGGCTTTCTGATCGAGAACGCCGACAGCAGCCACAACACGCTGATGGTGAACTCGACGCCCATCGTCATCCGCTCGCTGACAGGCGTCTTTCCGCAGAGCTTCCGCGATCTGACGCTGGTGGCCGGCACCATCGGCGACTACGCGGCGATCGTGGTCGATAGCGATAGCCCGCTGAATTCGATGGGTGATCTGCTTGGCGCCTTCCAGGCCGATCCGAACGACACCGCCATCGGCGGCGGATCGGTTCCCGGCGGCATGGACCATCTGGTGGCCGCGCTGGTGATGGAGGCTGCGGGCGAGGACCCCATCGCGGTCAAGTATCTGGCCTATGACGCGGGCGGCAAGGCGATGGCCGCGCTGCTCTCGGGCGAGATCAAGGCGCTCTCGACCGGGTTTTCCGAGGCGGTCGAACTGGCCAAGGCGGGCGAGGTCAAGATCCTGGGCGTGACCGCGCCCGAGCGGGTCGGGGCCTTCGATGCGCCGACGATGAAGGAGCAGGGCATCGACGCGACCTTCGTCAACTGGCGCGGGTTCTTTGCGGCCCCGGGCCTGCCCGACGACAAGCGCGCGGCCTACATCGAGATGCTGGGCAAGATGTACGACACGCCCGAGTGGGAGGCCGTGCGCGCCCGCAACGGCTGGGTCAATATCTACAACCCGGGCGACGAGTTCGCGACGTTCCTCGAGGACCAGGAAAAGCAGATCGGCGACTTGATGAAGAAGCTCGGCTTCCTCTGATCCTGTTGCTGCGTGGTGGGGCCGTTGGTGGGGTAGAACCCCACCCTACGCGGTGCGGATCCGATGCCCCGTGCCGTGGGCGTGCGGTGGGGTCAAACCCCATCCTACGTGTCGATCCTCCGCGCCGTAGGGTGGGGTTTGACCCCACCATAACCCGTGTCGCTCCGATGGCGCGCGTAAGGGTGGGGTTCAAGCCCACCAACGGCTCACCGTTCCGGTTGCCGGGTCGCGCCCCACCGCTCGGCGGCCTATCCCGGACTTAGGAGGCCCCCATCATGGCCCTCGACCGTTGGCTGGCGCTCGGTATCCTGCTGATCGCGGCCGTCTACGGCTACACCGCCTGGTTCGCGATGGACGGGCTGCTGCCGCCGATCATGCAGCGCAACCCCGTCTGGCCGTCGAGCTTTCCCAAGATCCTGTCGGTGATCGCGGTCGCCCTGTCGCTCGCCATCCTGCTGGGGCTGGAGAAGGAGAGCGAGCCGAAGGCCGGTGACATCAACTACCGCCGTCTGACCGAGTACAAGCTGGTCCAGGCGCTGGTGCTGATCGCCATGATGGTGGCCTATGCGCTGCTGCTTCGTCCGCTCGGCTTCATCGCCTCGACCGTGCTGTTTCTCGCGGGCGGCAGCCTTGTGCTGGGGGAACGGCGGATCGTGCTGACGCTGGTGGTCGCGGCGGTCGCCGCCGGGTCGATCTGGTGGTTGGTCGACGCGGTGCTTGGCATCGTGCTGCGGCCCCTGCCGAGTTTTCTGTGAGGATGCGCGATGCTTGAAGGATTGCTGATCGGCCTCGGCACGGCGTTTTCGATCAAAAACCTCGCCATGGTGGTGGGCGGCTGCCTGATCGGCACCTTCATCGGCATGCTGCCGGGCCTCGGACCCATGTCGATCATCGCGATCATGATCCCGGTCGCGATCACCATCGGCGATCCCTCGGCCGCGCTGATCCTGCTGGCCGGCGTGTATTATGGCGCGATCTTCGGCGGCTCGACCTCGTCGATCCTGATCAATGCGCCCGGCGTCGCCTCGACGGTCGCGACCAGTTTCGACGGCTATCCGCTGACCCGGCAGGGCAAGGCGGGCAAGGCGTTGACGGTGGCGGCGATCTCGTCCTTTGCCGGGGGCACGCTCGGTGCGGTGCTGCTGTTGATCTTCGCGCCGGCGCTCGCCTCGGTCGCGCTCCTGTTCCACTCGGCCGAGTACTTCGCGCTGATGGTGTTGGGCCTGTCGGCCATCGCGGCATTCGCCGGATCGGGGCAGGTGCTGAAGGCGCTTCTGATGACGATCCTCGGCCTCATCATGGCGACGGTGGGCGAGGGGGTGCTGTTCAACCTGCCGCGCTTTACCGGCGGGATCATGGATCTGCAGTCGGGCTTTGGCTTCATCACGCTCGCCATGGCGATGTTCGCACTGCCCGAGGCGATCTACCTCGTGCTCGACCCCAACCGCTCCAAGACCGGCGACAGCGACGGCCAGATCAAGGATCTGCGCATCACCCGTGCCGAGGCGCGCCAGATCGCGCCGGTGATCGGGCGCCAATCGGTGCAGGGCTTCCTGATCGGCGTCATGCCGGGGGCGGGCGCGACCATCGCCTCGTTCCTCGGCTATGCGGTGGAGCGGAACCTTGCCACCAAGGAAGAGCAGAAGGAATTCGGCAACGGCTCGCTGAAGGGCCTGGCCGCGCCCGAGAGCGCCAACAACGCCGCCTGTACGGGATCGTTCGTGCCGCTGCTGACGCTCGGGATCCCGGGATCGGGGACGACGGCGATCCTGCTCGGTGCGCTCATCGCGCTCAACGTCTCGCCCGGGCCGCGGCTGATGGTGGACGAGCCCGACATCTTCTGGGCTGTCATCATATCGATGTATCTCGGCAATGTGGTGCTGTTGATCCTCAACCTGCCGCTGATCCCCTACATCGCTAAGGTGCTGGCGGTGCCGCGGACCTTTCTGATCCCCTTCATCCTCTTCTTCACGCTGATGGGCGCCTATATCGGGCAGAACAACGCGACCGAACTGTTGATCCTGGTCGGTTTCGGCATCGCGGCGACGGCGCTGCGTTTTGCCGATTACCCGCTCGCGCCGCTGCTGATCGGCTTCATCCTCGGCCCGATGCTGGAGAACAACTTCGCCCGCGCCATGCAGCTGTACGATGGTATCGGCTTCGTCTGGGAGCGGCCGATGACGCTTGGCCTGCTGATCGTAGCGCTGGCGCTCGTGATGCTGCCGAGCTACCGCGCGCGCCGGGCGCGTCTCCGGGCAGAAGGTGTCGCCTCGGGTGACTGAGGCCGGCGCGCAGCCCGACACGACCCGGCCGCTGGCGGGGGTCAGGGTGCTGGACCTCACCAACGTGCTGGCGGGCCCGTTCTGCTGCCACCAACTGGTGCATCTGGGCGCCGAGGTGCTGAAAGTCGAGGCGGCCGGGCGCGGCGATCTCGCCCGCAACCTGGGCGCCGATGCGGGGCTGAACCGGGCGAATATGGGTGTCAGCTTCCTGGCCCAGAACGCGGGTAAGCGCTCGGTCACACTGAACCTCAAGGACCCGCGCGGCGTGGGTCTGCTGAAGCGGCTGGTGCGCGCCTATGACGTGCTTGTCGAGAATTTCCGGCCAGGCGTTATGGCGCGGCTCGGCGTCGATTATCCGGCGCTGAAGGCCGAGAACCCGCGCCTGATCTACGCCGCGATCTCGGGCTTTGGGCAGGACGGGCCGTGGATCGCCCGGCCGGCCTATGACCAGATCATCCAGGGCGCCTCGGGCGTTATGCAGATGACCGGAGAGCCCGACCGCCCGCCGCTGCGGGTCGGCTATCCCGTGGCCGACACCGTCGCCGGGCTGACCGCGGCGATGGCCATCTCGGCCGCGCTGAATGCCCGGCCGCGCGGGGCGATGATCGACGTCTCGATGCTGGAATCGATGATCGTCACCATGGGCTGGGCGGTCTCGAACCACCTGATGGCCGGCGTGTCGCCCTCGCGCATGGGCAATGAGAACAACGCCGCCGCCCCCTCCGGCGGGTTTCGGGTGGCCGACGGGATGATCAACATCGCCGCCAACAAGGATGAACAATGGCGCGCGCTGGTCGCCCATCTCGGCTGCGAGCATCTGCTGGACGATCCGCGCTATGCCACCCGGGATGATCGCAAGCGCCATCGCCACCCCCTCCGCGCGGCGCTGGAGGCGGTGCTGGTCACCCGGCCGGGGCGCGACTGGGTGGACGAACTGAACGGTATCGGCATCCCGGCCGGCCCGGTGATGAGCGTGCCCGAGATCATGGCCGAGCCGCAGATCGCGGATCGCGGCCTGCTCGCGACCTTCCCCGATGTGCCGGGTGTCGGCCGTGACGTCACGGTTGTGCGCACCGGTGTGAAGATCGACGGCGTGGCGCCGCGTGTCGAGGCCCCGCCGCCCGAGCTTGGCCAGCACAATGACGAGGTCTGGGGCGAGATGGGGCTCGCGCCCGAGGAGATCGCCGACCTCAAGGCCGAGGGTGTGCTGTGAGCAATCCGGATGGCGGCAATGACGTCGCCGACTGGTGGCAGACGGCGATCATTGAGATGGAACCTGGGCGCATCGCCTTTCGCGGCCACCCGGTGCAGGACCTTATCGGGAAGGTGAGTTTCCCCGAGATGGTCTGGCTGATGACCCGCGGCACGCTGCCTGCGCCTGCCGAGGCGCGGCTGCTGGAGGCCGCGCTGGTGGCGGCGGTGGATCATGGGCCGCAGGCACCCTCGATCGCGGCGGCGCGGATGAGCGTGACCTGCGGTCTGGGGCTGAACGGCGCCATGGCCACGGCGGTCAACATGCTGGATGACGTGCATGGCGGCGCCGGCGAAGAGGCGGTCCGCCTCTACCAGGCCATCGATGCCGCTGGCGGGGCCGATAGGGCCGTGACCGAGGTCGCGCGCTGGCAGGCGGCGCATGGGCGCTTTGTCCCCGGCTTTGGCCATCGGTTTCACAAGCCCGTCGACCCGCGCGCGCCGCGCTTGCTGGCGTTGGTCGATGCCGCGACGGGCGAGGGCATCGTGAGCGGGCGGTTCGCCGCCATCGGCCGTGCCGTCGAGGCGGCGCTGGCGGCGGCCAAGGGTGGGCGCCCCGTGCCGATGAACATCGATGGCGCGACGGCGGTGATCTTCGCCGAACTCGGCTTTGCCGCCCCGCTCGCGCGCGGCCTGTTCTGCCTCTCCCGCTCGGTCGGCGCGATGGCCCACGGCTGGGAGCAGATGCAAGAGGGTGGGCGAAACAAGGGGCCGACCCCGCCCCGCTATCGCTGGACCTACACGGGCCCGGCCAGCGAACCGCCCGAAGAACCCGACCACACCTGACGGCAGCGCGAGCGAGACCCGTCGCGCCTCAGGATAACAAAGGTTTGTCCGAGAGACTGTTGTCAGACGGGACGAACGGAGCATCGTCTCGGCCACCTTGCACACCCAGGGAGGCAAACAATGACACAGCGTCTGGCTTCTTTCGCACTGGTCGGGATCATCGCAGCCGGTGGCACCACCATCGCCGGCAGCGCCATTGCGGAGGATCGCGAGGGCTGGCCCGACAGCTTCACCGTCGGCACGGCGAGCCAGGGCGGCACCTATTTTGTCTATGGCTCGGGCTGGACAAACCTCGTCTCGGAGGCACTGGGCATCCCCGGCGGGGCCGAGGTGACCGGCGGGCCGGTGCAGAACGCGGCGCTGGTGCAGACCGGCGATCTCGACATGGCCATGGTCACCATGGGCCCGGCGAGCGATGCGATCGAGGGCAAGAGCGCGCTGGCCCCGGGTCTGAAGCACGACAACCTCCGTGCGATCTTCCCGATGTACAAGACGGCCTTCCACGTCATGACGCTGGAAAGCTCGGGCATCACCAGCCTGTCTGACATCCCCGATGGCGCCACGGTGGGCGTTGGTCCGGCCGGCGGGACGCCGGGCACCTATTGGCCGCGCATCCTCGAAGAGCTCGGCAAAGACGTCGAGATCCAGCATGGCGGTGCGGCAGATCTGGCCGGGCAGCTGCAGGACGGGTTGATCGACGTCTACACCTGGGCCGCCGGCGTGCCCTTCCCGGCCTTCAGCCAGGTCGAGGCGCAGGCCGATGTCGCCTTTTTCGGCATGACGCCCGAGGAGGTCGAGAAGGTTGTCGCGACCCAGCCAGTCTCCGCCTTCACCATCCCAGCGGGCACTTATCCCTCGATGGGTGAGGATCATGCCAGCGTGTCGATGTGGAACTTTGCCGTGGCCCATGCCGATCTGCCCGACAGCTTTGTCTACGCCGTGGTCGACGCGGTGATGGGCCAGAACGAGCGGATGATCGAGATCCACAAGGCCGCGGTCGAGACCCTGCCGGAGAACGCCGACAAGAACAGCATCATCCCCTGGCATCCCGGCGCGGTGCGCTGGTTCGAGGAGAACGGCATCGAGATCCCCGACGGGCTTGAGGGTTAAGGCGCCCCCACGGCCGGCGCGGCCGGGATGCGCCGTGGCGGCGGGCGGGATAGCCTGCCGCGCGTGACCCACCCGGCCGCAGGGAGAGACGAGCCTTGAGCGATGCATCCGCGAAAGAGGCCGTTGGGGGCATGCCCGACGGCCCCGATGCCGTCTCTTTCCCTGAGGTCGGGGGTGACGGGGTCGAGGCGCCGCTGCCGACAGGGCTGCTGGGCCGGGGGCTCGGCATCCTCTGCGTGCTCTACGCGGGCTGGCACCTCTATGTGCTCAACATCGCCCCGCTCGAGACCTGGACCTTTCGCATCCTGCATGTCGCGGGGACCCTTGGCCTCGGCTTTGCCGTCACCGCGCTCGCGCGGACCGGGTCGGTGCGGGGATGCGGGGAACGAGGCGACCCGGCGCTCAGCTGGGTTGCCCTTGGTCTCGCGCTTGTGGGGGCTGCAGGGATCGCGACGTCCTGCGCGGCGCTTGGGGCGCTCTGGCTCAGCGAGCCGCCGGGGCCTGACTGGGCCACTGCGGCCTTTGGCTGGCCGCTGGCGGTGGGCACGCTCGCCGCAATCCTCGCGGGCTGGATCCCCGAGGCCGCCGGCCGTGGCGCGCGGCGGATGGCGGTTGCGCCGCAGGACGTGGTGCTGATCGGCGCGGTGGCGGTGGCGACCGGGTTCATCGTGCTCAGTCTTGAAGCGCTGAACCTGCGTCTGCGCGCCGGCACGCCCTTTGCCGATCCGAACAACGGATTTGCGGCCTTCGCGCTGGTCGTTCTGATCCTGGAGCTGACACGCCGGGTCGCTGGGCTGGCGCTGGTGATCATCGCCGGGGTCTTCATCGCCTATTCCTTCATCGGCCCCTGGCTGCCAGGCTTCCTGGAGCATCGGGGCTACGATGCGCGGCGGTTCTTTACCTATATCTACACCGACAACGGGGTGCTTGGGCCGACCACGGCGGTATCCTCCACCTACATCATCCTGTTCATCGTCTTCGCCGCGTTCCTGCAGCGCTCGAAGGTCGGGGATTACTTCGTCGACTGCGCCTTTGCGGCGGCCGGGCATCTGGCGGGCGGGCCGGCCAAGGTCTCGGTCTTCGCCTCGGGGCTAATGGGCATGATCAACGGCACCTCGGCCGGCAATGTCGTCTCGACCGGCGCGCTGACCATTCCGCTCATGAAACGGGTCGGCTACCGGCCGCAATCGGCCGGCGCGATCGAGGCTGCGGCCTCGACCGGCGGGCAGATCATGCCGCCGATCATGGGGGCGGGCGCCTTCATCATGGCCGAGATCACCGGCATTCCCTACACCGATCTGGTGATCGCGGCGCTGGTGCCGGCGCTGCTGTACTTCGCCTCGATCTATTTCATGGTGGATTTCGAAGCGCGCCGCATGGGCCTTGGCGGTGTCGCGGCCGAGGAACTGCCGAGGGGTCTGGAGCTTCTCAAACGGGTCTATCTGTTCATCCCGATCCTCATCCTGATCGGTGCGATCTTCGTCGGCTATTCCGTCATCCGCGCGGGCACGCTCGCCATCGTCTCGGCGGCCGTCGTCAGTTGGCTGACCCCCCATGCGATGGGCCCGCGCCGCATCGTCAAGGCGCTGGGCGAGGGCGCGCGGATGTCGATCCAGATCATCACGGTCTGCGCCTGTGCGGGGCTGATCGTCGGGGTGATCTCGCTGACCGGAGTCGGTGCGCGCTTCTCGGCCTTGCTTTTCGATCTGGCCGAGACCAGCCAGCTTTTGGCGTTGTTCTTCGCCATGGTGATCGCGGTCATCCTTGGCATGGGGATGCCGACGACCGCGGCCTATGCGGTCGCAGCCTCGGTCGTCGCACCCGGGCTGATCGAGATCGGCATCGAGCCGCTGGTCGCGCATTTCTTCGTCTTCTACTTCGCCGTCGTCTCGGCGATCACCCCGCCCGTGGCGCTGGCGGCCTATGCCGGCGCCGCCATCGCGGGCTCCGAGCCCATGCGCACCTCCATCGCCAGCTTCCGCGTCGGGCTCGCCGCGTTCATCGTGCCGTTCATGTTCTTCTACAGCCCCGGCCTGTTGATGGAGGGCGCCTGGCACGAGATCCTGCGCAACGCCCTGACCGGGCTGGCCGGCGTGGCCGTGCTGGCGGCGGCGGTGCAGGGATGGTTTGCGGGGGTCGCGCCGGGCTGGATGCGCCTTGGCCTGCTTGCCGTGGCAATCGCGCTGATCGCGGGCGACTGGCGGACCGATCTGCTCGGCATCCTGCTGTTCGCCAGCCTCTTTGCCGTGCGGCGTTTCGCGCCAAGTGCCTGATCCAAGGCGCCGGAGGCGCCATCGATGGTTGACCTGAAAGCTCGGGTACTACGTTCCAGCGAACTCTTGGGGGCTCACGGCGCGCGCGGCGACCAACGACTGTGCTGAAGAGAACTCGGTCGGTGTCGTCGCTGTCTGGGCGCCGTTCGCGGCGGCATAAGCCCACCATCCTTCGAAAAGCTCGGCTCTGCGCGGGCTCATCGGCATTGTGAGGCGCCTGAAGCCATGTTTGAAGCGCATGACGAGAACCGGGTAGCGGGGGGTCGACGATCCCCATCTGAACCGCCGCGCCGCATGATGGGGATCACAGGGATCACAGGGTTCACGGGGTTCGTGGGGAGCGGGCGATGAGGCACAGCATTCTGACCATCCTGACCGGCGCGGCGATCGCGCTTCTCGTCCCGCCGCTGGCACGGGCTGACACCGCCGCCGAAGCGGGTGGGATTATGATCGAGCTCAATAAGCTCGAGCCACAGGAGGGCGCCTGCCAAGCCTTTCTCGTCATTCAGAACGGCACGCCGGCCGCGTTCGACGATCTTGTCCTCGATCTGGTCATGTTCGACACCGACGGGGTGATCGCGCGGCGGCTCGCGGTCGATGTCGCGCCGTTGAGGCCGAGCCGGACCTCGGTCAAAGTCTTCTCGATGCAGGGCACGGCGTGCGACGGCATCGGGCGGATGCTGGTCAACGACGTGCTGAGCTGCAGTGGGGGCGAGGGCGTGCCGCAGGACTGTTTCGCCGCGCTCGATGTCGTCTCGCGCGCCGGCGTGGAACTGATCCAGTAGGGGACGGCCGATGACCATGGTTCTCGCGCAGGCCGGCGGTGTCGCCGGTGCGAACGCTGCAGCCGACGATGCCGAAGCCGAGACCCCCGCAGGCGTCGAGGGCACGACGTCGGAGCCGGGCGCGAGCGGCGCGGGCGCGACCGAGGTTACCGCCGTCGATGGCGGGCAGGTCGACCCCCTTTTGGCGGATCTTGCCGCCACCACCGGCGGCGCGACATCGGGACAGGCCTTCGATGCGCTCGGCTCGGCCCTCGATCTGTTCGAGGCGGGCGGGCCCGTCGTCGCGATCCTCGGTGCCATGTCGATCTTCGCGCTGGCGATCATCCTCGCGAAGCTGATGCAGTTCAGCGCTGCTGGCACAGGCGATCGGCGGAGCGTCCGCGAGGTGCTCACCATGCTGAAGTCCGGGCGGCTGGGCGAGGCCTTTGCCCGGGCGCGCGGCAGCCGCAACATCGCCGCGACGATCCTCGCCGAGGCCATGGAGGGACAGGCTCGCGGCGTCGCCGAGGCGCGCGTTCGCGAGGCCTGCTATTGCGAGGCGCAGCTCAGGATCGAGGCACTTCGCGGCTGGATGCGCCCGCTCGAGGTGATCGGCACGCTGGCGCCACTACTCGGCCTGTTCGGCACCGTCCTTGGCATGATCGAGGCGTTTGGACAGCTTGAAGCGGCGGGCAGCCAGGTCGATCCCGCCATCCTCTCCGGCGGTATATGGGAGGCGCTTTTGACCACGGCAGTGGGTCTTGCCGTCGCGATCCCGGTGGTTGCCGCGGTCAACTGGTTCGAGCGGCGCGTCGAGCGCGTCGAGCACGATATCGACACGGGGCTGGCGGGCCTGTTCGGCACCGACTGGGACGATCTTCCCCAGGTCGCGGCCGCGCGGGAACCCGCCGAGATGCGAGGGCAGGGCCTTGACGCTCACGGCTACCACGCCGCCGCGGCTGGCGAGTAGGCCGCGCCGGCGGCTCCGCATCTCGCTGACGCCGCTGATCGACGTGGTCTTCATCCTGCTGGTGTTTTTCATGCTCGCGTCGAGTTTCCTCGACTGGCGCTCGATCACGCTGTCCTCGGCGGGTCGGCCATCCGGCGTCGCCACTGGGGTCGAAGGCGCGATTCTCGTCGATCTGACCGAGACCGGTCCGCGTCTCTCTGGCGTGCCGATGGACCTAGCTGCCCTCGGGGTCGAGGTCGCCTCGCGCTTGTCGGCCCGACCCGCGCAACGCATCCTGGTACGCCCGGGGCGCAACGTCGACATGCAGCGCATGGTCGTGCTGCTGGACACGCTGGCGGCGGCCGGTGCGCGCGACATCGCGCTGATGCCGGGGCGGAGCTGAAGCGCCATGCGACGGGTCACCGGGGCGGGCATGCGGACGATGCGCAAAAGGCGCCGCGAGGCCGCGAGCGATGACGACCGCATCCTGCCGCTGATCAACATCGTCTTCCTGCTGCTGATCTTCTTCATGGTGGTGGGGCGTCTGTCGGCGGGTGATCCCTTCGAGATCGAACCCATGCGCTCGGCCAGCGACGGTGCGCCCGCCAGTGAGCCCATGCTGATCGCCATCGGCCCGGAGGGTCAGTTGGCGTTGAACGGCGCCATGATGGGCGAGGACGACCTGATGGCGGCGCTACAGCCCGGCGATGACGGCATCATCCCGCCGGTGAGAATCAAGAGCGATGGGCGTGTGCAGGCGGCGATGGTCGTGGCGCTGCTGGACCGGCTCCGGTTGGCCGGGATCGGCTCGGTCAAGCTGATGACCGTCCCGGAGAGGGCCGAGCGCGGCGTCGGCGCGGTCTCCGACGGTGTGTCCGGGGTGGGGACGGCGGAGTGATGGAGGTCGGTGCGCGGCATATCGTGCCTGCGATCGGCGTCGCGGCCCTGCTGCATCTGTTGGTGCTGATCGCTGTGTTCTGGAGCCAGCCGAACAGTGGTGCCATCGGTGCGGGTCGCGGAGGGCTGGAGATTTCCATGGGCGCGGCTGGGGGGGCGCCGGGCATGGTGACGCCAGATGCCCCCGATAGCGCCGAGGTCGAGACCTCGGATGCCGCCGAGGACGTGGCGCCTGATGCAGCCCGCACCGTGGAGAGCGCCGAGGCGCCCGATACCGAGACCGAGACGGCAGAGACCTTCGATGTGAGCGATCCGCCCCTTGAGGTAGCCGAGCCGGTGGTGGAGGCCGCCGAGGCGGTTGAAGCAAGACCCGTGAGCGCCGAGCCCGCCCGAGAAGCCGTCGAACGGGTCTTACTCGAGACCCGACCGGTGATACCGCGCGACGTCACCGCGCAGCCCGTCGTGCCACAGACTTTGACCGCCGAACTGGCCGCGGTCGAGACGGTCCCTGTCGAGACGCTGCCCCCCCCGCAGGTCGAACTGCAGCCCGAGCCCGAAATCCCGGCGGTGGAGAGTGTCGAGATCGCGCGTGCCGAGCCGGCGCGGCCCGTGGAGGCGGTGGTTCAGGAGGTCGCCGAGACGGAGGTCGTCAGGACGGTGGCGACGCAGTCAGACACCGCGGAGACCGTCGAGGCGGAGGAGGTCTTGGCCGCCGTGGACCCCGATGCGGTGGTGGCGCCGCTCCCGCGTGCCCGCCCTGCCGACGTCCCCCGCGTGCGTGAGCAGCCGCGTCGCACAGAACCGCGCCGCACCCGACCGCGGCAGACCGAACCCCGCGAGAACCAACCCCGGCGCCAACCTCAGCGAACGGAGACCCCGGCGACACCAAACGCTGAGCGAGAGCGCGAGCCGCCGCAGCAGGCAGCGCGATCGGGCGGCGATGTTGCGACCGAGCGGCAGGAAACGCGCGGTGCGGGCAATGCGGGGGCCGCGGGCAATGCATCGAGTGCCGGCCAGGGCCAGCGCGCGACGGGGGGTGGGGATCCGGGGGCGCTCCGCGATTACCAGGCGCGCATCGCGGCGCTGCTCGAGCGAAACAAGCGCTATCCCCGACGGGCTGAGCGGCGACGACAGCAGGGTATCGGGCAGCTGTTCTTCGTGATCCGCAAGGATGGCAGCGTCGGCGTCTCGCGCCTGGCGCAGAGTACCGGGCACGACCTGCTCGACGAAGAAATCCTGACGATCCTGAGCCGCGTCGGCCGGTTCCCGCCGATACCCGACGAGATCGGGGTCGCGGAACTGCCGATCCAGGCGCCGATCCGGTTCCAGACCCGCTAGGCCGGATGGCAGGCGTTCACCGCTGCTGTGCCCTGGCGCGCATGGTTCACGAAGGTGGTCGGTGCCCCATCCTCCAGTGCCGCGCGGTGCTCGCCTCGGTGGTCAGCCCGATGCGTTGACGACCGGCTCGGGCCGGATGATCTGCGGGCCGAGGGTCTCCAGCACCGAGCGGGCATCGTAAGCGGTGGGATCTTCCGCCGGTTTTTCGCCCTCGAAGGTCAGGATGTTGGCATAGGCCTCGTAGCGGGTGATCGGCCGGCTGGTCGTGGAGGCCGCGCCCCCGAAGAAGCCGTGGCGAAAGCCCGAGCGGTAGAAATACGGCCCGAACCCGCCGCTGCCGAAGCCGGTGGCGAAGGCGCGGAAGCGGGTCTCAGTCTCGGTGTCCTGATCGGCGACGCGGAACCAGTCTTTGCCGTCGGCCAACGTCACCTCTGCCGCCCGGTAGAGGAGATAGGTCTCGACCGTGTCGCGCGAGGTGCGCGTGTTGCCCGAGAAGCTGACGCGGAAGCGGTTCTCCTCGATCGCGCTGTCGGCATAGCCGTCACGCTCGACACGCTCGGCATAACGGGTCGGCTCGGTGCAGCCAGCGATGAGGGCGAGGGCTGCGAGGAAAGCTGCGGGGAAAGCTGCGGGCAATGCTGCGGGGCCTGCGAAGCGATGCTGTCTCATGCGGCTCGGTTCCTCCTGGACGACATTAGCCTGCGGTCGGTGGCGCGGCTCGGCAAGGGGCGGGTCGATCACGCTTTTGCAGAACGTGGCGTCACTCTGGGTGACCGGGGGGTGACCGGGCGGCGAAGATTGGTTCATCCCCCATGGCTCAAACTGGGCTTCGTGAGACGGCGGCGCGGCCGGCAGGTTGGACACGGCGGCGGCGCGGCAACGCGGGCGTTGACTGTCCGCCAAGGCGGTTGCAGGAACGGCACACGGTCAGCGCTCGATGCCCGACCGGAAAGAGCCGCCCAGCAGCCGCCAGGCCCTCGTTGTGAACAACCGGTGGCGGGGTCCGGGTACGGGCCACCTGCTCAACCCAAGACAGAGCCCGTGTGAGCCATGAAACTTCACCTCGTATACGGCACCGAGACCGGCACTGCCGAAATGCTGTGCGATGACATGAAGATCGCCATCGAAGACCGCGTCGACTGTGCGGTTGTCGACATGGACATGATCGCGCCCTCCAGCCTGGATGGCGATACCTTCTATGTCATGGTCGTCTCGACCACGGGCAGCGGCGATGTGCCGGCGGGGGCCGAGGAATTCTACGAGACGCTGACCAACGAGAAGCCCGATCTCGGCCATGTGCGCTTTGCGATGTTCGGCCTCGGCGACCGGACCTTTGGCGACACCTTCGCCCAAGGGTCGGAGAAGGTGATGAACGCCATGCTGGCCTGCAAGGCGCAGATGGTCGGCGAGCGCGCGATCTTCGACGCCGCCGGCACCGCGATGCCCGAAGAGGTCGCGGTGCCCTGGATCGGAGAATTGGTCAGCAAGCTGGAAACAGCCTGAGCCGGATCAAACGGAATCGCGGCTGGTCGCCGCGATGAGTCGTGCGAGGTTGCTCGGGGCTGGGTCTGGCTGCGCGATCGGGCTACGTGCGGTTGTCGGTCGTTGTTTCTTGGCTGGGGAGAAGCCGCGGGCGGCTTCTCTGCGAGCCTGTCTCGCAGGCGCCGGGCCGCCTCAAGGGCCAAGCGGGCTGGCGCCCGTGGCTGCGCCACCCTTGACCCGACCCTGCCCCTGCGCCCTCGGAAGGACGTTGGGATGTAGACGGGGTCTTTGGTCAGAGTGCTGGATGCATTGATGCAAACACGGCCGCCAGCATGGTCGCCCTGATGGCAGCGCGGAGCGTTGGCGCCCGGCTCTTAGGGTAGAGTGGCGAAAAAGGGGGGTACTCTCCGGCCCGGTGTCGCCCTTGGGGCGATGCCGATGACGGCCAGGGGCGTGCCGGCCGGGCGTACCCGGCCGGCGGTTGTCAGAACTTAGCGCGCTCAGAGCGGAGAGCGAGCCAGAGGCAGTAGCACATCACCAGCACCACCAGTGTGAACGGGATGCCGGTCGACACCGCCGCTCCCTGCAGGGCGCTGAGCCCGCCGCCGAGCAAGAGCGCGATGGCCACCAGCCCCTCCAGCGTGCACCAGAACACGCGCTGGACCACTGGCGCATCCATCTTGCCGCCCGCCGTGATCGTGTCGATCACCAGAGATCCGCTGTCGGACGAGGTGACGAAGAAGATCACAATCAGCACCAGCGAGATCGGCGCGATGATGCTGTAGAGCGGCAGCTCCTTGAGGAAGCCGAACAGCGCGCCCTCGGGGGCATAGCTGTCGATCACCGTGGCGCGCACGCCCTCGGCCCCGCCGGCATTCAGCATGTCGATCGCGGCGCCGCCGAAGGTCGACATCCAGAGCGCACAGACACAGGTCGGCGCGATCAGGGCGCAGAGCACGAACTCACGCACCGTCCGACCCTTGGAGATGCGGGCGATGAACATGCCGACAAAGGGCGACCACGCGATCCACCAGGCCCAGTAGAAGGTGGTCCAGCCGTGGAAGTAGCTGGTGTCCTCACGCCCGAACGGGTTCGAGAGCGCTGGCAGCAGCATCACATAGTCGGCCATGACGCTGAAGTAGCGGGTCACCGAGTCGACAACGCCGGTCATGAAGACCACGAACAAGAACAGCGCGACGGCCATGACCATGTTGATCTCGGACAGCCGCTTCACGCCCTTGTCCATGCCGAGCATGACCGAGCAGAGGGCGACTGCGGTGATGCCGATGATCAGGAGCACGACGACCGTATTGCTGGGCTCGATGCCCGTCACTTCCTGAAGACCCGCAGCGACCTGCTGCGCGCCGAGGCCGAGCGAGGTGGTCAAGCCGAACAGCGTGGCGAAGACGGCCAGCGTATCGATCGCATGGCCCCACCAGCCCCAAACCCGCTCTCCGAGGATCGGATAGAAGGCTGAGCGGAGGGTCAGCGGCAGGCCGAGATTGTAGCAGAAGATCGCCAGTGCCAGGCCGACGAGCGCATAGACCGCCCAGCCTTCCAGGCCCCAGTGATGGACCGTGCCGACGATGCCGATGTACTCATTGCCCGGGATCGAGGGATCGATTCCCAGCGGTCGCGCCGCCCCACCTTCGCTGAAGTTGTAGTAGGTCGGCTCCAGCACGCCGAAGAAGAGCAGACCGATGCCAATGCCGGCCGCGAACATCATCGCGATCCAGCCGGGGTAGGAATAATCGGGCTTCGCATCCTGCCCGCCGATCCTGACCGAGCCGACCGGCAGTACGATCAGCACCAGGCAGAACAGCGTCATGATGTTGACAGAGAGCACAAGGAACCAGTCGAAAGTGCTGGTGAGCCATGGTCTTAGCCAGCCGAAGAACGCGGCGGAGGCTTCCTGATTCGCGAGCGACACCAGCACGAAGCCAAAGATCAGAACGCTCGAGATCAGAAAGACAGGATTATGGATATCAAGACCGAGTGGGCGGATATTGTCCTGTCCCATCTCATAGCCGGTCGTGAACTCCATGGGTTGCTTAGCCGCTTCAGGCGGCAGGTCGGACGTCGACATGGTCCGTGGCCCTCCCAGGGTTCGTTTTTTCAGGTCGTCATCCACCACCGTCGAGGCAACTTTGTCGGTTGTCAAAGACAATGTTTCCGCCCTGTGGTGATGAGCCCGTGAAAATGGAAGTGCGGGGCGCTCCGGTGACGTACCGGCCAGCCTAGTCGCGGATGAGCCGTGCAGGGGCTAGGCGCCGATGACGGGAGGACGACAATGTACAAAAAGATCATGGTGCCGGTGGATCTGGGCCATCTCGACCGGGTCGAGAAGGCGGTGGCCGTGGCGGCAGACATGGCCAAGGGCTATGGCGCCGAGGCGGTGCTCGTGGGGGTGACGCAATCCTCCCCGACATCGGTCGCGCCGAGCCCGGAGGCGTTTGGCGAGAAGTTGAGTGCCTATGCGGCGGAGAAGTCGGGCGCGCTCGGCGTCGATTTTGGCGCGCATACCGAGATCAGCCATGACATCACGGTCGATCTCGACGCCATCCTGTCATCGGCGGCGGGCACGATGGATGCTGATCTTGTGGTCATGGCGAGCCACGTGCCGGGCTTCGCAGACCGGGTTTTTGCATCCAATGCGGGCTATCTGGCCTCGCATGCTACGATCTCGGTGTTCGTGGTGCGCTAGCTCACCGATCCGGGCGCGACGCAGGCCTGTGTTCGATGCAGGCCTGGGCTTACTGCGTGGCGCGTGCCAACCTGCGCTCGAAGCGGCTTGCGAGGTTGGCGGCAAAGACCTCGCGCTGCTGGTCGTCATACTCTTCGAGCAGTGTTGCCAGCCGCTCGTGGATCATCATGCGCCGCTTGGTGCCGAACTCCCGCTGGCGGGCGAAGATCTCCTTCACCTCGCTCGGTGAATAGGGCTCGCGCCGGATCGCTTCCAGCACTGATTCCATATGCGCTCGGCGTTCCGCTCGAAGCTGCAGCAGCTCGGGCCGGATCTCCTCGAAATAGGCCTGGGTAAAATCACGCTGATCGTCAGGCGCTACCGCCATGATCATGCGCAGCGGCCCGCGCTGCCGCTTCTCACCCTCGCCGAGGGCGCCGCCGGCAAGGTAGCCGACGACGAACAGGTTGGCTGTCAGCGACGCGATCAGCGTCAGCTTGGCCCAGCCCGGCAGGGACGCCATGGATCTTGTCTGTCCTTCGTTGGACATCTCGTCTCCCAACGATACGAAACCTCACTTCGCCGGCGTTTCGGCGCATCATAACCGATTTCTACGCGCCATCCGACGGTTCCGGCGCTCACCCCAGCGATGTCACGGTGTTTTGTCGATTGCGAGGCGGCCGTGCCCCCCTCGCTTCTCCATATCGTGAGGGCCGTCTGCCATTTCATCATGGCCCGGGAAGGTTTTCTGTCGGTCAACGCACGGAAAGCGCGACCCAGCATTCGTCAAACGCCGGAGACGCGCTGCCAGGTCAGATCATAGCGGTCGAGATACTTGCGCAGCCGGTCGGCGTCATTGCTGCTGCGTTTTCTGGCGCGTGAGGCCGCGAACAGGGTGCGCCCCGCCTCGCTGAGCGTCTTCGAGGTCTGGCAGATACGGATCACAGTGGCGAGTTGGGCGAGGTCGAAGAGGTCGATCTCGTCGGCGCCCGCGCCGAGATGCCGGCGCACCAGCTTGCGATCGGTATTGTCGGCCGCGCCGGCCCATTGGGTGCTGAGCGTCTCGATCTCCTGCTCGACCATGGCTAGCGTGATCCGCCCGCGCGGCGCCAGCGTGCAGAGCCGTTGGATCGAGGCGCCGAGGTCGCGGAAGTTGCCTGGCCACAGCGTGCCGGGGTGGTGGGCAAAGGCCAGATAGCGCTGGGCCGCATCGGCGTTGAAGCCCATGCGGGTGCCCATCATACGCTCGGCCCGGGCCAGTTCGTGTTCCAGATTGGGCTCGATATCCTCGCGCCGCTCGCGCAGGCGTGGCAGGCGAAAGGTCCAGAGGTTCAGCCGGGCATAGAGATCCGCGCGGAACTGCCCGTCGGCGACCAGCGTGGCGAGGTCGCGATTGGCACCCGCGATCAGCTGAAAATTGCTCGTCGCTTCCTGGTCCGAGCCAATGGGCAGGAAACGGCCGCTCTCGACCGCCTGCAGGATCATCGTCTGCTCGTCGAGGCCGAGGGCGTCGATCTCGTCGAGAAACAACAGCCCGCCATGCGCCTCGCGGAGCAGGCCCCGCCGCTCGGGCGCCCCGCTGACGGCACCGCGGCGATTGCCGAAAAGCGTCGCCATGCCCGCGTCGCCCCGCAGCGTGCCGCAATTGACATGGACGAGCCGCCCGCGCACCCGCCGGGATTTGAGCTTCAGCTCGTAGATCCGCTCCGCCAGCGCGGTCTTGCCCGTGCCGGTGGCGCCCAGCAACAAGAGCGGCGCGTCAGACACGCTGGCGACCCGCTCGATCCGGTCGATCAGGGCGTTGAAATCGGCGTTGCGGGTCTTGATCCCGCCCTTGAGCAAGTCGGTCGACTGTTCGGTCAGCAAGTCGAAGCGCTGTTGCAGGGCGTTGTAGCGGCTGAGATCGAGGTCGATAATGTCGAGCGTGCCGTTCGGCGTCTCCTCGCCCCTCGGCGGGCCGGTCTGGAGCAGGCGCGCGGGGATGTGACGCGCCTCGGTCAGCAGGAACCAGCAGATCTGGGCGACATGCGTGCCGGTGGTCAGGTGCACGTGGTAGCGCTCCCGCTCCTCGTCGAAGCCGTAGTCCTGCGCGAAGTCGAACAGCTTGCCGTAGACCTCCTGAAAGTCCCACGGGTCCTCCAGGTCCAGGCGGCGGAGCAGCACCTCGGTCGTGGGCGCGATCAGGCTGACCTCGTGGCGCACTGCCTCGGCCAGCCGGATGAAGCGTTCATCGTAGAGGATCTCCAGCCGGTCGATGGGGAGTTTGTCATGGGCGCAGAGCTGGATCGACGGGCGCCATTTGCGCTTGCGCCCCATGTCCAGCTGCGTGCCGAGGAAGCCGATAACCACGTTTTTCATTGGGGCTATCTAAGGCGATAAATCGCTATCCCACAAGATATCATGAGCCGTTAGCGATTGTGATGTTATCCCATATAAGTCAGATAAATCAGTATCTTATGACGATTTGCAGGTTTTCTCGAAACGGATGCCGAATCCGCCGAAAACCCTCCTCGACGACGAGAGGAGAACGAGCCATGGCGAACAAATCGGTATTCGCATCGATGCGCGGCCGCTTGCTGCCCAAGGCAACCGCGACCAACGCCGCCGGTGCCCCGGCCTATGCCTATGACGCCGAGCACAAGTTGGCGCAGATGGCGATGACCGGCACGATCGGTCAGTCCTTCTACGTCGCGCCCGAGCGTGAGTTGGCGAGCGTGCTGCGCCTCGCCGCGATGGTCGAGGCCGAGTTCCTGGCCCAGACCGCGGTCCATGCGCGCGCCAAGGGGCACATGAAGGACATGCCGGCGATCCTGCTCGCGGTGCTCGCGGGGCGCGATCCGGTACTGTTCCGGCGCGTGTTCCACCGGGTGGTCGATAACGGGCGTATGCTCCGCACCTTCGTGCAGGTCATGCGCTCGGGCCAGACGGGGCGTAAGTCTCTCGGCTCGCGGCCGAAGGCGATGGTGGCCGAGTGGCTGAATGAGGCGTCCGACTGGGCGATCCTGCAGGCCAATATCGGCAACGACCCGTCGCTGGCGGACGTGATCCGGATGGTGCACCCAAAGCCGGCGAGCCCGGCGCGTGAGGCGCTGTTCGCCTGGATCATCGGGCGGCCCTGCGATGTCGGCCTGCTGCCGCAGGCGGTGCAGGACTGGCTGGCGTTCAAGGCGACGGGCAAGGGGCCGGTGCCGGATGTGCCGTTCCAGATGCTGACGCAGCTGCCGCTCAGCCAGCGTCACTGGACGAAGATCGCCGAGCGCGGCTCGTGGCAGATGGTTCGCATGAACCTGAACACGTTCCAGCGCCACGGGGTGTTCGAGCGGGAGAAGACCGTCCGGCAGATCGCCGGGATGCTCCGCGATCCCAAGCGGATCGAGAAGGCGCGGGTCTTCCCCTACCAGTTGATGGTGGCGGCGACATCGGCCTCGGCCGACCTGCCGGGCGAGATCCGCTCGGCGCTGCACGACGCGATGGAGCAGGCGGTGGCCAATGTGCCGCAGTTTGCGGGCTCGGTCGCGGTCTGCCCGGACGTCTCGGGCTCGATGCACTGGCCGGTGACCGGCTGGCGCCCGGGCGCGGGCTCCAAGGTGCGCTGTGTCGATGTCGCGGCGCTGGTCGCGGCGGCGGTGATGCGGCGTAACCCAGAGGCCGAGGTGCTGCCGTTCGAGAACCGCGTCGTGGACGTGAGGCTCGAGCCGCGTGACACGATCCAGACCAACGCCGAGCGCCTGGCGGGCATCGGCGGGGGCGGGACGAACTGCTCGGCACCGCTGGCCAAGCTGGCGGCGCGGGGCCAGGCGCCGGATCTCGTGATCATCGTCTCGGACAACCAGTCCTGGGTCGATGCGCGGGCCGGTCGTGGCACGGGCGTGATGGTCGAGTGGGAGACGCTCAAGCAGCGGAACCCGAAGGCGAAGCTCGTCTGCATCGACATTGCGCCCTACGGCACGACCCAGGCGAAGGAGCGCGACGACGTGCTGAACGTCGGTGGCTTCTCGGACGCTGTGTTCGAGCAGATCGCCAGGTTTGCCGCCGGCGAGATGGGCCCCGCCCATTGGGTCGGCGAGATCGAGAAGGTGCGGCTCTGAGAGGGGCCGCACCCCATCGGAGAGCCAGGAGATACGACACTCGGGGAATGACCGAAGGAACTACATCCACCGACACTAGGGGTAACCGTCGGGTTCGATTCCCGACCTTGGAAGCGCTCTTTTGGCATGAGCGGGTCCCCCGGTGTTTCTTCGCCGCTTGTCGCCAAGACCGAACGGAAAGGACTGCGCCCGGGGAATGCCACCGGCACTACAATAATCCACCGGTCGCGGGTTCAAACCCCGCCGTTGCCGGCCCGTCCGGCGGCGTAGCTCAGCGGGTAGAGCACTGGACGTGTCGCACCCCCTTGTCGCCGGGACCGTATGGACGACTGAACAAAGGAGACGGCCCGGCGAATGCCGGTGGAACTACATCGCTTGTCACGCGCCAGGTCGCGGGTTCGACTCCCGCCGTCGCCCCGAAAGGGTCGGCGTAGCTCAGCGGTAGAGCAGGTCGGAGTTTCACCACACCCTTGTCGCCGGGACCGAACGGAACCTCCCGGGGGAATGCCTGCAGGACTACATCGCTTTGAACCCGAAGGTTGTCCTGCACTCTTCTTGTCCCCCGGACCCGATCACTGCCCATGTCATGGGCGATACGAACAGGAGACATCCCGGCGAATGCCGGCGGAACTACATCGCCTCAGGAGCGCCAGGTCGCGGGTTCGAATCCCGTCGCTGCCACCAATCACGGCAGCGTAGCTCAGTGGATAGAGCGGGTACGTGTTTCGCCTCAACCTTGTCGCCGGGACCCTTTTGCGGAGCTGGTGCGCCCGAGCGCCTGCCAGCTCCGCGAGACCGCGCCAGAGCGCGTCAGACCCAGGGTGGGAAGACCATGAGCGAGACCGAAAGAGAGCCTATCACCGGGCGTGATCTGATCGACTGGGGCCACCGTCCGGGGCCGCAATTCACCGAGCTGTTGGCCAAGGCCAATGCCGCGCGGGCCGAGGGTTTTGGCCTGGTGCGCATCCGCGCCATGCTGGAGGTCGACATGCCGCCTCCCCCGCCGCCGACCCTCGGTCTGCGGGCACCGGGCGCGGTCGCCTATCACCAGAATATCGAGGTCGAGCATCCCGACGAGGAGAGCAACCTCGCCGCCGTCCGCGCCTCGATGGACGCGCTGATGCGCACGCCCACGCTGAGCGCAGGGGCCATCATGCCCGACGCCTGCCCGGCCGGGCCGAAGGGGACGATCCCCGTCGGCGGCGTCGTCGCGGCAGAGAACGCGATCCATCCGGGGATGCACTCGGCCGATATCTGCTGCTCGGTCATGATGAGTGACCTGGGTCACGCCAAGCCGCGCGAGGTGCTGGATGCAGCCCATGCGGCCACGCATTTCGGCCCCGGCGGGCGGCGTGAGGACCGCATCCTGCCGGCCGATCCCGACCTGATCGAGCGGTTTCGCGAAAACCCGTTCCTGAACGAGGTCAGGGCGCTGCGCATGGCCGAGAGCCATATGGGCACGCAGGGCGACGGCAACCACTTCCTGTTCGTCGGCCGCTCGCGCGAGACCGGGCGCACCGCGATGATTACCCATCACGGCTCGCGCGGGCCGGGCGCGCGGCTCTATCGTGCGGGGATGGAGGTGGCGGAGCGGTTCCGCCGCGAGCTCTCGCCCGAGACGCTGAAACAGAACGCCTGGATCCCCGCCGATACCGAGGAAGGGCGCGCCTATTGGGCGGCGCTGCAGGTCATCCGCGCCTGGACCAAGGCCAATCACGAAGTGATCCACGACGCCACGGTGGCGGCGATCGGCGGCGCGGTGGGCGATAGGTTCTGGAACGAGCACAACTTCGTCTTCGAGCGGGGTGGGCGATACTATCACGGCAAGGGCGCGACGCCGGCCTGGGACGGGTTTGCCGCCGATGCGACGGCGCGCACGCTGATCCCGCTCAACATGTCCCAGCCCGTGCTGGTGGTGCGCGGGCGCGACCAGGCCCATGGGCTGGGCTTCAGCCCGCATGGCGCGGGACGCAACTTCTCGCGCTCCGAGCATCGCCGACGCATGGGCAGCAAGACGCCCGAGCACTTGCTGGCTGCCGAGACGGCGGGCCTCGATGTCCGTTTCTATGGCGGGAAGGTCGACGTGTCGGAACTGCCGTCGAGCTACAAGCGGGCGGAGGCGGTGGTGGCGCAGATAAAGCGCTACGACCTCGCGGTGATCGAGGATTACATCGACCCCTATGGCTGCATCATGGCCGGCGATTTCCCACCGCCCTGGAAGCGGAAGAAGGCGGCGGTGCCTGCGGCGTGAGGAGGCCATCTGTCCGCCGGGCCCCTGCGCGTCCCCATCAGTGCCGGAAGCGTGGCCCGGATGATGGCCCGGTTTCAGCGGTGCCGGCATGGCGCTATCCTGGGCCCTCGGCCAGAGGGACAGCGCCATGACACGAGCGACAGCGATTGGCCTCAGGATCACCCGTCGCGGCCTCGCCGCGGCGGTCGCGATGGGCGTCGGCCTTCCCAGCGCTTTACGGGCGGACGAAGGCGATCCCGACGTCGCCAAGGTCACTGCCGAGGTCTTCGCGCAATGCCGGCCCGCCGAGGTTGTCGCAACAGCAGGTCTCGCCGAGACCATCGGTATCGACACGCCGGACGGGCGGATCGAGGGGACGATGGTGGCGCCCCAAGGCGCCGACCCGCTGGCTCTCGTGCTGATGCTGCACGGCTATACCGGCGCCCGCGACGAGCAGCGCGGCATGTTCCGCCGGGCTGCCGAGCGTCTGGCGGCGCGCGGCGTCGCAAGCCTTCGCATCGATTTCATCGGTTCAGGGCAGAGCGACGGAGAGTGGGCCGATACCCGCTTCTCGACCCAGGCGCGCGATGCGATCCGGGCGGTCGCGGCGCTGCGCGCGGCCTATCCTGGGCAAGACCTGCCGCTCGGGATGCTCGGCTTCAGCCAGGGCGGGCTCGTGGCGCTGCGTGCGGCGGCGGCGGGTGCGCCAGTCGAGCGGCTCGCGCTTTGGAACCCGGTGATGGATCCGATGGCCACCTATGGGATCATCTTCGGGCGCGAGACGATCCTCCATGGCGCAGGTCTCGCCGACGTCGGAGAGACCGCGGTGATCGAGGGCACGCGGCTGAGGCCCGCCTTCTTCGTAGAGCTCGCCGCCGCCGATCCCATCGCCGACGCGGCCGCGACGCCCGCCGAGATCATGGTCGTCACCGGCCGCCGCGATTCGCTGGTCAGGCAGGGCGCAGCGCTGGCCGGGCGGCTTGCCGCAGCGCGCGAGGCAGAGATCGGCCGGCCTACGCGCATCGTCTCGCTCGATGCAGGCCATGACTTGGGCGCGATCCACGCGCCGCCGGTGCTGCAGGCTGTCACCGACTGCACCGCGGGGTTCCTGCTCGGGCTTCGATGATCGGGCTGGTTCTCAATAACGCATGAGGCTTCCGTAGGGTGGAAACGTGCCGCCGGCGTCGCCGCCATCGTGCCGATCCGGCCGATACACCGCGTCGCACGGCGTTGACGCTGCCAAATGTCTCACGATCTGCTTCGACAACACAGGAGGAATGGCATGCGCGACGTCGTCAATGAGCCGGTCGATCTCGATGGGGAGGGTGCGGTGCGCCCTTCCGGTGATCACTCGGGCGAGGGCCTTGCGCTCGACACTCATGTCGCGCCCAAGGACATCCATGACCGCATGGCGCTGCGTATCGTGAAGTTCATGCGCGTCTTCGCCGATGCCTTCTTCGCCAAGCGCTATGGCCACCGGGCGGTGGTGCTGGAGACGGTGGCGGCGGTACCCGGCATGGTCGGCGGCTTGCTGCAGCATCTGAAGGCGATCCGCCATATCCGCGACGATCAGGGCTGGATCCGAGAACTGCTGGACGAGGCTGAGAACGAGCGGATGCACCTTATGACCTTCATCCACATCGCCCAGCCCTCGAAGGCCGAGCGGCTGCTGGTGATGGTGGGCCAAGCGATCTTCTACAACGTCTTCTTCTTCACTTACCTGTTCGCGCCGCGCACGGCCCACCGGATCGTCGGCTATCTCGAGGAAGAGGCGGTCATCAGCTACACGCAGTATCTGGCCGAGATCGACGCGGGCAAGCAGGAGAACGTGCCGGCACCCCAGCTGGCCATCGACTACTGGAACCTGCCCGAGGATGCCCGCCTGCGTGAGGTCGTGGTCGCGGTGCGGGCCGACGAAGCGGCGCATCGAGACACCAATCACGGTTTCGCCGACGCCATTGCCGATGGTCGCCACGACTGAGGTGCCTGATCGGGCGCCCGCTGGAGCGCATGACCGAACGCCCGTCTGGGGACCGGTCGACCCACCTTACGCAGCCACGGTCAATGCGGAGCGACCCGTGGCGCCGCGCTCGCCCGGGTTTCTTGCCCTGATGTTTGGTTGCCGCATCGTGGGATTTGTGTTCGTCTGACGTGGCGTCATCCCGCTATCCCGCGACGGCCGGCGCCGCGGAGGACGCGTGATATGCAGGCGATCAGACGGAACCGGCCCGGGGCGCCGTTGACCAGTGTCATGCGTCGCTTGGTTCTCATGTTGGTCTGCACGCTCGGTGTGTCGCTGTCCCTGCACGGTCAGGCTGGCGCCGCCGGCACGCTATGGGCTGGCACCGCGACGATCGAGCGGGTCTCGCAAGTAACCCCCGGCCGGGCGAGCGCCGCGCCGCAACCGGTACTCCGCCCGTTCACCTTTCCGGTCTATCTGCTGGTCTATGACGCGGGGGATGGCGGAGACGACGGCGACGGGGGTGAAGCGGCGCATCTGCTGCGTGAGCTGGTTTTGCTGCCTGGGCCGGCGGGGCCGGAACTGCTGGTGTCACGCGAAGCGATCGCCGCCGGGGTTGCCGCCGCGCGGCCAAGCGATTTGCGGAGTGGCATCCGCCATACCAGCGCGGCCTTCTCGTTCGACGCACCCTCGATCCCGCTTTCGGGCGCTCTCGCGCTCGATGGCGCGCTCAGCGGTGCGGTAACGCTGCGTGCCGGGGACCGCGTGAACCCCTTTGTGCATGCGGCGCATCCGCATCATACCCGGGCCGAGAAGCATGATCGCGCGGTGACGCGGGCGATCATGCTGACACCTGGCCGCATCGACGCCACCGGCGGT
Organism: Pseudomonadota bacterium; assembly: GCA_039027855.1. Classification (GTDB taxonomy): domain Bacteria; phylum Pseudomonadota; class Alphaproteobacteria; order Rhodobacterales; family Rhodobacteraceae; genus Thermohalobaculum. The sequence continues at coordinate 78,516 of JBCCJI010000011.1, read as the reverse complement.
GTGCTGACCGGCCGCTATGAGGAGCGCCTGACTGGTCTCACGGCGCGCGAGATCACGGTCGAGGGTCGCGTGACGCTGGAGCGGATCTGGCAGGGCGACCGTGTCAGCGGGCTCGCACCATGACGGCCCGCAAGATGACGGCGCGCCTGTTGATGGCGCGGTGGGCACGTCGACGGCTTTCGGCGGAGCTGCGCGCAACCGCGCTTGCCGCACCCATTGCCCTGATGACGGGCGCGCTGGCGCTCGCGCAGCAACCGGGCGATCTCACGCCGCTTGGCGATGCGCTTTTCAGCGCAGGTCCCAGCCCTGCGACGGTCCATGTGGCCCCCAATGGTCGCGATGATCCGACCTGCCAACGGGAGAGCACGCCCTGTGCAAGCGTCGCGCATGGGCTTGCGCGGCTGCAGTCGCTGACGGTCGACAACACCGGGCGCGCCCGAGGCACGCTGGTGCTGGCCAAAGGGGTCTATCCGGCGGTGGATCTGGTGATCCCTGATCAGACGACCATCCGGGGCGCGGGTCGGCCGTTGCAGACGGTGCTGGATGCGGGCGGCGCGGGGCGTGTTCTCAGCATCCCTGCGGGCGCGCGGGTCACCATCGAGAACCTGTCCATCGGCGGTGGCCGCGTGATCGGCGTCGATGCCACGGCGCTGGGCCAGGATGGCGGTGTGGCGCGCGGAGCGGGCGTGCTGAACGAAGGCGACCTGACGCTCCGCGGCGTGATGGTGGCGGAGAACCGGGTGGAAGGCGGCACCGGCGCGCTCGGCACCCAAGGCAAGCCCGACAAGGGCGTCGCCCAGTATGGCGGCAACGGCGGTGACGGCGGCGACGGCGGCCGCGCGCTCGGCGCGGGGATCTACAACGTCGGCGCGCTGCTGCTCGAGAACGTCGCCGTCGGCCGCAACATCGCTCAAGGAGGGCAGGCCGGGCGCGGCGGCGATGGCGGCGATGGCACGCGGGGCGCGCGCGGTCGGAACGCAACCTTCGGCCGGGGCGCCTTTAACTGCAAGGTACGCAAGCCCGGCGGGCGCGGTGGACAGGGCGGCATCGGCGGCGGTGCCGGGCTTGGCGGCTCAGGCGGCACGGCGCTCGGCGCGGGTGTCTACAGCGTTCCGGGGGCGACGCTCAAGGTCGACGGCGCGCGTTTTTTCGACAACGAGGTGATCGGCGGCAAATCCGGCCGCCACGGTGCCGATGGAAAGGGCGGACCGGGCGGCTTTGGCGGTAATCCTGCCAATGATGCCAAGGGCATCTGCCTCGGCAGCAGGTGGAAGAATCCGGGCCCGCAGGGCGAAAAAGGCGGGCGCACGGTAACCCGCATCCCGATCCGCCCCGAGGGCGGTGAATACGGTGGGGCCATCGCCGTCGACATGGGCGGCACGCGGGAGCAGGACCTTGCCGCCGACGAGACCAGCGTCGAAATCGCCAACGCCCTGATCGTCGCCAACCGGGCGCATGTGGGCGCGGGGCTCTACTTCTGGCACAGCGCGCGGCGCGAGGCGGATGGCGCGCCCGATGCGATGCCGGTGATCGAACACGTCACCATCGTGGGCAACCAGGTCGACTGGGGGGCTGCGGCGCTTTTCAGCACGGTGCCGGTGACGCTTTCGAACAGCGTGGCCTGGGGCAACACCCTGACGCGCGGCAATGACCGCCTGGCCTATTCGGTGCAGGAGAATCTGGGCGCCTCCCATGCCCTGCGGCGGCGCCTGAAGACCGACAGCCAGGTCATTGGCGAGGACATGGTGCTGCGGGCGGTCTGCCTCGAAGGCATGGGCCTGGATGATCTGGACCGAAGCGAGGCGGCCGGGCCGCTGCCCGCCGGTGCGCTGATCGAGGGGTGTGAGCCGAGGCTCGACGCACTGGCAGGGCCCGACGGCAAGATCGGCACGATTGACGATGATCCGACGCCGGCGCGCGGCTCTTCGCTGATCGATGCGGGGGCGCCGCCGCTGATCGCCGGGGCGCTGGACCTCAATGGCGACCAGCGGCTGTTCGATCACCCTTTCCACGCGCCGCCGTCCTGGGATGGTCGCCCGGCGGGGCCCGAGCGGGTCGATGTCGGTGCAGTGGAGGCCTGGGTCGAGCCGGGCGGCTGGCTGATCGGTGAGGCGATCGCGCCGCCCGAGGCGGCGGTCGCGAGCCTCGATGCGGCGGGGCGCCCGATGCCCCATGGCCAGCCCCGGATCGAGAGCGAGGCCGAGGCGTTCCAGTGGGATCCGGCGACGCGTCAGCTCTATGCCGTCAGGCGCACGAGCGAGAGCGTCACGCTCTGGTGGCCGACCGCAGCACCCGGTGAAGGCGCTGGCGAGAGCGGGGCACCGGCCGAGGGAGCCCCGATCTTCGGCCGGACCGAGTGGCCCGAGCAGGCGCAGATCCACGTCGCTGGCGCCGAGGTGCCGATCGCACCGGGCGTTGGCCTGCGCCTGATCGGCATTCAGGACCCGGGCGGCAGTGCGGCGATGCTGGGCGACCGTTTCACCAACGCGGTGCCCGATACGCACAGTCTGCTCGTTTTTGCCGAGGGTGAGGGCACGGCGGGCAGTGCTGCGCCGCTGCGGTTCCTTGCAGTGCGCACGGTCGACGGTTACGGGATCCTCGCCGAGCGGGCGGCCTGCAGCGTCGGGGCGCCGATCCTCGATGCGCGCCATCAGGGGCCGCGCGGGGGCCATCTGCTCGACCCTCTGGCGCCGGTCTTCCCGGGCGAGGCCGGGGCCAGCGCGCTGGACGGCACGGCGTCGATTATTGCCGTGAATGCCAGCGCCGCGGTACCGGATCATCCGCTGGCCGTCGCCTGGTACCGCCGCGGCACTTTCGGCATCGCCTGGCCCGACCTGGTGGTGGGCTATGACTGCACATGGCCAGAGACCTGGCCCGGGCACGGGTCGACCCTCACCCTGACCGACCCCCACGGCAGCGGGCCCTGGGACGAGGCGGGCGGCCTGTTCGAGGCCACCGTCTACGCTCAGGGCGACCCGTCCCTGCCCGGCTACAACCCCAATGACGAACACGCCTTCTTCGATGTCGAGACCGCGCATCTCCATGCCCTGCGCATGGGCAAGGATGACGGCGCGGTTGGCGCGGGACGGCATGTCGTGGTGCAATACCGCCGGAGCCAAGACGGCCCCTGGCAGATCGCCGTCCTGCGGCTCTACCTCGAAAGCCCCGAGCACCCGCTCGGCGTGGTGGGCGCGGCCACGGCCGGCAGCCGGATCGCGCGCCCGGCGCAGATCCTTGCGGCAGGCGGTGGGGCCTGCGCCGCGACCGAGCTCGCGGGCCCGGTGTTCCGCGCAGAGGACCGTTCGCTCTTTGCCACGGCTGCGAGCGTGGCGCCCGATCTGCGCGTGCGCTGGTTCTATCCCATGCGCGCCGATTTCGCGCCGGTCCCCGGCAGCAAGGACGCAGACTGCCTGCCCTGGCTCGGCCCGATCTCCGATGGCATCGACAGCACCGCGACCCAGCGCTTCACCGCCCGCTGGCCCGAGGATGCGCCGGAACTGCGCGTCGGGCAGTCGCTGATCGAGCCGTTGTCCGATGCGACGGGCATCAGGCTTCTGCATGGCCGCGATCTGGGGCTGCGGCTGTTCGACCCGATGCTGCCCTATGCCGTCGATCTGGCCACCCTGCCGGGCGCGATCGAGGTCGATGCCCGGGGCATGCTGACCGGTCTGCCCTATGGCCTTGAGGGGCGGCTGTCGCATGTCGACGGCAGGCTGCGGCTGCGCGGCTTTATCGACCGCGCGAACGGGCCGTCTGGCCTGCCCTTGCTGCATCCGAGCCGCCTGACCGCGGCCGATACGGCGGCGCTGGAGGCGGCGGATCCCTCCGCTGATCCGGCCTTCCTGGCGGCGATCCGGGCGCTGCAGGTGGCCTCGAATGCGGGCGAGGTGCTGGACGTCGCGGCGCTTGAGGGGCCGGGTGTGCTGGCGACCACTGCCATGCGGCTTGGCCCGGAAGGCACCGCGCACGCCACGCTGTTGCTCGACGATGTGCCGGGCGGGCCGGGCGCGCGGGGGCTGGTCGTGCGGCTTAGCTGCGCACCCTATGCGGCGCCCGTGGTGGCGGTGCCCTCGCGCGATGTCTTCGACGACCGCACGACGCTGCGCTATTGGGCCGATTTCGGCGGGGATACCGACGATCTGCAGGTCGAATGGCGCCTGAGCGAGAGCGCCGATGGCTCGCCCGTGCTGCCGGCCCCTCGGGGACTGCCCGAAGGTTGGCGGTATCGGCGCGGTGGCGCGGCCTTCGATCGCGGCGTCGCGGGCACGCCGGGCGCGGTTGCGGTGACTGTCGGCGCACCATCGGCCGAGGGGCTGAACGATCTCTTCGCCCTCGCGCGGTGGTCGCGGCCCGGCGGGTTCTGCGCAGGTGGTGAGGCGCTCGCGGCAGCACCTCTGAGCGGAGAGACCGCGCCCGCCGATGGCGCTCCCCCGCGCCCCGCGCTGGCCGAAGGTTGGGTCAAGCGCGTGCTCGGCGCGGTCAATCAGTTCGAGCAAAGCGAGCGCGAACTGATGGCCGGTGCCGAGGATATCCGCCTGAGCGCCGTGGCGCTGGCCGGCGCGCCGCATGAGCCCGGCCAGACCCTCGGCGCGCGCGATCTGTCCGGCGTAGGGCTGCTGCGCGCCTATCATACTGTGTTCGAGCGGGCGCGACGGCTCAGCATCGACCGCGACGATCCGGCGCCCTACGACGCGGCGGCCAGCCCCGATGGCGGCGATCCGCTGCTGTTCGCGGCAGGTCGCATGGCGGCGCTCTACAAGACGCTGGGCGATGATGCGATGGCGGATCTGGCCGATCCGACCATCCTGCTCGACACGCCGAGTGCGGGGCTGCAGGGCCGCACGACCGAGCGCTTTGCCTTCGAGGAGGTGCTGCCGAGCCTCCTGGAGGAGGAACTGGCGCTCACCCGGGGACTTGAGGCGGCTGACACCGCACCCATGCATAACCGGCTGGCGCCGAACCTCTCCAAGGGTGCTGCGGCGGGGGCGATCTACCTCGGCGCCTACGGCATCCAGCACAGCGAAACGGCCGAGGACGACATCGCGGCGATGCAACGCGGCGAGGTCGCCGATCTCCGCGAGGATGCGCTCAGCGCCTATCCGCAGGGGCACGGCGATGCCTATGGCCATTACCTCAGCGGCACCGAGATCTTCTACGACCTGATGCGCCATCCCGAGTTCACCTGGCCGGTGGGCGGTGAGCGGGTGTCGGACGGGCGCGGCGGCTCGCGCGCGGTCGATTTCCGCGAGGAACGGCTGTTCGCCATCGCCGCAGCCGCCAAGGCGGAGGCGGGACTGAAGGCGGCGGAACTGACCTTTCGGCGCGATTACGAGGAGAGCGACCGGCGCCGCCTGCTCGGTTTCAAGGATCGCAAGAACCTGTCGGTCTGGAATGCCGAGGCGGGCGGCATGCAGCGCGTGGAGCGGGCCTGGGGGACGCTCGACTGGGCCACGCGGGCCGGCAGCGGCGCCTATCTCGACTGGGTCGCGGGCAATGCGCTGTTGCCCGAGCGGGACTGCGCCGCGGGGGCCGATTGCGCGGCCGCGGACGAGACGGTGCGCCGGATCGACCGGCAAACGGTCGGTGAGCTGACCGATCTCGTCGATGTCTACGACACGCTGCAGGGCGTGGCGGATAGGGCCAATTCGGGGCTGAACCCGCTTGGCCTGCCGCGCGGCGTGGTGCCGTTCAGCCTGGAAGCCTCTGGCGTCGAATACGGCACCGGTCATCGGCACTTCGCCCAGATCTACGAGCGTACGCTCCAGCGGCTGGACGCGGCCAATGTCGCGCTCTCGCTCACCATGCAGGATGCGATCTCGCACAAGGCGCGCCGCGAGCGGCAGGCCGAACTGCGCCGCGAGATGGACACGCGTGAGGCCGAATTCCGCGACCGCGCACTTCGCATCTTCGGTGGGCCGTACGAGGAGGACATCGGCCCCGGGCGGCTCTATCCGCCGGGCTACCGCGGACCCGACATCTATCGCCACATGGTCATCGATGACGATCCCGCGGCGCTGTTCGGCGAAGCGTTCTCGGTCGGCAGCCTGTTCGAGATCGCCTTCCGCCCCGGTCAGAACGTGGCCTGTTACTTCATGGACGGCGCGCCGCGGGATCTGGCGAGCCGGGCCGCGCGCAGCGAGGAGTGCGGCTCGATCTACGACACCATCGCGGCCGAGGACCCCGCCTCGGCGCTGGGGTCGACGCTCAAGGTTACGAACTTCACTGGCGATTTGTTGGTGAACACCCTTGGCACCGAGGTTGGCGCCGAGTTCGATGATGCGCGCATCATCGCAGTCAGCGAGGAGCGGCAGACGGCGGTGGAAGCGGCGCTCGGCGCCCGCGACGCAGGCACGGCGCCGACCGTCAGGCTGGTCTTCTCCGAGGGCCTGCGCGGCATGGTCAAGCCTGCCGGCTATACCTCGCGCATCGCCGAGGGCCGGGCGGGCGAGTTGCAGGTACTCCGCCGCTCGATGATGCGCGAGGCTGGACAACTGCGCCAGGCCATCGAGGAATACGAAGCGCTGCTGGAGAACCTAGACGGCGGCTATCGCAAGCTGCTGGCGCGGATCGAGAGCCAGGATCTGGAACAGGACATCGTTGGCCGGGCGCTGGAGAAGAAACAGGCGCTCGACCTTGCGATGATCGTCAACGAGCGCATGTCCGAGGCTGCCAAGGCCAGCGCCGAGAGCATGGTCGATGTGTCTGAGGCGACGGCGGATGGTGTGCCGACGGGCTTTGACGACATCGCTTCGGCGGGACGGGCCTCGATCCGGCTCGGCGCGCTGTTCGGCTCACGGGCGCTGAAGCTCGGCGCCATGGCGCTCGACATCAATCACTCGATGATGGGCATGGCGGCGAGCCAGGTCGAACAGGCGACGCAGATGCAGCTGATGGCCGGCGTCGCGCGCAATCACGAGCGGCTGGAGGAGGCGCAGCAGCTGCTTGAGACCGCGCTCCGTGAGCCGCAGCTGCGCGCCGCCGTAATGACCCAGCACGAGGCGGTGCGCGAGGCGGAACTGCGCTACCAGCAGGCGGTGGCGGAGGGCTTCCGGGTGCTGGATGACTGGATGCGGGTGCGCCGCGCCATGGGCGCCGATATCGTGCTGGAGCGCTACGGCGATGCGCTGGACCGCGCGCTGCAGGAGGAATCGCTGGCGGCCTATAACGAGCACTTCGATATCGCGGCGCGGCAGGTCTATCAGCTCGCCAAGGCCTTCGATTACGAAACCGGCGGCGATGCGATGCAACGCAGCGAATACCGGGCGCTGCTGGCCGAAATCCTTCAGGAGCGCGCGCTCGGTTCGTATGTGCAGGGCCAGCCGGTGCCGGGGCGCGACAACGGTCTGGTCGGTATCGCCCTGCATCTTAACCAGTCTTTCGACCGGTATCTGGAGGCGACGCGCTACCGTGCCGACCGGCGGAAAGAGCTGGTGCTGTCCTTCCGGCGCGAGCTGTTCGACCTAGACCGCGATGTCGAGCTGGCCGACAGCAGCGATGCGATCAGCGTGCTTGAGCTCGGCTATGTGGAGAGCCGGGTCGACGAGATCTTCGCCGAGACGGTCTATCGCCATTTCCGCGAGGACCTGCGCGAGATCCCGGAGATCGCCGAGTGCTGCATCGACGATGACCGCTTAGCCCGCGGGCCGATGCCCGGTCTGGCGATCCCCTTTGACACGCGGATCGAGGACGGGCTCAACCTGTTCGGCAATCCCATCGGCCCAGGTGATCAGCGCCCGCCAAGCAACGCGGCGACGGTCAGGATCATGAGCGCGGCCGTCCTGCTGGAAGGTTTCGACTGGCGCGAACAGGGTGTGACGGACGGGTTCGAGGCCTTCGTCGTGCCCATCGGCGAGGATATGGTCTCGGGCACTGCCGACGGGACGGATCTCGCCTGTTCCGTACCGCCCCGCCGGGTCCTTGCCGGGCGCGAGCCGACACCGAAACGCTGCTGGACGGTGGTGGATGCGGCGCGGGCCTTCGAGGACCGTGCCGATGTGCGCCCGCTGAGGATGCTCGGCACACCCACCTATGCGGCCGACGACTTCATCCCAGGTGCGGCCAAGCTCGACAAACAGCTTGTAGGCCGCTCGGCTGAAAACTCCGGCTGGCTGCTGGTGATCCCGGGCGAGGAACTGCTGGCCGATCCAGGCCGGGGTGTCCGCTCACTGCTCGGCGTCGATGCCGATGGCACGGCGCTCGGCGGCGGGATCACCGATATCCAGCTTTTCCTGGAAGTCTACGCGAACACGCGGCCAAGCTGGCCGAACTGAGACGCCGCTCGACACGGCAGGGTCGGGCGGCAGGAACGACCCGACTGCAGCACGAGGATGCTCCCATGACGCGCGTGATCGCCATCGCCCTCATCGCCATCGGCGGCGCTGTCGCCGCGCCGGCGCTCGTCACCACCGTCGCACCGGCCACGGGTTCCGCGATCGGGATGATGGCCGAGGCGGCGACGCCGCAGCAGCGGGTCGAGGCCGAGCGCAAGCGGCTCGCCCAGATGCGCAAGCGCCGACAGGCCAAGGCGCGCCGGGCCGCGCGGCGCCGCGCGCGCGAGGCCGGCCTCGGCGATCGGCAGCCGGGGGATTGGCGCGACCGCCAGGGCTTCGATGCCGAGCAGATCGAGGACATCAACCTCGCCAGCGAAGAGGCCGACGCCCGTATGGGCGAGATCCAGGCGCGCGAGCGGCTCTTGAAGAAGATGCGCAAGGACAAGTCCTACAGCCAAGAGGACATCGACGCTGAGCTCGAGATCCTCGACATGCTCGACGCTGAGCTCGCCACGCTGTCGGACGAGTTCGTGAAGGCCTATGGCGTGCAGCTGTTCAACCGCATGCTGCGCGGCGCACGGTTCGAGGGCGTAGACCCTGGTATCGGGCTGGTGGCGCAGCCCTGCAACGAGGCGAGCTGCGGGGTCTATACAGTCGCCAATGTGTGCTGCGACCAGACTGGCCAGCAGTTCGACCCCCGCGCGCTGGTCAAGGCCGCGCGCGACCGGGGCGAGCTGACCGACGAAGGCATGACGACGCTGGATGTGAAGAGCTTCGCCGAGGACGAGCTTAATCTCGCGGCCTCGGCGGTGAAGTTCGACATGACCAAGCCGGTCGAGCGTCAGCGGGCGATGAAGACCATGGAGAAGGCCGCCGAGATCGGCGTCTCGATGATCGTGCGCATCAGGAATTCACCGGTAATGAGCCGGGCGGCGCGCCAGCGCTTCGAGGGCAATCAACAGAGCGACGCGGTGGAGTACAGCCATTTCGTCGCCGTGCAGATGAAGCGGGTGCCGGGGTTCGAGGGCCTTCGCGTGGTGGTGAACGACCCCGAGGGGTACGTCTACCACGTCGATCCGAAGACCTTTCAGCAGCATTCCACCGGTGAATTCGTGGCGCTGGCGACGAAGAAGTAAGGGCGTCAGCCGAGCGCTTTGGCGCGCTCGATCAGGTCGCGGAAGCGGCCTTTCTCGCGATCGCCGGCGCGCATCGCCTCGATCCGGCCCTGGATATCGGCCGGGTCTCCCACCGCGTCTGCGGCCGGGCCCGCCACGACCAGCATGACCATGCCGTATTTGCCGTGGCGCTGGCATCGAAAGCCGTAGAGGCCCGGGCGGTCGATGGCGACCTCGGCCCGGCGCTTGTGGGAGATCTTCACGGGCTCGGTCCCCGCGGGCCAGAGCTGCGGGACCGAGTGCACGGTATGATCGCCGCGACTGTTCAGGAACTCGAGCAGTGTGCCGGGCTCGGCGCGGACCAGTTCGGGCTCAAAGCGGAACATGTCGCCGGCCGCCGTCGAGCTCAGATCGGTGATCTGGTCGATGGATTGACCACGGGGCGCACTGGCGCCTGCACCGGTTGAGCAGCAGCAGGCGGCTGCAATCGTGACCATGGCGCTGCGACGGGTCAGCTCGCGTGGGGTTGTGGTCACCATGGCATGTCACCCTTTCTCGCTGCTCGGCGGGCGGCCCCGTTCGGGCCCCTCAGGCCCAATCGGGCTGATCTGGGCCCAATCAAGACCGGGTAGAGCGTCGGGGCCGGCCGCCGCTCGCCAGCATGCGCAGGCCCGGCATGTTGAGAATGCTGATCTGTCCGTTGCCGCCGGCATCGAGGAAGCCTTCCGTCCGCAACTGGCGGAAGCCCCGGCTCACCGTTTCGGGCTTGATGCCGAGATACTGCGCCAGATCGCCCCTGCGGATTGCCAGGGTGAACTGGTCCTGCTCTCTCTCGATATGCTGGCGCCGCAATTCCAGGAGGGCCGAGGCCAGCAGTTCGAGGGGCGTCTTGGTCGCCAGATCGGCGCAATGATCTTGCGAACGGGCAAAAGCCTCGCGCGTCAGCGTCAGCAGCAGATCGGCGATGTCGCTGTCTTGCACGATGAGGGCATCGAGGCGCTCAGCATCGATCTCGAGCAGGCGACCGGGTGCGAGGGTGACCAGGCTGCCTTCCTGCTCATGCTCGACGCGGCGCATGTCGAGGTAATCACCGGGAAAAGCGAGGGCGCAGACGCTTTGCCGGCCATCCGCCATCTCGCGCATGATGCCATGGATACCCGAGACGATGAGAAAGGTCTCTCCGGCCGGATGGTGCCCTCTCTCGGCGTCGCTGGCGACGATGATCGCATCCAGCGCCGCCCAGCTTTCGGCGGGCAGTCTCGACCAGGCTTGCAGGGTTTCATCAGGGATATCGACGTTGGCGTCGAACGGTTGATGGTCGTTCATGGCGAGTTCTCCGGCACGTTGCGGTGAACTTTATTGCCCTGAAGCATCTCCCGCCCTGACCTGCATCAACCGAAGTGAGAGATGCAACTTTAGTATGCGGCGCTTTGTCGCGAACTCTCCTTTGGCGGGTGTGAGTGCAATCAACAGCGCTTTCGCCGCAGCGTGAGACGCTCTTTCGCAGATCGGATGCTTTCGATCTCAAATTGCGGGAGAACGCGATGAGAATGCAGGTCGCTCCGGCCTTGCTTGCTCTAGCCACTCTGTGCGCTGCGCAGGCTTGGGCTCAAGGTATCGAACCCTTCGACGTCGATCCGGCGCGCGCCGAACTGGGCAAGAGGCTTTTCTACGACAGTCGACTGTCCGGCGACACCGCGCTTGCCTGCGCCACCTGCCACCAGCCCGACAAGGCCTTCACCGATGGCCAGCCCTTGTCGGCGGCCTATTCCGGCGCCGCGCATTTTCGGAACACGCCGACGCTGGCGAATACTGGCTATCGCGCTGCCTGGATGCATGACGGCCGGCTGGGGACAAACCTGAACGACGTCGCCCGCGGCATGATCACCGAGACGTACCTGATGAACATGGACATGCGCATCATGCAGGAGCGACTCAAGCAGGACCCTGTGTACGTCGAGATGTTCGCCGCCGCCGGCATGGGGGAGCCGTCGAACGGTGGCGCGCGCAATGCACTGATGGCCTTCATGCAGACCATCGTCTCACGCGGGGCGCCGATCGACACCGCCACGCTGTCGGCCGCGGCCTCACGTGGGCAGGGCCTGTTCGAGGGCAAGGCAGGCTGTGCCGACTGCCATTCCGGCCCGCGTTTCACCGACGATCAGCCGTACAATACCGGCGTGCCCGACAATCCCGAGATCTGGGCCGATCCCGAGCGGCATTCGGCCTTTGTGACCTATGCGAAGTTCATGGGGATCGAGAGTTACATGCTGCTCCGCGAGGATCCAGGCGCCTTCATCCGGACCCATCAGCCCGAGACGCGGCGCAGTTTCCTGACGCCCAGCCTGCGCGAGCTGACCTGGACCGCGCCATACATGCACAACGGCATCCTCGCCACGCTCGATGATGTGGTCGATTTCTACAACGCGGGCGGCGGTGACGATCCGCTCAAGGACCAGCGGCTCAAACCGCTGAACCTCGTGCCGTCGGAGAAGGCCGATCTGATCGCCTTCCTCGAAAGCCTCTCCGGCGAGAGCTTCGATATCGACGCCTATGTCTGGCGCGCGGAGAATTTCGACTACGCGCTGATCGAAAACTGGCGCGACGTGCCGAATTGAGGATCCCGCAGATGACCATAGCCAGGACCGTCCTAGCCACCATCCTCGCCACTGCCCTCACCGTGCCGGCATTGGCCGAAGCGCTCCGCCCACAGGGTCTCGCCCCTCTCGGCCCGCCGCCGATCCCGCCCGACAATCCCATGACGCCCGAGAAGGTCGAGCTCGGCAAGATGCTGTTCTTCGACCCGATCCTGTCGGGCAATTATGGGATGCCCTGCTCGGCCTGCCATCTGCCCGAGGCGGGCTGGGCGGTGCAGGACCGGATCAGCTTTGGCTACCCCGGCACCACGCATTGGCGGAACAGCCAGACCGTCGTGAACGCCGCCTACTACAACAAACTATTCTGGGCCGGTGCGTCGACATCGTTGGAGGGTCAGGCCCGCTCGGCCGCGCGCGGCGGGGTAGCCGGCAATGGCGAGGACGACATGATGGAGGCGCGCCTCGCCTTTGTGCCCGAGTATCGTGCGCGCTTTGCCGAGGTGTTCGGCGACACCTATCCCAAGGTGCGCAACGCCTATCGGGCGATCGCGGCGTTCCAGCGGACACTGGTCCAGACCGATACGCCGTTCGACGATTACATGCGCGGCGACGACGATGCGCTGAGCGCGCAGCAGAAGCGCGGGCTCGCGCTGTTCGCGGGCGAGGCCAACTGCATCGCCTGCCACAACGGCCCGTTGCTGAGCGACCAGCAGTTCCACAACCTCGGTGTGCCGCCCTACGAGGGCTGGGAGACCGATCCGCTGGCGCAGATCACCTTCCGCTTCGAGCTTTATGCCAAGGGCTCGACCGAGCCGCTGTACCGCGAGACCAAGGACGACCCGGGCCTGTATTTCCGGACCAAGGACAAGCGGCACAAGGGCAAGTTCCGCACGCCCTCGCTGCGCTACACCGCTCACACCTTCCCCTACATGCACAACGGCATGCTGGAGACGCTGCGCGATGTGGTCGTCTTCTACAATCAGGGTGGCGGCACCAACGAGTTCGCCGAGACCAAGAGCGATCTCATCCAGCCCCTCGGCCTCGACGACGCGCAGATCGACGATCTCGTCGCGTTCCTCGAGAGCCTCTCCGGCGAGCAGATCCTCGTCGATTACCCCGACATTCCCGAGATGCAGCCGCTGCCCGCCCCCGAGGCGATGTGGCAGAACTGAGGAGCCGAGAGCCATGACGATCGAACCGCGTCTCGCCACAGCCATCAACGGGCCGAACGGCGAGGCCAAGGCCGCCGGCACCCGCAACTGCCTGATTACCCGGCGCCAGGTGCTGCTGACGGGCGGCATCGCCACCGCGGTCGTGATGGTCGGTGTGCCCGGCCTGCCCGAGGCCCAGACACCGGCCGCCGTGTCGACCTATCAGCGCAAGTTCATCACCACGCTGTCCTCGCTGAACGTCGATGAACCCTTCGACTTCGAATACCCCGACGAGGGGCAGTACGCGGAATCGATGATCGTGAAGCTGGGCCGGAAGGCCGGCGGCGGTCTCGGGCCCGACCAGGACGTGGTGGCCTACAACTACACCTGCACCCACCAGGGCGGGCCGCTGCAGGGCACCTACAAGCCCGGCGACAAGGCGCTTGGCCCGTGCCCGCTGCACCTGACGACCTTCGACCTGACGCGCCACGGCATCTTCATCTCGGGCCAGGCCTATCAGTCGCTGCCGCAGGTGCTGCTCGAGCTGGAGGGCGACGACATCTACGCCGTCGGCATGTTTGGCCTGATCTACGGCCGCTACGACAACCTGATGGCATAAGGAGCGCGGACCGATGGCAACGCCTTACTATGTCCCCGAAGAGAGTGTGCCGCTGCCTCCGCCCGATGCGGATGTGATCGCGACGGCCTGCGACTACTGCGTCGTCGCCTGCGGCTACAAGGTCTATCGCTGGCCGGTGCGCGGTGGGCGCAACGGTGGCCCAACCGCCGCGCAGAACGCCTTTGGCGAGGATTTTCCCACCTATCCGCTGGGCCCCTGGGTCGCGCCGAACCAGCACAACATCGTGCTGCACAACGGCGAGCCGCACCATGTGGTGATCATCCCGGACAAGGACACCGAGTTCGTCAATCCGCTCGGCAACAGTTCGATCCGCGGCGGCGCGCTGGCCCAGAAGGTGTATAACCCTCAGGGTCCGACCCGCGACCGGCTGACCTCGCCCATGGTGCGCATGTTCGGCGTGCTGATGCCGGTCACCTGGGATTTCGCGCTGGATATTGCGGCCGAGGTCGGCCGCCACGTGCTTGAGCGCCACGGCACCAACGCTTACGGCGTGAAGACGTTCTCCTACGGCTATATGGAGAACACCTACGCGATTACGAAATATGCGCTCCGCAATGTGCGGACGGCGAATTTCACCTTCCACGATACGCCTTCGGACGTGACCTCGACACCGGGCTTCCGCGATGCCGGCTTCGACAATTTCGGGCCGTCCTACGAGGACTGGCGCGATGCCGAGTGCCTGTTGATGTGCGGCACCGACCCCTATGAGAGCAAGACGATCCTGTTCACCGACTGGATCATGCCAGGCATCCAGAACGGGCAGAAGACGATCTTCCTGCTGCCGCGCGCCACCGGTGGCGTCGCCTATGCGGTCAAAAACGGGGGGATGCTGATCGACATCCAGCCTGGCACGGACCTGCCCGTCGTCCTCGCCATCGCGCGGGTGATCGTCGAGAACGGCTGGGAAGATGCCGACTGGATCCGGAACTGGGTCAACAGTAAGTGGGAAAGCTCCTCTGGCTTTGGCCAGGGCACCCGCAACACGCCGTGGCAGTGGCGCACGACCTGGGGCAAGTTCCAGACCGACGGCTTCGAGGACTGGAAGGAATGGCTGCTGGCGCAGGACTACGCCGTGCCGGAGAAAGCCGCCGAGATCGCCCAGATCGACGTCGAGAAGATCTACACCGCGGCCGATTGGATGGCGAAGCCCAAGGCCGACGGCAGCCGGCCCAAAACCTCGATCATGATCGAGAAGGGCTTCTACTGGTCCAACAACACCGGCAACACCAACGCGATCTCCTCGCTCGGTATCATCTGCGGCTGTGGCGGGCGGCCGGGGCAGGTGATCGGGCGCGCGGGCGGACACCAGCGCGGCGGTCTGCGCGGCGGGGGCTATCCGCGCAACAAGAGCCCAGAGAAGCTGCCCGGGCGCAGGCGGCGCGCGATCGACACCGACCGCTATCTGATGTCGGGGCATACGCGGTTGGCGCATGTGATCGGCACGACCTGGGTGCAGGCGATGTGCGGCTCGCAATCGCTGCAGGCCAAGTTCGATGAGCTGACCACGCGCAACCCGCATCAGGTCTCGAGCTTTGAGAAGGCCGACATCATCGAGACGCTGAAGCGGCGCGTCGATTCCGGCGGCATGGTGGTCTGGAACCAGGACATCTACCTCGTCGATCCCATCGGCGCGCGGTATGCCGATATCATCTTCCCGGCCTCGGGCTGGGGCGAGGAGACCTTTTCCCGGGCCAATGGTGAGCGCCGGATCAGGCTGTATCCGAAGTTCTACGACGCCCCCGGCGACGCGAAGCCGGATTGGTGGATTATCGCCAACCTCGCCCGCAAGATGGGCTACGAGGGCTTCGACTGGCGCGACTCCAACGAGGTGCTTGAGGAAGGCGCCCGGTTCTCGCGCGGCTCGCGCAAGGACTTCTTCATGGTCAAGGTCGCGGCGGAGCGCGAGGGCAAGACCCTGCACCAAAAGCTGGGCGAGTTCGGCACCAACGGCATCCAGGGCCCGGTGCTCATGCTGGCCGACGGGTCGCTGCAGGAGACCAAGCGCCTGCATGACGTGAACCGCGTGCTGCCCGAGAACGGCCCCTACGGTGCGTCGGTGTTCAACAAGAAGCTGACGCACTTCAACACCCAGACGGGCAAGTGCAACCTGCAAAAGGCGCCCTGGTCGCTGTTCTCCAGCTACTGGGAATGGATGAAACCGCGCGAGGGTGAGCTTTGGGTCACCTCTGGCCGGATCAACGAGCGTTGGCAGTCGGGCTATGATGACCGGCGACGGCCCTACATCGTGCAGCGCTGGCCCGAAAACTGGATCGAACTGCACCCCGAGGACGCGGCCGCGCGCGGGGTGGAGAACGGCGATTATGTCATGGTGTTCTCAGACCGCATCCCCGTGCAGAACAACACCATCGTTGGCGTCGAGGGCGATGATTTCGACTTCGCCTCGCTGCTCAGGAACGGCCATATCGAGCTGACGCGCGCCTCGATCACTGCGGTCGCCATCGTGACCCCCGCGGTGAAGAAGGGGGTCGGCTACATGGATTTCCTGCACACCGCGCAACCGGCCAACGCCTTGGCCGGGCGGGTCGTCGACTGGATTAGCGGCAACTACAACTACAAGATGGGGGTCGGCATGGTGCGCAAGCTGGGGGAGAGCCAGTACAAGCACACCTTCCGTTCGATGTCCTTCGCCCGCCGCGACATTGCCTGACCGGCACCCTTGCCGGGGCGTGGACGGGATCGCGCATGGGGTCTCCCGCAGGCCCCGCGGCGCATCACGGCCGCCTGGGCAGCGGCCGGCCCCTCGGTTGAGAGAGCATCGTACAAAGGAGCCGTCATGAACGTCATGACTGGTCGGTCGCTGGGGCAAAACCCGTCCCAGAACGCGGTATCCGCCGTGCTTGGTCACCTGCAGTCGGATGATGCGGTGACGCGCTCGGCGGCGGCCCGGGCGCTTGGCAGGCTCGGCGATCAGGCGGCGGCGCCTGTTCTGGTGGAGGCGCTGCTCGACGAGGATCCCGACGTGCGCGCCGATGCCATGGCCTCGCTCGTGGCGCTGGCCCGGCCCGAAGACGCGCCGGAGATCCGCCGATCGCTTGAGGGGGATCCGCTGCGCGAGGTGAAAATCGCCGCCATCGAGGCCCTTGCGCGCCTGCAGGATTGCGCGGCCCTGACCTTGCTCACGCGCCTCGCCGAGGAACGGGCGGAGGACGCCGTTAACTGGGAGAACACGCTCGACGTTTGGGATGACTGGCTCGACGTGCAGGTGGCGGCGATCCAGGCGCTGGCGGCGATGCGCGCGCCCGGGGTCGTGCCACTGCTATGCCGCCTTCGGGCCGATCCCCTCGGGCAGGATCTCGACACCGTGGTGTTTCGGGCGCTTGCCGGCTGTGGCGCGGAAGGCGCCTTGGCCTCGCTGATCGGCTTTGCCGGTGACCCGTCGGAGAAGACGCGCCGGCGCGCCCTCGCGGCTCTTGGCGCCGCGGCGCCCGAACGGCTGGCAGAGATGCTGCCGAGGCTGATGGCCGATGACAGCGTGGCGGTGCGCCTGTTGGCGGTGCGGGCGCTCGGTGACGGCAGGGATGCAGATGACGACGCGGTGTCTGCACTGGCGCGCCGTGATCCATCACCCGTCGTGCGCCGGGCAGCGGTTGCGGCGTTCGGGTCTGGCCGGCCGGCCCTCGCCCAGGCGGCGCTGTCCGATCCTGACGAAGACACCGTGGCGGCGGCACTGGACGCCCTGCCGGCGGCGTTTGGCGATGATGCCGATGGCACGCTGGCCGCGAACGCCGCCGCCTGGGCCGCCACGGGCGGTGTGCGGCTGGCCACCGCGGGGATCGCGCGGGTTGCGATGCTTGGCCGCGAGGCGGCGCTGCCCGTGCTCGCCGCCCATGCGAGGGATGCGGATCGACCGCTGCAAAGCCGGATCGAGGCGCTCCAGCGTCTCGGAGGCCTAGGCGGTGGCGGGGCGGTCGAAGCGCTTGGCCATTGCCTCGCTGATGCGACACGGCAGATCCGCGCAGCCGCACTCGGCGGTCTTGCGCAGATCGCGCGCCATGGTGGCGAGGCCGTGGCACCGGCGGCGCTGTCGCTGTTGATCGCGGCCACGGAAGGCCGGCTGGTGGAGGAGGAGAGCGCCGACCCATCGCCGGACACGGCGCCGAGGCTGCCGGCCGGCAAGGCGCCTGGCCTTCGTGTCATCCGCACCACGCGGGAGGGCAAGATCGTGTTCGATGAGGTTGCGGTCGGCGCCATGCCGGCGCGCCCCCAAGGGCCGTCCTCGACGCTCGAAGCGCTCGACTGGGGGCAGCGCGGGATCGTCGTCCCCGCACGCGACGCACCTCAGGGGTCGGACGCGGCGGCTGGTGACGAACTCGCGGGCGACGGGCTGGAGCGTGACGACCTGCACGATGATCTGCATGGGGGGGACGCGGCGGTTCGTAAGCCCAAGGCCGGCGGGCGCCGCCGGGTTGCGGTGACCGGTCCCGATGCCATCGGGGCCGATCTTCGGTTGATGGCCCTGCGTCACGCCGCGGGCGTGCCATCGCTGGCCGTCGCCCACGCCTTGGCCGGGGCCGCAGGCTCGGGCGACCGGGCGCTGCGGCGGGCGGCGATGGAGGGGTTGGCGCTGCAGGCCGAGGCGATCGCCTTCGATGCAGGTCTCTGCGAGCAATTGCGGGTCGCCATCGGCGATGGTGATCCGGTCGTGGCGGTGGCTGCGAGCAGAGCGGCGTTGGCGCAGGCGGACCCCGTCCTCCGCGCCGCTGTCGCGGCCCGCGCCGCTGATGGGGATGCGCCCCTGCGCGCGCTCGCGCTTACAGCGCTTGCGGCGACTGATCGTGACGGGGGTGCTGATCACGCTGCCGATCATGGTGCCGAGCGCGCGCTCATCCTCGCGGCTGCTGGCGATCCTGCGCGCCAGGTTCGCGATGTCGCCCTGCGCATCCTGATCGAGCGCGGCGATGCCACCACGATCGCCTCGGCGCTTGGCGGGGCGCTTTCGCGCGGGCACGCCGATACGGTGGCCATGGCTTACACCGCGGCGCCGGTGGCGCGCGACACCCTGCTGCGGACGCTGACCAGACCGGCGTCGCTGACGGCGCGCCGCACGGCGCTGACCGCCATCGCCGAGGCGCCCGTCGCAGTGCCGTGACCAGACGGAATCGCGGCTGGTCGCCGCGATAAGTCTTGCGTGGCGCTACCGGGCGGGGCCTTGCGTCGCCGGCCCGGCTGCTTGGTCGCAGTGGTAGGCGATACAGTGGGGCAGGCGATCAAGCAGCCGGCGGTTTCTGGCCGAGGGTGCCTGGCGCCCGCGTTCCTGGGACCTGCGTCCCTTTGGGCGGCGTGATCGTGGCCTTTTCAAGCATCGCCTCTGCATCCGTCCGCGGGATCGACCGACGGATTGCCGTTGGCCGGCCGTCTCAGCTAAGCGAGCGCACAGCGAGAAGTCGGAGATCGTCGCCATGCACACTGCCAGAACACTGATATCGGCGCTGTTTGCCGTGGCGCTCGGCGCAGCTGGTTCGGCCTCGGCCTCGGGGGCGGCGCCCACCGGGGCCTGGATCAGCGAGAAGGGGGGGCTGGTGCTCGATATCCAGCATTGCGGCGAGGCGCTGTGCGGTACCATCGTCTGGCTGAAAAAGCCGTATCGCAAAAACGGCGAGCTTCGCCGCGATGCCAAGAACGATGATCCGTCGCTGCGGGACCGGCCATGGTGCGGGATCACTGTGATCCGTGGCGCCCGCCCGGATGGCGATGGCCGATGGGGCGACGGCACGTTGTACGACCCCAAACGTGGCGCCACTTTCGGCGTCGAGCTGAGACCGAAAAGCGCCGATGAGATGGACATCCGCGCCTATGCCGGCCTGCGTGCCTTCGGCAAGACAGAGCGTTTCGTCCGCTCGACCGACGGCTCGAAAACCGGCTGCAGTCTTGCCCATGCGGAGCGGCCCTGACACCGATAGCGGGCGATCACGACATCTGGCGGAAGACCGGGGTGCCAATCCGGGGTGCCAATGCAGTACCGGCCATACCATGCCGCATGGGGAACATTTGACAGCGCCATCCCAATCTTGAATGAGATGGCGCTCAGTCGCCCCGCCGGCGCTCCGCCGGCAGTCTTCTGGCAGTTAAAAGCCCAGGCCGCCATCGCTCAGGTACATGACCGCACCAGCCCCTTCACAGTCCGGCCTCGCGCGACGGACCGGCGATTTTCCCCGGCTGGTCGAAGCGCTGGACTACGCCGCGACAGGCGAGGGAGGTTTCAGCTTCTATGCATCGCGCGGCAAGCTGGACGAGGTGGCGGGCTGGGCCTCGATCCGTGAGCGGGCGCTGGTTGTCGCGGGCAGGCTGAGGGCGCGGGGGCTTGTGCCCGGCGACAGGGTGGTGATCCTGGCCGAGACGAGCGCGCGCTTTGTCGTCGCGCTGCTCGGCACGATGTATGCGGGTCTGGTGCCGTGCCCGGCGCCCTTGCCGGCGGCCTTTGGCGCGCGGCAGGAATACGATGCGCAACTCTCCCAGATGATCGAGGGCGTGGACTGCAGGGCGGTGATCGCGCCGGGCATGTTCGCCGACTGGGTCGAGGAGGCGTTCGGGGCGCGCGGCCTGCTGTTTGCCGGAGCGCTCGATGCGCTCGATAATGCGCCCGACCCGGTCGGCGGCACGCCGGTCGACGAGGATGCGCTGGCCTATATCCACTTCACCTCGGGCACGACACGGCGCCCAAAAGGCGTGCAGATCACCCATCGCGCGATGATGGCCAATATTCGCGCCATGGCCGCGGGGGTTGGCGGATTTCGCGAGGACGACCGCGGCTGTTTCTGGCTCCCGCTTTACCACGACATGGGGCTGATCGGTGGGCTGATGCTGCCGATGGCCTGCCAGGTCTCGGTCGACATGATGAGCACGCGCGATTTCACCGTGCGCCCCGGTCTCTGGACCGAGATCATTTCGCGCAATCGCGGCACGATCTCCTACGCGCCGAGCTTCGGCTACCATCTCGCCGTGCGCCGGGCGAAACCATCGGCCGATCTTGACCTGTCCTGCTGGCGTATTGCGGGGATCGGCGGCGACATGGTGCAGGCGCGGGCACTGGATGACTTTGCCGAGACCTTCGGGCCGAGCGGGTTTCGACGCGACGCCTTCGCGCCGAGCTATGGCATGGCGGAGCTGACGCTGGGGCTCTGCTTTACGCCACCCGAACGGGGTGCGGCCTTTGAGACGCTGGATGCAGAGCGCTTGATCAACACGCGCGAGGCGGTCGTGCCGGCCAATGGCGCGCGGGTGGCGCGGCTGGCGCGCTGTGGCCCGCCGCTGGCCGAGCACCGCATCCAGATCCGCGATGCGCAGGACAGCGTGCTGCCCGAAGGACAGGTTGGGCGGATCATCGCGCATGGTCCCGGCCTGATGCGCGGATACTACGGCGAGGCGGAGGAGACGGCGCGCGTGCTCGGCCCCGACGGGTGGCTGGATACCGGCGATCTCGGTTACCTCGTCGAGGGAGAATTGGTGATCACCGGCCGGGCCAAGGACATGATCGCCGTCAACGGCCGCAATGTCTGGCCGCAGGATATCGAGTGGTCGTTGCAAAACCGCGTCGAGGGACTGCGCGCCAGTGGCGTCGCGGTCTTCGGTGACCCCGACGCGCTTGGCGATATCGACACGGCGCGGATCACGATTATCCTGGAATGTGGGATCCGCGACGAGAGCCGCCGCGCCGAGATCAAGCGCGAAGCGCATTCCATCGCGCGCGAGGTGCATGGCATTGACGCCGATGTGGTGCTGTGCGGGGCGCGGGCCCTGCCGCGCACGACCTCGGGCAAGCTGCGCCGCAGCGAAGCGCGCCGGATGCTGAAGGCCGGCGAATTCGCGGATTGAGCGGGCCATCCGACGAGGCTGACGGGCGATGCGTGGCGCTCACGGGGGCGACGGGATTCCTGGGCGCCGCCGTGGCCCGCGAACTGATCGCGCGGGGCTGGCGGGTGCGGGCTCTGGTGCGCCGCTGGCCTGCCGGGCTCTCTGGGTTGGGCGTAGAGCTTGTCATCGGGGATCTGTCGGAGGCGGCGGCGCTTGCCCGTCTGGTCGCGGGTGTCGACGCCGTCGTGCATGTGGCCGGCGCGATCAAGGGTGACGCAGCCACGCTAGAGCGCGCGAATGTCACCGGCACCGGCCTGCTGTCGGCCGCGTGGCGTGCATCGGCACCGACGGCCCCCTTCGTCCATCTGTCCAGCATGGCAGCGCGCGAAGCCACGCTGTCCCCCTATTCGGCGAGCAAGCGGGCGGGCGAGGAGGTGCTGCGCGCTGCGGGTGGTCCTTTGCGCATCCTGCGGCCCGGGGCGATCTATGGGCCGGGTGATCTTGAGACGTTGAAGATCTTTCGCCTCGCCGATGCCCCGGTGCAGCCGATGTTGAATGGGCCAGCCGCGCGCGTCGCTCTGGTTCATGTGAGCGACGCGGCGCGCGCCGCCGTCGATGCCATCGACGGCCCAGCGATGACCGGGCCGGTCGAGATCACCGATGCACGGCGCGATGGGTATTCTTGGGAGGAGATCCTCCAGGCGGCGACGGCGGCGCTCGGCCGTCCGATGCGTCCCTTCCGCGTCCCTGCGAGCGTGTTGCGGCTGGTCGGACGTGCTGGCGATGGCCTTGCCCTGCTAGGCCTGCCCGATCTTGCGCCGGGATCGGGCAAGGTGCGTGAACTGCTGCATCAGGACTGGTCGCCCCAGAGTGGGGTCGCCAATCGGGCGACGATTGGCATTCAAGACGGCTTTCGCGACACGGTTAAGGCGTACCGGGAGGCCGGATTATTGTAAGTTCTGTGCCGATTTCATCAGTGCTGGATGAACGTCACATTTCATAAGTGTAACACATTTTTTGCATGTCGTTCTTGACCGGTCTTCTGACTGCTTTTTATACCCTTCAACAGTTAAAAAGAGACGTCCCGACAGTGACAAATGCAGTAATCTTGAGCGCGGGTCAGGGAAAGCGGTTGTCGCCGCTGACCGATGATCGGCCGAAATGCCTCGTGGAGATCGGTGGTCGAACCATCCTCGAGTGGCAGCTGAGTGCGCTGGCGGCCGCCGGCGTCCGCGATATCGCCGTGGTCACGGGCTTTTGCTCTGACTCAGTCTCGGCGGCCATCAAGACCCTCGCCGTCGATGCGCGGGTCGAAGTGGTCCTGAACCCGTTCTACGCCGTGGCGGACAACGTGGGGTCCTGCTGGGCCGCCAAGGATCTGTTCGGCGCCGATACGCTGCTGATGAACGGCGACACAATCTTCGATGTGGACATCGCGCGCCGGGTTCTGCGTGAGGCGGAGACCGGCGTGTCGGTTACGGTCGACGTCAAGGATCACTACGACAGCGACGACATGAAGGTGAAGTTCGAGGGCCGGCGCCTGCTCGAGATCGGCAAGAAGATCGAGGGGCCGTTCGACGGCGAGTCGATCGGCATGCTGCGTTTTGCGGGCGATGGCGGCGCCCTTTTCCGCACCGCGTTGCACCGGGCGCTGAGCGATCCCGCGCGGCTGGGTACATGGTATCTCTCGATCATCGACGAGATGGCGAAGGAAGGCCATGTGGGCATCGTCCGGCTGGAGGGCGAGCGCTGGTGCGAGGTCGACTTCCCGACCGATCTGCCGATTGCCGAGGCGACGGTGGCCACCTACCGGCGGTCATCCGCCGGCACACCCAAGCGCTGGGCGGTCTGACACATGGGGTTGTGGCGCGAGACAACCGTCATGAGTGGCGGTGGCCTTCCGCCGTTCGCGACGCGGGGCCGGGCCTTTCGGGGTGCGCGAACGTGACCGATAGCCCGGACCTGGCCGAGAAGGTGCTCGGCCTGCTGAAGGAGAAGGTCGGCGGTGATGTCGTTCTGACCGTCGACAGCGACATCGTTGCCGATACCGGGCTCGACTCAGTCTCGGTAATGGATCTGGTGATGGAGATCGAAGACGAGTTCGATGTCACCATCCCGCTGGATCGGATGGCAACCGTAAAGACTGTGAAGGACATGGCCGGCGTGATCGAGACGGTCCAACAATAAGACAAACATAGAAAAATGAGAATGAGGCGACCATCATGAAACTCGAGGAGCGTTTTGCTGAAGTCGAACAGCGTCTTCAGCCCCTCAAGGCGATCGGCCGGAACCCCGGATCGATGATGTTCGATAGTATTGTGTCGCCGACCGTCGGGATCCTCGATGGCCTAGAGGTGCTGCTGTTCGGGACGAACAATTACCTCGGCATGACCTTCGACCCGGCCTGCATAGACGCGTCTGTCGAGGCGACACGCAATTATGGTGTGGGCACGACCGGATCACGTGTCGCCAACGGCACCTATGGCCCGCACAAGGCGCTGGAGCGCCGGGTGGCGGCGTTCTACGGCCGGCGTGGCGCCATCGTCTTCTCGACGGGCTACTCGGCCAATCTCGGCACGATCTGCGGGCTGGCGGGGCAGGGCGACCAGATCCTGATCGACGCCGACAGCCATGCCTCGATCTACGACGCCTGCCGCATGAGCGGCGCTGAGATCATCCGCTTCCGGCACAACAGCGCGGCAGATCTTGAGAAGAAGCTGCGCCGTCTCGAAGGGCGCGACGGCATCAAGCTGGTTGTGACCGAGGGCATCTTTTCGATGCTGGGCGACAGCGCCCCGCTGGCCGAGATCTCGGCGGTCACGCGCAATGCCGGGCCGGGTGTCTACCTGCTGGTCGACGAGGCGCACTCGCTGGGAGTGCTGGGCGAGAACGGCCGTGGCAAATGCGAGGCAGAAGGGGTCGAGGACGATGTCGATTTCATCGTCGGTACCTTCTCGAAGAGCGTGGGCTGCGTCGGCGGTTTCTGCGTCTCGAATATCGAGGGCTTCGATGCCCTGCGGCTCTTGTCGCGGCCCTACATGTTCACCGCCTCGATGACGCCCGGCACGGCGGCGGCGGCCGAGGAAGGTTTCCGCCAGATGCAGGAGAACCCGGCGCGGTTCCAGCGGCTGATGCGCAATGCCGAGGCGCTCTATGCCGGGCTGGCGAAGCGCGGCTTTGACCTCGGCCCGGAGCCGAGCCCCGTGGTCGCCGTGAAATGCCCCGATGCGCCGCGCGCGGTGATGCTGTGGAACCAGCTGATCGACGCGGGTCTCTACACCAACATCGCGATCCCGCCGGCCACGCCAAACGCGCTGTCGCTGCTGCGCGTGTCGGTCTCTGCGGCCCATTCCTCGGGCCAGATCGCCCGGGCGATGGATATCCTGGAGCGTACGGCAGCCGGTCTTGGCATCATCGAGCCGAGCGAGCGTGCGACCCCCGAACTGGTCGCCGAGGGGGACGTCGAGAACACGAGCCGCACCATGGCGCAGCCGAGGATTGCCGACACCGTGGAAAGCCGCACCAAAGCGGCCGTCTAAGCCCGTACCGGCGCTATAGCCTCCCGTCCGGCTGCTGCGATTATCGTCGCAGCAGCATGGCCTCGAGAGTCGCTGGTTGGTTGACGACCCGCGTCCTTGACCATGCGCTCTGTGTCGCATTCGGCTAGCGTTGCGCTCACGGTGGTGGCCTGTGGCGCCATGTCCTCCATAGCAGGTAGGGGGCCGAGAGGACCGGGTGGCGGCGGGCCCAGCTGGTCTCGGGCAGATGGCGGCCAGCATGCCGGTCGATCTTGCGGCCGAGATAGGTGAGCCCGCCCCGATACGTGAACGCCCCCTTGATCAAGCGCGCCGCGTTTAAAAGCTTCCCAACGACCGCTCGGCCTGCCCAGGTGCCAGCGGCGCCGCGCATCGTGAAGGGATCAGCCCCGCGATCCAGTAAAGCGTGCAGGCGGCGGTAGCGGTCCTCGTGGCGGGCGAAAAGACCTGCGACGCGATCGGCACCTTCGACCCTCAGTTCGGCGGCGTAGGTCGCGCGGTGCAGAGCCTGCCACGTCGTCGCTGGATCGGCGGGGTCGGGTGTCAGCCGGCTGGCCCAGTGCAGGGCGGTCTCGGTCGCGGCGGCGATGGCGGCCTCCACCGCTGCGCGGGTCCTCGCGTCGCGGCACCACGCAAGGGTGGCCGGCTGAGAGAACCGGGCCCAGAGCGTTGTGTCCCAGGACTTGGGTCGCATCCGGTGGTGGAACGAGGTCAGGGTGATCACCGCGATCTTTGCGTCCTCGCCTTCGATACGCTCGGCATAGACATTGGGCGGCAGCAGCCGGTTGGCCCATGCCGCAAGGCCCGGGCCATGATAGGCGGCATCGCTTTCGGTCAGCAGGTAGAAATCTAGCGGACCGCCGCGATCCTTGGCGGCGCGCCGCCGGGCCCCGTAGAACAGGACGGCGACCACGCCGGGCCGTGTCGCCAGCTGTTCTGCCACGGCCTGGATCTCTGGGTCGGCAGGCCGGGCAAGATCGGCCGCGACGAGGGCCCGGACGGTGTCCACAGTCATGGCGCGAGGAACCGAAAGCGTGTTGTCGCGCCGAGTTTGAGGCGGCCGTCGGCGGGCGGCTCGAACGCCTCTCCGTCGAGCATATAGGTCGTGCCGAGCGTGATCGTTATCTCTGCCGCACGGGCCGAGCGGTAGCCCGCACCGCGCATCCAGGGCATCGGCCGGCCGAGGGCTACGAAGGGGGCCGCCAGCGCGAGGCGCCGCGCCGGGGCGTCGATGTCGAGCAGGCGGAGCGGCCCCTCTCCGCCACCCCAGAACGGGTTGAGGCCAAGCAGCAACGGGCCCTGCATCGCCGTCGCGATGGTCAGAAACCGACGGGCCGGCGGCCGGGGATCGCCATCGACCACCAGCGCCGCCTCGACCCCGCGGCGGAGTGCCCTGGCCTCGGCACCGATCAGGGCGCGACGAAGCGTGGCGAGGATCGCGAGCGCCACTTGGCGGCCACCGCGCGCTGCCATTTCCCGCTGTGCCAGGCGCGAGGCGCTGGCATAGGCACCGAGCCCCATGATCAGCCCGCGCGCCGTGCCGCTATCGCCGCGCGTGAGCTCGAGGATCGGAGGGTTGCGCGCGGCGTCGGGCGCCTGTTTCAGCCTCCGGCGCAGATGCAGCAATGCGTCCTTGCCGTGCCAGCCGCCGACCGCGCGGGCGATCAGGTTGGTGTTGCCGCTCGGAAGGATCGCGAGGGTCGGCAGCGATGGAAACGCCTGGGGCAGATGGGTCAACGCCGCGCTCACGGTGCCGTCGCCGCCATCGATCACCAACGTGTCCACACCTGCCGCGGCCAAATCCGCGAGGGCCTCGGCGATCTCGGGCGGGCTCGTGGCCTCGCGCATTAGGGCGTCGGGGTCCGGGGCCGAGCGCTGGCGCAGGTTTCGCGTGCTGGCGGGGTTGCGAAGAATGCCGAGCAGCCCGGTTGCCTGTGGGGTCGCCCGGGGGGTGGCCGATACGCTCACCCCGCCCGCTCCGCCAGCCAGCTTTGCACGGGTCGGCGGGTGGCATGGGCCTGCAGGATGCGGACGAGATGCAGGATCAGACAGACCGCGACCCAGATCGCGACCGCGATCAACCCCTCACGCGGGGCGCCGAGGACGGTCGCCACGGTCAGGATCACGAGGTTGGGGTTTCGCCGCGCGGTTATCTGGCGGAAGGCATAGTCGAAGGGGCGCCAGATATGCATCTCGATGCCAAAGCGGGCGATGAACCAGCCCTCCTCCGCGCGCTGGATGACATAGCCCGCCACGATCACGCCGAGCGTCCAGCCCCCATCGGCAAGCGGCATGCCCGCCACCGCGCAGCCATGGGCCCAGGCCCACCACCAGAAGGGCGGGTGGATGAGATCGATGCCGTGGTCGAAGATCTCGCCGAATTTGGAGTAGGTGAGCGTGACGCGTGCGAGCTTGCCGTCGACGGTGTCGAGAAACACCATCGCAAAGCCCATGATGAGACCGGTGGCGAACCAACCCTCCCAGAACAACCAGAAGGTCGCGAGCATCAGCACTGCGCTGACCGCCGTCACCTGATTGGGCGTGATGCGGTGGCGCGCGCACCAGCGGGTGACGGTGAGCGCGGGCACCGGCCAGACGTGCTTGGTCACAAAATCCGTCGCGCCCTTGTACGAGGCGTCGTAGAGCGCCTTTTCGGCGATGCCGGCTTCGCCCGGGGTGGCGGCGCTTTCAGCGACTGGGGTGGCTCTCTTGCGGAGCTTCTCATCTTCTGGGCCCACAAGCGCCTGCAGATCGGTGACGTCGGTCCCGGGCGCAGTCGCGCCCCCCTCCACCGTTTTGGCGAGATCGGCGCCTTTGGCGGCGACGACCCGTCCGCCTCTGCCGGTCACCAGCGTGCCGGGGGAAGCCCGCAACAGCGATGTCAGCACGTCGTTGGTGTAGACATGGTCGCCGCGCAGCACGATCAGCGCGTTGGGGTCTTCCGGTCCGTCGCGCGCCTCCGCCATGCCAAGCCGACCCAGCTGGCGGCGACGCCGCTCGCCCGGGCTGAGGCCGAAGACCGGCGTGCCGCCCTCGGCCACGATCCGCGCGGATGACGTCACGCTCTCGCTTCTCCCCGTGTGGTATCACGCTTCGCAGGGTGTTCTAAGCGGGTGCCGGTCGCCATGGGAAGTGGTCTCGCTCGGCGCATGCGGCGGCGGGCGACCTGGTGGCAGAGCAAGGGACATGGATCGAGTGTACCGCCTCGCGCATCTGAGCGATCCGCATCTGGCGCCCCCAGCCTTGCCAATCGAGCTGTCGAAGCGGGCGTTGAGTGCGCTCAGCTGGCGGATGAAGCGGCGCCACCGGCATCTCAGTTGGGTGGTCGAGGCGCTCACCACCGATCTTCTGCAACAGGCGCCCGACCATATCGCGGTCACAGGCGATCTTACGAATTTCGGGACAGAGGCGGAGTTCAGGGCTGGTGCCGATTGGCTCGGAGGCCTTGGTAGGCCCGAGGCGGTGTCCTTCGTACCCGGTAATCATGACGCGATGGTCGCCAGCGCATGGCCGCGGGGTCAGGCGGTGCTGGCGCCCTATTGCACCGGCGATGACGGGGCGATGGGCATGCCATGGCTGCGCCGGCGCGGCGGGCTCGCGCTGATCGGCGTCTCGAGCGCTGTGGCGACGGTGCCGTTCTCGGCGGCGGGTGCGCTCGGCCCGGCGCAGGTCGACCGGGTCTGGGCGCTGCTCCGCCAGACGCGGGAAGAAGGGCTTTGCCGCGTGCTTCTGATCCACCACCCGCCAGGCGAGGGCGTGATCGCGCGCAAGGCCCTGCGCGACCGCGCAGCGCTTTGTGCTGTTATGGCGCGCGAGGGTACCGAACTGGTGCTCCATGGCCATCTGCACCGTGCGGCGCTGGGCTCGGTCCTGGGGCCCGATGGTCCGATCCCGCTGATCGGCGCGCCCTCGGCCAGCATGCGCCCGCGCGGGCACGAGGATGCGGGCGCCTGGCGTATGCTTGCCATCTCGCGCGCGGCCACAGGCTGGCGGATGACCTTGGTCGAGCGCGGGCTCGATGCCTCGCGGGCCGTGGTCGAGCGCGCCCGCTTCGAGATCGTGCTCTGAGGGTCGGTCTTGCTGCGGCTCAAGGGCGGGGATAGCGTCGCGCCGGATGCCAAAGCCGGGAGTAGTCCCCTTGATCAACGCCACCATGACCAAGTTCGGCTGGCCCGGCACGCGCTTGGCCGAAACCAATCACTGGGCTGTCGCGCTCCGCCCACAGCAACCCGTTCCCGGGTCGCTGGTGGTGATCTGCAAGGAGCCGGTGGCCGCGTTCTCGGCCGTGAGCGCCGAGGGTTTCGCAGAGCTCGGCACCGTGGTGGCGGCGGTAGAGCGCATGCTGAGCGAGACCGTCGCCTATGAGCGCATCAACTGGATGATGCTGATGATGGTCGACCCGGATGTGCATTTCCACGTGATCCCGCGCGCCGAGGCGCCGCGCCCGCTGGCGGGCTTTGCGACGCCGGATGCCGGCTGGCCCGGGCCGCCGGCGCTGGGGTCCTTTGGCGAGCCCGATGCGGCCGAGGCGGCGGCCATGATCGCCGCGCTCCAGGCGGCGTGGCGGCTCTGACCGCGGCGATGGGAGCATCGGAGCGTCGAGCGGCCGAGCGGCGACCATGGCCGGTCCGCCTCGCGCCGAGCAGGCTGGATTTCTACCTGCTCAAGCTGATGCTGCGGCCCATGCTCGTGGCGCTGGTGATCGCGCTCGCGGCGCTTCTGACCGAGCGGATCCTGCGCATGTTCAGCCTGGTCGTCGACCAGGGCGCGGCGCTCCGCCCGGTGCTGACGATGTTCGTCAGCCTGACGCCGCATTACCTTGGCCTCGCTCTGCCGGCGGCCTTCTGCATCGGGATGATCGCCACGCTGAGCGCGCTCTCGCGGGGCAATGAGCTCGACGCGATCGAAAGCGCCGGCTGGTCGCTGAGACGCATCGGGGCGGCCTTTGTCGGCTCGGGCCTGATCCTCGCGATGCTGTCGATCCTGCTGTTCGGCTTTGCCCAGCCCTATGCGCGCTACGCCTTTCGCGAGGCACGCCACGCCATCGTCAACGCCGGCTGGGCCGGCACGATCGAGCAGGATGCATTCGTGCAGATCGGCGATGGCATGGTGCTCTCGGCCGGGCAGGTGGATGCGACCGGGCGGGTGCTGGGCGATGTCTTCATGCTGCTGCCGAGCGAGGAGGGCGAGAGCGCCATCACCGCCCGGCGCGGCGTGGTCGTGCCAGAGCCCGATCTGCGCACGGTGCGCCTGATGCTGGAGGACGGCGTCTCCATCGGGCCGGGCGGCGCGCTGCGGTTCGAGACCATGACCCTCTCGCACGAATTCGACGACAAGGGCGTGTTCCGCCCCC
This sequence comes from Pseudomonadota bacterium, assembly GCA_039027855.1. Taxonomy (GTDB): domain Bacteria; phylum Pseudomonadota; class Alphaproteobacteria; order Rhodobacterales; family Rhodobacteraceae; genus Thermohalobaculum. The sequence goes on along the minus strand of JBCCJI010000011.1, from coordinate 48,042 downwards.
GCGGGGCCACGCGCGAGCTGACGCTGGCCGAGCTGTCCCAGCGGATCGAGGCCGGCGATGCCGAGGCGCGTGATTATGAGGCCGAGTTGCACGGCCGCCTCGTGCGGGCGCTATCTCTGGTCGGCATCGCGTTGATGTCCGTCCCGCTTGGCGTGGTCGGCAAGCGTGCCCCCGGCTGGCCGCGCATGGTGGTGGCCCTCGTCACACTCGCCGTCTACCACAACGCCCTGACGCTCGTGCAGGACACGACGACCAAGGGCGGCGGGATCAGCCCAGCCATTGGCCTATGGGCCATGTTTGGCGGCTTCATGCTGTTTGCAGCCTGGCTCTATCTCGGCACCTCAGGTCAGGGAGAGCGCTCCTCCGCCCGCCGGGCGCTAAAGCTCTTCGAGCGGCCGGCGAGGGCGTCTTGAGGATCAATCGCCTGCTCACCGGCACCGTCGGGCGCTTTGTGCTGGCGGCGGTGCTTTTGCTCATGGGGCTCGCGCTTGGGCTCGACCTGCTCGACAGCGTGCCCGAGATCGAGGAGGGCAGCGTCGGGCGCTATACCCTGCTGCGCGCGCCCGCGCTGTTGCTCGCGGTGGCGCCGGTGGGGCTGCTGGCGGGCTCGGCCGTGGCCTTTCTCACCATGGCCGCGCGGCGCGAGACGACGGTGCTGCGGGCGGCCGGCATCGGCATGGGCGGTATCCTGCGCCGGCTCCTGCCGCTCGCCCTGCTGCTTGGTCTCGGTCTCAACCTCGTCGCGGAACGGGTCGAGCCGGCGGCAACCGCCGCGCTCGCGGTCGAGTTCGAGGATCTGGCAGGCGATGCCCGTCCAGGCGCCGGCGGCAATTCCTGGCTCCGCACACCCCAGGCCGTGCTGCGTATCCGCGACACCGGCGAGGGTGCACGCGATCTGCGCGGTGTCTCGATCTTCCAGCTGGACCGCGAGGGGCGCGCGGCGCGGCGTCTCGATGCCGAGCGCGCCACCTATCGCGATGGCGTCTGGACGCTGAGCGCCGTGAAGACGACCGACCCCGAGGGTGAGGGCAAGACGGAGACGGCCACGATGCGCTGGAGGACCGATCTCACGCCCGAGGCGATTACCCGGCTGCTCACCCCGTCCGGCATGATCGACGCCGAGGCGGCGCGCGCCGTGCTGCAGGGCGAGGCGCGGGGCCTGAGGGGGCCGAGTTTCTACCGCATGCGCGCGCTCAGGGGCTGGGGTCTGATGGTGCTGCCCGTGGTGATGTTCATCCTCGCCATGCCGGCGGCCCTGGGCGCCGGGCGCGACGGCCGGTCGGTCCGGCTGGCGGCACTTGGCGTGACGCTCGGCTTCTGCTTCCTGGTGGCCGAGGGCGTCGCACGCGCCATGGGCGAAAGCGGCGCGCTGGCGCCGATGCTCGCCGTCGCTGTCCCGCCGCTGGTCTTCACGCTCATCGGGCTTTGGGTGCTGTTGCTTGCCGAGAACGTGACGCAAGCGCGGCGGCCAGCCCCGGCGCCACGCGCCACCGTACGGGTCACGCCGTGATCGAGATCGTGCCCGTCACTGACGCCCGCCAGCGCGATGCCTTCATCCGCCTGCCGGGCCGGATCAGCGCGGGCGATCCCCATTGGGTCGAGCCGCTGCACCTGGATCGGCGCCACTTCATGGATGCCGGGCGGAACCCGTTCTTCACCCATGCCGAGGTGGCGTTCTTCCTAGCGATGCGCGACGGCCAGCCTGTCGGGCGTATCTCGGCCCAGATCGACGCGCTGGCCCCGCCGGCCGAGGGGCGAAAGCTCGGCATGTTCGGCATGGTCGCTTTCGAGGACGATCCGGCCGTGCCCGGTGCCCTGTTCGAGACGGCGGAGGGCTGGCTCCGCGACCGCGGCGCCGAGGTCGTGCGCGGTCCCTACGATCTCGGCCCCAATCAGGAATGCGGCGCGCTGGTCGAGGGCTTCGACACGCCGCCCTTTCTGCTGATCACCCACAACCCGCGCCATGTGGCCCCCGCCATCGAGGCGCAGGGCTATGCCAAGGCGCGCGATCTGCTGAGCTACCGGGTCACGGTGCGCGATGGCTTGCCCGATGGGCCACGCCGGCTGATCGGGCGAAGCGACCCCTCGATCACCATCCGCTCGCTCGATATCCGCCGCTACCCCGAGGAAATTGCGACGGTCGCAGGCCTGTTCAATCAGGCATGGGCCGGCAACTGGGGTTTCGTGCCGCTGACCGAGGCCGAGGTGGCGGGCCTTGTGCGCGATCTGAGGCCGATCATCGACCCCGGTCTGGTCAAGATCGCCGAGCGGGATGGCGAGGGCATCGGTTTCATCGTGCTGTTGCCGGATGTGAACGAGGCGATCCGCGATCTCGGCGGCCGGTTGCTGCCCTTCGGCTGGGCCAAGCTCCTCTGGCGGCTGAAGGCCAACCGGATACGCGGCGCGCGCGTGCCGCTGATGGGCGTGCGCCCCGACGTGGCTGAGACCATCGCCGGCAAGATCCTCGCCTACCAGCTGATCTACGCGCTGGAGGACCGCTATCTTGAGCGCCGCTTCGAGGAGCTCGAGCTGAGCTGGCTTCTGGAGGACAACATGGGCGTACGCCGGGTTGTCGAGAGCATCGGCGCCAGCGTCGCCAAGGTGCATCGCCTCTATGAGAAGCACCTGTGACGCGGTGGAATGCGCTGGTGCTGGCGGGCTCGCGCGGTGGAGCGGACCCGGTGGCTGATGCTGCGGGCGTGGCGTTCAAGGCCTTCGCCCCCATCGTAGGCCGGCCTATGATCGCCTGGCCGCTGGCGGCGTTGGCGGCGTCGGAGCGCATCGGTGCGGTGCATGTCTCGATCAACGCTGACGCTCCGGCATTGCCCGAGGGAGCCGTGGCGGAGCGGATTGCGCCCGCCGCGAGCCCTGCGACGAGCGTCTTGGCGGCGTTCGAGGCGCTGGGCGCACCGCTGCTGATCACCACCGCCGATCACGCGCTGCTCTCGCCTGCGATGCTGGCCGCATTCCTGGAGGGCGCCGAGGCCTCCGGCGCCGATGTCGCGGCCGGTGTCGCGCGGCGCGAAGTGGTGGAGCAGGCCGGGACGACGGCTCGGCGCACCTATATCCGCCTCTCCGACGCTGACTGGAGCGGTTGCAATCTGTTCGCACTGGCGACGCCCGCGGCGGCCAAGGCGGTCGCCTTCTGGCGGCGTCTGGAGGCCAAGCGCAAGAACCCGATGGCCATGGCCCGGGCGATCGGGCCCGTGGCGATGGCAGCTTATGCCGCTGGCAGGCTGTCGACCGCGCGGGCTGAGGCGCTGATTGGCCGGGCCACCGGGACCCGTGCCGCGCTGGTGGAGATGCGCGATCCGCTGGCCGCCCATGACGTCGACAAGCCCGAGGATCTTGCCTTTGCCGAGGCGCGCCTTGGCGAAGGGGGGCAGCCCTGATGGACCCGACCTGGGCCATCACCCACACCGCGCCCGGTGAGGGCGCCATGCTGACGGTCGGCATCGCCGCATCGCCTCGGGGCGCGGTGACCTAAGCAGTTGGCCAGGCGATGTTGGGCGCAGCGCTCGGTGAGGCTCATAGGGCGGCCGCTGATCTCGCATTGGTACTGACCATCGCGGCCTCGATCTCGGCGGCGCGCGCGGGTGGTGCCTGCGCTTTTCGCGGCAGGCCTGCCGGGGTGGGCGATCATCGGGCGCGCCGTGGGTCTCGTCGTCATGGTTGGTGGGGTCGAACATCGCGGATCCGTCGCCCTTTCAACGCCGGGCCGGCCGGGATAAATCGCCGAGCCATGGCGCAGGCTGAGCGGGTCGGGACAGGTCGATGACATCGGGTGACGGACCGCTTCGCCTGATCGGCGAGACCGATGTGCGGATCTACGGGCTGCCGGCCGCCGAGTGGCAGGGGCGGAACTGGCGCCGCGCCGGGGTCGCGCGCGCCGCCGGCACCATCCTGACCCGCACCGACTGGGTGTTCTCCGCCGGGCTCACCATGGCGCTGGTCGGGGCGCCCGGCGTCGCGCTGGTGCAGCGAAGCGGCGGTCACACCCGACTGATCGCCGCGCATCTGCCCGAGGCGACCAAGGCGGATCAGGTCGAGGCGATGATGTCGGCCGGGAGCGTCGACGAGGCAGCGCTTACCGCGCTCGGCCTTCGCGTCGAGACGCCCGAGACGCTGGCCGGGGGCTATAACGAGACGCTCCGAAAACGCGAGACGCCTTTTGCCCTGCCGATCGCCGATGGCGGGGTGCGGGATGCCGAACAGGCCCTGTTCAAAAGCGCCTATAAGGGCGCGACCGATCTGGTGACGAAGTATCTCTGGCCGGTGCCGGCGCTGGCGGTCACGCGGTTCTGCGCGGCGCGGCGGATCTCGCCCAACACGGTGACAAGCGTCAGCCTGGTTTTCGTGCTGATGGCCACCTGGGCCTTCTGGCGGGGCGACTGGGTGACGGGCTTCGTCTGCGGCTGGCTGATGACCTTCCTGGACACGGTCGACGGTAAGCTGGCGCGTACCACGCTGACCTCCTCGAAATGGGGACACTACTTTGATCACGGCATCGACTGGGTGCATCCGCCCTTCTGGTACATCGCCTGGTATCTCGGCATCCACGCGACTGTCGCCGCCCCACCGGGCTGGATGGATACGGCGCTTGGCGTGATCCTGGTCGGCTATGTGCTTGGCCGGACCATCGAGAACGTGTTCCGGTACATCCACGGCTTTCAGATCCATGTCTGGCAGCCCTTTGACTATGGCCTGCGGATCGTGACGGCCAGGCGCAACCCCAACACGCTGATTTTCATGGTCTTCACGCTGTTCGGCGCGCCGGCCGTCGGGCTTGGCGCGGTCGCGGTGTGGACGGTGGTCTGCACCCTGTTGCACACGGTGCGGCTTATCACGGCCGGGTTCAGACGCGCCGAGCCGCCGCTCAAGTCCTGGATGGCCGCCTGAGCGTCATGTGCTGCCCGGCCTTTCCGACGGTGGGCTGGGCCAACCTAACGACCATGATCGTCGCGCTGGCGATCCGCCTCGCAGGCCATTTGATCCAGAACGCTGACCCGGAACGTTGATCCGGCACGCTGGCTTACGCCTGTTGCGGTTGCGGCGGGATGATCTGCTGCAGGATACCGGCCAGGACGAGATAGATGCTGGAGGCGATCAGGCCCCAATGCGCCCAGCTTTCGGGATCAAAGCCATTGGCCGCCGCCCATCCGGCAAACCCCGTCCAGGCCAGTGCCACCGGCAGGGAGAAGCGCCGCCAGCGCCTCGTGCGTGTGGGATGGATGAACTTGAGCGGCAGAAACATCGCCGGCGCCAACACTGCAATCATCGCGAGGATCACCCAGCCGGGCGGATCGAGCGAAAAGACCACGAGCACGACCAGGTTCCAGCAGCTCGGAAAGCCGAGGAAGGAGTTGTCTTCCGACTTCATCTCGGTATCGGCGAAATAGATCACGCTGGTGAAGGTGATCGCGACCAGCGCCACCCAGGCCCAGATGCCCTCCAGCAGACCTGACTGGAAGAGCGCATAGGCCGGGATGAAGACATAGGTCAGGTAATCGACGATGAGATCGAGCAGCGCGCCGTCGATGCGGGGCGCATAGGTGCGCACGTCGTATTTCCGCGCGAGCGGGCCGTCGATGCCGTCGACGACAAAGGCCGCGACGAGCCAGAGGAACATCAGACTCCAATCCTCGGACACCGCGGCGATCAGCGCGAGCATCGCAAAGACCGCGCCCGATGCCGTCAGAAAGTGCACGGCATAAGCGAAGACAGCCGGCTTCTTGATCGGCGCTCGACGGGTCATGCGAATGGTCATCGATCTGTCATGGGGCGGAAACTCGCGTCTGTCCACAGTGCCGGGCTGTCCGGGCCATCGGTCAATACACGCGCCGCGCCGTCAGGGCTCTCGCCGTCTCGGCCATGGTAGCTTCGTTGCAAAGATATACTGTCGCGAGGCCGATGCGCCAGACCATGACAGCGTTGCGCCCCAGTTGACGCGCACCGCAGTGCCCCGGTTGTGCCGGCCGAACAGGGTTTCGGTAACGGCCAGGGCTCATGCACCCCGCCGTATGCCCCGGCCGCATCGGTAGATCGTCGCGGCGCGCCCATGCGTCGGTGGCACTGGACAATGCTGTCGGATTGGGTTTTCTGCAGCTATCGATTGGGGCTCGGGAGCCCCTTCCATCAAGACGACGCCAGCGCTCGCCAGCCCACACGTCTCTACCAACGGAGTAGTGCGCCATGGGCCGCGTTCGCGAGCAGACCATCACCGGTGTTCTTCTGGGGGATCAGCGTACGGATCAGCTGTTGCTGCTGCGCGATCTGGATGGCGACGGCACCTCGTCGGGCGAGGGTGAGATCCTAGCCTTCTTCGATGAGACCAATGCCTCGGGCCTGCCCTCGCCCACGGGCAATGTGTTCAACGTCACCCAAGGATCGGATGGCGCGGTCTATGCGGGCGACGGCAACAGCGATGCGGTCTACCGCCTGAGCGATCTCAACAACGATGGCGACGCCAATGATGCGGGCGAGGCCGCGATCTGGTTCTCGGCGGCCAACGCTGGTGGTTTGACCCTGCCGACGCCAAACGGGATCGCCGAGGGTGGCGATGGCGCGATCTACATCGTCAACGCCGGCACTGGATCGGCGCCGTTCGATGCGGTCTACCGCACGGCCGATCTCAACGGCGACGGCGATGCCGAGGATGCGGGCGAGGCGACCGTCTGGGCCGATCTGCAGACCGTCGTGCCGACGTCCTCGGCTTTTGACATCGCCTTTGTCGGCGATGTGGCCTTTGTCAACGATACCGCGGGCGGAGAGCCGAACGTCGTTCTGCGGCTGGAGGATCTGGACGCATCGGGCGCCGTCACGCCTGACGAAGTGACCGTCTTCATCTCGGAGGAGATGAGCTTCGGGGCCCCGATCGACTTCGCCAATGCGGCGGCGCCTGACGGCTCGCTGCTCCTGCTCTCAAGCTTCGGCTTCGATGCGCCGATCGCGCTGTTCAAGCTGACCGATCTCGATGGCTCCAACACCATCAACGATGCGGGCGAGGCGGTGGAGATCTGGAACGCCACGACGGTCAGCGGCATCCCCGACCCCTTCGTCAGCTTTTCGGTGGCGGCCGACGAAGACGGCAACATTACGCTGACCGCCGATGGCAGCGTGATTGCGCTGTCTGATCTGAACGGCGATGGCGACTATTTCGACGCGGGCGAGACCACGGTCATCGCGTCGGAAGAGTTTGGCGACCCACTCGACCGGCCGCGCGCACTGGCATTCTACGAAGGCGTGCCACAGCCGACGTTGGCGACGCTCGGGACGGGCAGCCAGTTCTCCGTCTTCCTGGATGAGAACGGGGAGGTCTTCACGACCGGCGCGAATTTCTTCGGCCAGCTCGGCAATGGCGTCGAGGGCTTCAACATCGAGCAGCCGCGCCCTGTCGCGCTGCCCGACGATTTCGACGCCGAGATCATCGCCGTCTCGGCCGGTCAGATCCATTCGACCTTGCTCACCGATAGCGGTGACGTCTTCAGCTGGGGCTTCAACAATCGCGGCCCCCTCGGCCTCGGCGATGAAGAGAACCGGAGCGTACCGACAAAGATCGAGGGTGCGCTCGACACTGAGACGGTGGTTGGGATCGAGAACGGCAATGGCGTCTCCTACGCGATCACCGAAGGCGGCGCGCTTTATGCCTGGGGGTCGAACACCAATGGCCAACTCGGCCTTGGCGACCGTGACGAACGGCTGGTGCCGACGCTGGTTGAGGCCTTGGCCGATGAGACGGTGGTGGCGGTCTCAAGCGGCGTGTCCTTCACCCTCGTCCTGACCGCGGATGGCGAGGTGTTCGGGTTCGGACGCAACAGCGACGGTCAGCTTGGTGCGCCCGATGGGCTGGAGGATGATGGCTCACCCATGACGCGGGTGCTGTCGCCGGTGCGGACCGAGGGTCTGCCGGACGATATCGTCGCCATCACCGCCGATACCGCAACGGCCTACGCCGTGTCGTCGGACGGGCGCGTGTGGGGCTGGGGCGAGAGCCGCTTCGGCCAGTTGCTGCAAGGCACCGATAACGGTGATGGCACCTTCATCCCCGATGGCGCGGATGTGCTGAGCCCCGTCGAGCTTACGGCACTGCCGCCCAACGTCGTCGATGTGCAGGGCGGCGCCCGTTTCGGCGTCGCGCTGACGGGCGAGGGCGACGTGTTCTTGTGGGGCCCAAATGACGAGGGCCCGACGGGTGGGCTCGACGGTGACCCTGCGACCGAGACCGACGTCACCTTCTTCCCGACCAAGATCGCGGCGCTGGATGACGTCAACGTGGTCGAGATCGCGGTGGGGCAGAATGCTGTCTTCGCGCGCGCCGATGACGGTCAGATCTTCTCGTTCGGCATCAACGGCGACGGTCGGCTAGGCTTCTCCAGCGACGGCGAGACGGTGTTCTTCCCGCAGGAGGTGACACTCGGCGGGCCCATCGCGCCGTGGCTGCTGTCGGCGACGCCGTCGGACAACCTGCGCGATGTCTCGACCGACAGCGAGATCGTGCTGACCTTCACCGAGGAGGTGGTTGCGGGCGAGGGCGCGCTGCGTCTTGTCAATCGCGACAGCGGTGAGGTGACCGAGATCGCCGCCGCCGACAGCCGGCTGGTCGAGATCGACGGCGAGACGGTGAGCTTCACGCCGCTGCTGCAGCTCGATGCCGACAGCCGTTACGCCGTGGAGATCGACGATAACGCGTTCCTCGATGCCGATGGCGAGGCCTATGCCGGCATCGAGATGGGCGATACCTCGACCTTCAACTTCACCACGGCCGACGATCCCGCGCTGTCGGGCGATCTGCGCGGTGGGCGGAGCGAAGATCTGATCCGGGGTGGCGCCGATGACAACCGCCTGCGCGCGGGGGCGGGCGACGACATCGTCACCGCCGGTCAAGGCGATGACAGCGTGCTTGGCCAATCCGGCGACGACCTGCTTCTGGGGAATGAGGGCGATGACACCCTGCGCGGCGGTTTCGGCGACGACGACCTGCAGGGCGGCGAGGGTAACGACAGCCTGAGCGGCGATTTCGGCGATGACCGGCTGGATGGCGGTGCGGGCGATGACGGGCTGCGCGGTGGCATCGGCGTCGACACCTTCGTCTTCAACGGCGGCAACGACACGATCCTCGATTTCTCCGCCGGTGGCAGGCGGCCGGGGGATTTGGTCGAAGTCGATCTCGAGGGCGTCGCCGACTTCTCGGACCTGGAGGCCGTGGCCGTGCAGGACGGGCGCGACCTGCGCTTTGCGTTCTCCGAGGTCGACAGCCTGACCTTTGCGAATACCGCGCTAGCCGATCTGGACGCCTCCGTCTTCGACTTCGGCTGAGCGTTCCAACGAGAAGGTGATGGCATCGGGAGGCCCAAACCGGCCCGGTGCCCTCGACAAGCGGCCATACCGGTGTTGGGGTCGGCGCCACGCGGGCACCGCCGGTGCGGACCGCAGCTCGGACCGCCGCCGGTGCCAACCTAGAAAGGGCTTCCCGATGCGTCTTGCCATCGCTTTCGCGACCGCGCTTTGCGCAACCACGGTTTCGGCCGGCACGACCGAGATCGATCTCGCCAAGCTGCCGAGCCAGGTCGTGATGGGTGTCGCCGAGGTGACGCCCCTGCTGCTGTCGGCCGAGGGCAGGCCGAGCGTGGTGATCCTGAGCCTCGACGCCGACGACGTGGTGCCGCCGCATGCCACGCGGAGCGGTGTTCGCCTGCTCACGGTGATCTCGGGCGAGATGTCCTGGGGTGACGGCGACACGGTCGTCGAGGCGGATGAGACCATCTATGGGCCCGGCAGCGTGCTGACCGTGCCAGCGGGGGTCCGGCACTGGCTGGCGGCGCGCAATGGCCCGGTGGCGCTGCAGCTCATCGTCCTGGATGACGAGACGCCCGTCCCAGCGATGCAGGAACAGATGCAGTAACGCGCCCGCTCCCGATCCGGCGCAGAGCGCGTTGCCTGCTCCGCGACGATCGTCGCCGCACTACTCGCCCGGTTCTGCCGCAGGGCCTGCGTCGGGCTGGGGTTTGTCGGGCGGGAGTTTGCCGGGCAGGGGTTTGCCGGTGATCATCGCTTTCAGCCGCTCGCGCCCCGACTGGAAGGCGACGTAGAGCGCCGGGACCGCGAAGATGCCCACAAAGGTGGCGAGGATCATGCCGCCGGCGACTGAGCTGCCCACGGTCCGCCGGGTGATCTCGGCCGCGCCGACGGCGAAGACCAGCGGGAAGATCCCGGCGACAAAGGACAGCCCGGTCATCATCACCGCGCGAAACCGGGTGCGCGCCGCCTCGATCGCCGCCTCGGTGATCCCCTGGCCTTCCTCGCGGCGCTGCTTGGCGAACTCGACGATCAGGATCGCGTTCTTCGCCACCAGCGCGATCAGGATGACAAGACCGATCTGGCCATAGAGATCGAAAGACAGCCCAGCGACCAGCAGCGCCCCCAGCGCGCCCGCGACACCGAAGGCCACCGAGAGCATGACCGGCAGCGGGATGGTCCAGCTTTCGTACAGGCCGACGAGGAACAGATAGGCGAAGAGCAGCGAGAAGGCGAGGATCGCCAAGGTCTGGCCGGCCGCTTCCTTTTCCTGCAGCGCGGTCGCGGTCCATTCATGGCTGTAGCCGGGTGGCAGGGTCGTGCCCGACACCTCTTCCATCGCGGTCAGCGCCGTGCCCGAGGCGATGCCGGGCGCCGGCCCGCCGCTGATCGTCACCGAGCGATAGTTGTTGTAGCGGATGATCGACTGCGGCCCGAGCCGGTAGTCGAGGCGGACCACAGCATCCAGCGGCACCATCGCGCCATCGCGGTTGCGCACATGCAGGCGCGAGAGGTCAGGCACCTCGTCACGGTCGCCCTCGGCCGCCTGCATGTTCACCTGCCAGGATCGGCCGAACATGTTGAAGTCGTTCACATAGACGCTGCCGAAGGTACCCTGCAGCGTGGCGAACAGGTCCGAGACACGGACGCCGAGGCTTTGTAGCCGTTCGCGGTCGATCTCCATGTAAAGCTGGGGCGTGCTGGCCGAATAGGTCGAGAACACGCGGGACAGGCGCGGATCGCCGTTCGCGCCCAGCACCATGCCGGTGGCCACGGCCGCAAGATCGGCCGGTGGCCTGCCCTCGAGATCGAGCAGCTGATACTCGAAGCCCGAACTGGTGCCGAGGCCGGTGATCGGGGGCACGTTGAAGGCAAAAGCCGCCACCTCGCGGAGCGCCAGCGCCCGGGTCTGTACCTCGCGGATCAAGGCAAAGGCGCTCTCGCCCGGACCCCTTTCCTCGAACGGGTCGAGCACCACCGCGAGGAAGGCGGCGTTGGGGGCGACGAGGCCGTCCATGATGCTGTAGCCGCTGGCCCCGATCACGCCTGCCACGCCGTCGATCCCGCGCACTTCCTCTGTAAAGGCTTGGCGCACGGCTTCGGCGCGGTTGACCGAAGCGCCCTCGGGCAGGCGCAATTCGGCGAGGAACACGCCCTGGTCCTCGGACGGCAGAAAACCGGTGGGCACGGTGGAGAACAGCGCGCCGCTGGCGACGAGCGCGATGCCCAGCATGGCGACGCCGATGACCGAGCGCCGCGCGATGGCGGCGGCGATGCTGGTGTAGCGGTCGCGCGTCCGGTCGATCGCGCCCGAGATCTTGCCCAGCACGCCCGTCGGTGGGCCGGTGCGTGCCCGCAGCAGCAGGCCGCAAAGCGCTGGGCTGAGTGTCAGCGCGTTGACCGTCGAGATCACCACCGAGACCGAGACGGCGACGGCGAATTGCTGGAACAGCTGACCGCTGATGCCGGGGATGAAGGCGACCGGCACGAACACCGAGAGCAGCACCAGTGTCGTCGCGATCACCGGGCCGGTGATCTCGCGCATCGCCTGGCGCGCGGCGTCGGGCGGGCTCATGCCTGGGTTCTCGGCCAGCACGCGGTCGCAGTTCTCCACCACGACAATGGCGTCGTCGACCACAGTGCCGATGGCGAGGACGAGCGCCAGCAGCGAGATGGTGTTGAGCGTGAAGCCCATCGCCGCCATGGCAGCGAAGGTGCCGATCAGCGCCACCGGCACCGCCACGGCGGGTACGATAGTGGCGCGGACACTGCCGAGGAAGACAAAGACCACCGCGATCACCAGCAGGAAGGCCTGCCAAAGCGTCGTCTTCAGCTCCTCGATCGAGGCATCGACAAACTGCGTCAGGTCGTAGGTGATGTCATAGGTGATGCCGCCGGGGGCGTTGGCGGTCAGCCGATCCAGCGTCTCGCGCACCCCTTCGGCGATGGCGAGTGCGTTGCCGCCCGGAGACTGCGAGATCGTGACCAGCACCGTCTCGCGATTGTTGAACTTGGCGGTGACATCGGCGTTGCGGGCACCGAGGGCGACCTCTGCCACATCGCGCACGCGCAGTAGCGAGCCGTCCGGCTCGGCGCGCAGCACGACATCGCCAAAGGCCTCGGGGTCGGTCAGCCGGCCCTGGGTGACGATGTTGAGCTGAAAGGTCGGGTCCGCCGTCAGGGGCTGCGCGCCAACCCGGCCAAGGGCCGCTTGGACGTTCTGTTCGCGAAGCGCCTGCGCCACGTCGCCCGGCGTGAGGCCGAGCGCCGTCAGCCGGTCGACATCCAAGGTGACCCGCATGGCATAGTCGCGCTCGCCGATCACGCCGACATCGCCGATCCCCTCGATCCGCTTCAGCGGGTCGACGAGGTTGATGGTGGCGAAGTTCGACAGCGTGAGCGCGTCGAGCTGATCCTCGGCGTCATAGATCGCGATCATCTGCAGGATCGCGTTCGATGCCTTGCGCACGGTGACGCCGGTCAACTTGACCTCGGAGGGCAGGGCTGCTCTGGCCGCGGAGACGCGGTTCTGCACATTGACGGTGGCGATGTCGGGATCGGTGCCGACCGCAAAGCTGACGGTCAGCGTGTAGCTGCCGTCGGCCCCGCTGGTCGACTTCATGTAGATCATGTCCTCGACGCCGATCACCTGCTGTTCGATCGGCGTCGCGACGGTCTGTTCGACCACTTCGGCATCGGCGCCGGGATAGAAGGCCGTGACCTTGACCGTGGGCGGCACGATGTCGGGGAACTGCGCGATCGGCAGGCGGGTCAGCGACACCAGGCCCGCGATGGTGATCACGATCGAGATGACGAGGGCGAGCCTCGGTCGCGCGATGAAGACGTCCGAGAGCATGGTCTCAACCGCCCGTGGTGTTGGCGACGGCCGCATCGACCCGGAGGCCCGGGCGTACCTTGTTCAGCCCGTCGACGATGACGTTCTCCCCCGCCTCCAGTCCGCTGGTGATCACGCTGCGCCCGTCGGTGCTGCGGGTCACCTCGACACGGCGCAGCTCGACGATGCTGGCGTCATCGACCACCAGGACGAAGGCGCCGATCTGATCACGGCTGATCGCCCGGCTCGGCACGTTCAGCACCTCTTGCGGGGTGTCGCCCCTCAGCGCGACCGAGACCAGCGCACCGTCGATCAGCAGGCCGTCGGGGTTCGCAAAGACCGCGCGGACGGTCACCGTGTCGGTGCCCGCATCGACCTCGGCATCGACGAAATCGATGCGGCCTGCCCGATCGTAGGTCGTGCCATCCGGCAGCTGGAGCGTGACCGAGACGCTGCCGGTCTGGCCTGCAACCGCCTGGCGCCGATAGTCGAGGACCAGCGCTGTGGCCACGGGGAACTCGACCGTCATGGGGTTCAGCCGCGTCAGCGTTACCAGCGCGCCGCTGTCGGGGCCGACAAAGGCGCCGATATCACAGGCGTTCAGGCTCATCACCCCATCGAAGGGCGCCTGGATGGCCGTATAATCCACGTCGAGCTCGGCGCGGGCCCGTTCGGCCTGCAGCCGCGCGATCTCACCATCGGCGCGTCCGAGGTTTGCCTCCGCCACGTCGAGCTCGGATTGCGCGACGGTCTGGCGCTCGACGAGCTGCTGTTTGCGGTCTCGTTCGATCTCGGCCAGCCGGCGCTCGGCCGCCGCGGCGGCGATCTGGCCGTCGACCTGCCCGAGGGCTGCGGTGTAGGGGTCGTCCTCAATGCGGTAGAGCAGATCGCCTGCACTGACGCGCGCGCCTTCTTCAAAGGCGATCTCTTCGAGAAAACCCGAAACACGCGCCTGGATATCGACCTTTTGCGCGGCAACCAGGCGCCCTGAGAAGACGGCTGTCGCTCTCAGATCGCTGCGCTCGGCCGGGGCTACGCCCAAGGCCGGCGCCGGGGCGTTCTGAGCCGCCGCGGGCTGAGCGTTGGCCCATGCCATGGCAATGCCGCCCGGATCGACGGTTTCAAGCGGCTCTCCCTCGTGTCTGCCTTGTCGCTGCGCGGGACGCATCGCGCCCTGAAGCGATGGTTAGGAAGAAGGTCCCTGGATCGAAATGGTCTTGACCTCAGCCCCCCCGGTGTCGCGGTCAGCATCGGGCTCGACGCGCGCGCCGACCGCAGCGCGGGCTCGTGTCCTGGCCGTCGCTCGCGCGGTCGGCCGGTGTGGCGCTTGGGCGCGCGGCGCCTTAGGGATGATGGTCGGCCACCGAGGGAACAGTGTGTGAGCAACGAGGTCGTCTTTGGCACCATGCAATGGGGTGGCACGTCGGACGAGAAGACCGCGGCCGCCACCTACCATGCCTGTCGCGAGGCCGGGATCACCTGGTTCGACACCGCGTATCTCTACACCGAGGGCGCCTCGGAAGAGATCCTCGGCCGGCTGATCGCGGCCGATCCCGACACGGGGCCCCAGGTCGCCACCAAGGTTGGCTATACCGGGGGTGCTGGGGCTACGAACATCCGTGCGCAGTTCGACATCTCGCGCCGGCGCCTGGGTCTCGATCGGGTGGACTGTCTCTATCTCCACCGCTTCGACCCTGAGACGCCGTTGGAGGAGAGCATCACGGCCATGGCCGTGATGCAGCTCGCCGGCGAGATCGGCAGCATCGGCCTGTCCAACTATGCCGCCTGGCAGGTGATGAAGGCCGTGGCCATCGCCACGCGCCTAGGGGTGCAGATCGGGCACATCCAACCGATGTACTCGCTGGTCAAGCGCCAGGCCGAGGTCGAGATCCTGCCCATGGCGGCGGATCAGGGGATCGCGGCGCATTGCTACTCGCCGCTGGGCGGTGGGCTGCTGACGGGCAAGTACGCCGCGGGCGGAGACGGCCGGCTGACCGAGAACGAGCGCTACGCCCGGCGCTATGGGCAGGCCGCCATGCACGAGGCCGCCACGCGGCTTGTTGAGATCTCGAGGGCGCATGACGTGCATGCGGCGACCCTCGCCGTGGCCTGGGTGGCTCATCAACGCCTGGCCAGGCCCCATGGCGAGGACTGGGCGCCGGTGCCGATCATTTCGGGCCGCGATACCGTCCAGCTCGCCCCCTCGCTCGCCGCCATCCGCTTTGAAATGGATGCCGAACTTCGCCAGCAGCTGTCGGCTCTCGTGGCAGCACCGCCACCTGCGACGGACCGGCTGGAGGAGCAGTCCACAAGCTGACATGCCGCCGGGCGACGCCGACGATGGCGCGGGAGGATCTGCGCGACCATCGTGCGATTGACCCTAGGGCGGGCCTGGAAAACGCTTTGCGTGTGAAGCAAGCGGGGCGGTCGGCCATGGGTGCGTGGGAGAGTAGCCAGACACTCGTCATCGTGGGCAGTGTTGGGCGCAAGGGCGACAACCGCCCGGCGGATGTGGCCCTGGTGCAGGCACGGCTCAACCTCATGGCGCCGCCGGCGCGAAAAACGCTGTCGGTCGATGGACGCAACGGTCCCAACACGATGCGCGCCATCGAGGATTTCCAGGAGAAAGTGGTCGGCA
Organism: Pseudomonadota bacterium; assembly: GCA_039027855.1. Lineage (GTDB taxonomy): Bacteria > Pseudomonadota > Alphaproteobacteria > Rhodobacterales > Rhodobacteraceae > Thermohalobaculum. Next base: position 32,275 of record JBCCJI010000011.1, on the reverse strand, counting down.
GCCGCAAGCCGGACGGGCGCGTCGATCCCGGTGGCCGGACGCTCCGCCATCTGAACCAGATGACCTCGGCCGCGGTCTGGGCCGAGAAAACCCTGAACACGATCTCATGCCCGGTGCGGCCGGCTGCGGAGAGCCTGCCCGCCAGCATCCCCTACACCCGCTCGCTCCCGCTGGTGGAGGACGATCAGGCGATGGCCGTCCTGTTCGCGCATCTTCGTTACAGCGAGGGCGACATCCCGCATTTCTACTGCGATACCCGCGATCTGGTGACGATCGGTGTGGGATGCCTGGTCGACACGCCCCACAAGACGCGCGAGAAGCGGCGCCTCGCCGGTCGGGGGTTCTGCCGCGAGATCATGAACCGCTATGGTGTGCAGATGGTCGGGCGCGGTGGCGGCCGGGCGGATCTGGACGAGATCTACGCCGATTGGTGCCGGGTGTTCGACGGCAAGGCCGGCGCAAAGTCCAGCCGATCGATCGCAAGGCTGCGCATCTCTCCCGGCGGCGGCGTGCGCCTGGCGCGCAAGCAGGCGGCCTATTTCTGCGGCGGCATGTACAAAAAGTACCCCTATGGGCGGGATCTGCACGGTTGGATCCAGTTGGCGCTGATCGACGCGCGCTGGAACCCGGCCGGCATCGGCCCCTGGGGCTCGACCAAGCATATCCGCGAGATGTGGCGCCTGCTCGACCCGTCCAAAGCCAGCTTCGATCCCCTGGGCGCCGCGGCGGAGTTCAAGGCGGCCTGGGCGCACAAGCTTGGCAAAGGGCGCTATGGCAAGCGGGTTGCCTGGCGCAATGCCCGCTTCCGCGAAGGCGCGCTGAGAATGGCGGAAGCCTAAGGCCGCGCTGCGCGGCTGATAGCCTGCGCGACCCTCGGACCACGCAGGCTCTGCGGCTTGGCTCTCAGAGCGCTGGCAGCGGCGGCAGGCTTTGGCCGAGCCACTTCTCCGAGAAGGCGTTGAGCTCACCGCCCAGCGTCTTGTGCAGGATGAAGACGTTCACCCACTGCAGCAGGTCAAGATTGCCCTTCTTCACCCCGATGAAGGCGGGGCTGTCCTTCATGATGAACTTCGTCTCCATGTCCAGATCGGGGTTGGCGGCGGACAGGGTCGAGGCGACGACGTTACCCGTCACGAGCACGTCGACCTGGCCGGATTTGAAGGCCTCCAGCGTGGCCGCGTTGTCGCCGAAGCGGATGATCTCGGTGCCCTCGGGCGCCGCGTCGGTCAGCTCCAGATCCTCCAGCGTGCCCCCGGTCAGGCCGACCTTCATGCCCGCGAGATCGGCGATCGAGGCGATGGATTTGTCGCTGGACGCGAAGGCGCCCGAGAAGAACGGCGCATAGGCGCTGGAGAACCAGATCGACTTGGCCCGCTGCGGGTTGGCGCCCATGGATGAAATCACGAGGTCGACGCGGTCGGTCTCGAGAAACGGGATGCGCTGGTCCGAAGTCACCGGGACCAGTTCAAGCTCGACGCCCAGATCCTCGGCGATCAGCTTCGCGACGTCGACGTCATAGCCCTCGTGCTCGCCCTCAGCGCCGAGCGCGCCGAAGGGCGGGAAATTCTCGGGCACCGCGATCTTGACGGTGCCGGCGGACAGGATGTCGGCCAGATCGGCCTTGGCCGGCAAGGCGGGGGCCACGAACAGCGCGGCGGCGGCGAGCCATGTCAGGATCATCTTCATCAGAGGGTCTCCTCGGTTGGGGGTCAGGCAGTGGCGAGCGGGGTCCTCGACACGGTCCCGAGACGCCTTTCGAGCGCGCGCGAGGCCAGCGAGAGGGGAAAGCAGATGGCGAAATAGATGAGCGCCATCAGCGGGAAGATGATGAAGGGCTCGGTCCCGTCGACGGGTGCGTTGGCCCAGCGCTTGCCGATGCTCATCAGGTCATGAAAGCCGATGATGTAGGCGAGCGAGGTGCCTTTCACGATCTGCACCATGAAGCCGACGGTCGGTGCTAAGGCGATGCGGATCGCCTGTGGCAGCACCACCCGCCAGAGCGCCGGGACAAAGCGCAGGCCAACGGCGAACGCGCCCTCCCATTGCCCCTTGGGGATGCTCTCCAGCGCGCCGCGCCAGACATCGGCGAGATAGGCGCTGGCATAAAGCGTCAGCGAGACCGAGGCCGCGATCCAGGGGTCGATATTCACCCCCAGAAAGCGGGGCGCGCCGAGGCCGGTCAGAAACAGCAGCATCAGAAGCGGGGTGGATTGGAAGAGCCAGATATAGCTGATCGACAGACGCCGCGCCCATCGGTTCGGCGCGATGCGGGCCAGCGTGACGCCCATGCCGACCGCGCCGCCCGCGATAAAGGCGATGGCGGTCAAGTACAGCGTGAACTGCGTCGCCTCCAGCAGCTGAAACAGCACGATGCCGAAGGGCCTGCCCAGGGTCTCGGCGAACAGGTCCCTCATCGCGCTTCCTGCCAGGGAAACAGGCGCCGCTCTGCCAGGGCAAGCGCGGTTTTGAAGCCGAGGGATAGCGCGATGTAGATCACGGTCAGGGTGAGGAAGACCTCGAACGAGCGGAAGGTGCGGCTGTCGATGAAAACGCCGGCATGGGTGAGGTCGGTCACGCCGATCTCCGAGATCACGCCGGTGGTCAGGAACAGAAAGATGAACTGGCTGCCGAGCGCCGGGTACATCTTGGCCGTGGCCTGCGGGAACACGATCTTGAAGAAAATCCGCACGGGTGCGAGGCCCAGGGCGCGCGCTGCCTCGAACTGACCGCTGCCAACCGAGGCAAAGCCCGCGCGCAGGATCTCGGCGAAATAGGCCGAGAAATTCAGCGTGAGCGCGAGCAGCGCATGGGCCCAGAAGGGCCATTGGTAGTCGAGCAGCTGCGGCAGGCCGAAGGTCACCAGGAAAAGCTGCACGATCAGCGGCGTGTTGCGCGTGAACTCGACATAGGCCGTCGCGCTCTGGGCCAGCACCGGCACCCGGGCATAGCGCGCGCCGGCAAGCGCCATGGCCAGCGCGAAACCAAGGGTGGCGGCCGCGATGGTCAGGCCTGCGCTAAAAGCCGCCCCCTCGGCCAGCAGCCACAGATACTCCGAATTGCGGTAGATCTCGAAGAAGCGGAACTCCATCAGCCCGCCCAACGCTGATGTGGCCGGCGGCTCATGCGAGCGTCACCAGCGTGCGGGCAAAGCCGCAGGCGGCGGCGACCCCGTCGATCACCGGCAGGCCATGCGCGCGGGTCATCCGGGCGGCGAGATCGGCCATGCCGGCGCAGCCGAGGACAACCGCGCCGATATCGTCCTCGGCGAGAGCGCGACCGATCTCGCCCGAGACCGCGCGCTCCGACGGTTCGGGATCGGTCTCCAGCGCCAGCACCGGCACGCCCGAGGCGCGGACGCGCGGGCAGACGCGGTCAAGGCCGCTGGCCGCCAGGTTCTCCTCGATCACCGGGACGGAGACGGCGAGCGTCGTCACCACCGAGAAGCGCGCGCCCCGCATGGCGGCGGCGTGAAAGGCGCTTTGCCCTATGCCGATGACGGGCCGGCCGGTGGCGGCGCGCGCCTCGGCGAGGCCCGTGTCGTCGAAACAGGCGATGACGAAGGCGTCGAACCCGTCGTCCACCCCGCGCGCCAGTTCCTTCAGCAGCGGCGCCACCGCGGCCTCGCCATCCTCGCGCCCTTGGATCGCAGGCGGGCCGCCATGGGATGTCCGGGCCTCCACCGTCACATCGGGTGCTGCGGCGGCGCGGGCGGCGGCTTCGATCTTCTCGGTCATCGAAACGGTGCTGTTGGGGTTGACGAACAGGATGCGCATCACCGCCCCTTGGCCCGGGCGAGGCGGCGCCGGCGCAGGATCAGCACCGTTGCCATCGAGACGCCGATGATCAGGAAGGAAAACGCGGTCGTCAGCGTGCCGAGCGCATAGAGCACCGGCGTCGTCACATTCGTCGTCATGCCGAAGATCTCGAGCGGCAGCGTGTTCCGGCTGCCCGCCGTCAGCAGCGTGCGCGCGAACTCGTCGTAACTCAGCGTGAAACCGAACAGCGCCACGCCAATCAGGCTGGGCGCGATGATCGGCAGCACGACGAAACGCACGGTCTGCCAGGCCGTAGCACCCTGATCGCGGGCCGCTTCCTCATAGGCGCGGTTAAAGCGGCTGAAGACGGCGAACATGATCAGGACGCCAAAGGGCAGCGTCCAGGTGAGCTGTGAGCCGAAACCGGAGGTCGTCCAATGCACCTCCCAGTCGAGCTGGCTGAAGATCAGGCCGACGCCGAGCGAGATCAGGATCGACGGGATGATCAAGCTCATCAGCACGAGGTTGAAGACCAGCCCAGCCCCGTAGAACCGCCGCCGAAAGGCCAGCCCCGCCAGCACCGAGAATACTACGGTGGTGACCATCACCATCAGCCCGAGGGTGAAGGAGCGCTGGAACGAACCCCAGATATCGCCCACGGCCTGCTCCTCGAACAGGTCCACATACCAGTAGGTCGAGACGCCGTTCATCGGGAAGGTCAGCCCACCGCGCTCTCCCTGGAACGACAGGATCGCGATGGTGATCGTCGGCCCGTAGAGAAACAGGATGAAGAGCGCGAAGAACGCCGCGAGGGCATAGAAGGACGCCGGTCGCCGCTGCCCCGCCATCCTCACAGCTCCTTCCGGATGTCGACGAAGCGCAGCATGATCGAGATCATGATCAGCACCGTGATCAGCAGGATCACCGCCGTCGCCGCCGCCGAGGGATAGGCGAGCAGCGCCACGTCGTTCGAGATGAGCCGTCCGACATTGGCCGACTGCGAGCCTGACATGAACCGCACGGTGATGAAGTCGCCCATCACCAGCGTGACCACGAAGATCGAGCCGATCATGATCCCGGGCTTGGACAGCGGGATGATCACATGGCGCAGGATCTGCCAGTCGCTGGCGCCCTGATCGCGCGCCGCCTCGATCAGCGAGCGGTCGATCCGCATCATGGTATTGAAGATCGGGACGACCATGAACAGCGTGTAGAGATGCACGAAGGCCAGCACGACGGCGAAGTCGGAGAACAGCAGCCACTCCACCGGCTCATCGACAAGGCCAAGGTCGATGAGCGCCGTGTTGGCGATGCCGTTCCGCCCCAGAAAAGGGATCCACGAGATCATGCGAATGATATTCGAGGTCCAGAACGGCACCGTGCAGATCAGGAACAGCACGATCTGCCAGCTGAGCGAGCGCACGTGGAAGGCCAGGAAATGCGCCACGGTAAAGCCGATCACCAGCGTGATGACCCAGGTCAGCCCCGCATAGATAAAGGTGTTGGCGAACACCGAATAGGTAACGGGCGAGCCCAGCAGGAACTCGTAATTGTCGAACTGGAAGGCCGGGTAGATCGACCACTCGGTCGCGCCCCAGAAGCTGACGGTCACGATCATCGCCACCGGCAGCACAAGGAAGAAGGCAAGCACCGACAACAGGGGCGAGAGCTGCAGCCAGCTCACCAGGCTCTTCACGGATCGAGACTCCGTCAGGGCAGAAGGGACGGGCGCGCAGTCCCCCGCGCGCCCTGAGGAGCAACGCCCTTACCTGGGCGGCGCCATCAGATCACCAGGCTCAGGCCGCGATGAACTCGTTCCATTTGCGGACCATGTATTGGTTCTCGTCCATCACCGCGTTCCAGCAGGCGACCGCGCCCATGCGCTCGAAGAACGATCCGCCATCGCGCACGGCGCCGGCCTTCTCCATCACATCGCCGAAGGGGTTGGTGATGTCGCCCTGGGCGGGTTTGCCCTCGAACCAGAAGCCCCATTCGTCCTCGCTCATGAAGTTCTTCGACGTCTCAGGGACGGCCGAGTAATAACCCTGGCGCATCAGGAAGCCGCCGACCCAACCGTCGAGATACCAGTTGATGTACTCATAGGCGGCATCGAGCTCGAGCCCCGAGAGCGACTTGGACAGGCCGATGCCGCCACCCCAGCTGCGATAGCCCTCCTCCAGCGGCTGGTAGATGCAGGGGATGCCCTTGGAGCGAACGGCGGTGATCGCCGGCGACCACATCGACTGGATCACGACCTCGCCCGAGGCCATCAGGTTCACGCTCTCGTCGAAGGACTTCCAGAACGCGCGGAACTGGCCTGCCTGCTTGGCCTCGGTCAGGATCGCCATGGTCTTGTCGATCTCTTCGCGGGTCATGTTGCCCTTGTCGCCGTACTGGATCTCGCCCATCGACTCGCAGACCATCGCGGCATCCATGATCCCGATCGAGGAGATGTCGAGGATCGAGGCCTTGCCCTTGAATTCGGGGTTTAGCAGCTCCTTCCAGTTGCTGATCGGGCGGCCGATCAGGTCGGGGCGGATGCCGAGCGTATCGGCGTTGTAGATCGTCGGGATCAGCGTCATCCAGCCGGACTCGTTGTCGACGAACTCGCGCCCGTCCGGGCCTTCGACGAAGCCGACGGAGTGGGGTGCCGTGCCCTGCGCGATGGTGCTCTCGGGCGTCAGTTTGCCATTGCGGAAGATGCCGACGATCTTGTCGTAGTTCTTGATCTTGCTGGTATCCATCGCCTGGAGGTTGCCGGTCGGCCAGACCTTTTTGCAGATCCAGTACTCGATATCGGCGATGTCGAAGCTGTTCGGCTGGGTCGCCGCGCGCTGGGTAACGCTGTCGCTGTCGAGCGCGGTCATCTCGAGCGTGAAGCCGAGGTCCTCCTTCACCTTGGCCGCCACCTCGTTGAGGTTCGACACACCGGTGCCGAACTGGCGGAGCGTCACGTCCTTGATGTTCTGCGCCCAGATCGTCGGCGCGCCCAGCGTGCTGGCGGCGGTGGTCACGGCGGCACCGGCCAGAAGCTGGCGGCGGCTCGGGCCCTTGTTTGCCATTTCGGTCATGTCAGATCTCTCCGTATGGGGGGTGGTCTCGGATGAGGGGCGGGCGCCTATGCCGCCAAAGGGGTGGCGGGGGAGGCGGCGGCCAGGATGTGAATGTCACCGTCGTCCCAGGTGACGCCGATGTTGTCGCCGAGGGTGAGTGGCCGGTCGAAGAAAGCGCTGTCGGTGAGGGTTGCCGTGATCTGGGTATCGCCCGGCGCCATCAGGCTGATATCGACGCTCGCGCCCTTGAACTCGATATCGACCACGGTGGCATCCATCCGCCCGGCGCCAGGCTCGGTCAGGCCCGTGCGATCGGCCCGGATCGCGACACTACGACCGTCCATCTCGATCACGTTGTGCCCGCCGATGAAGCGGGCGACGAACTCGGTGAGCGGCGCGTTGAAAACATCGCGCGGTGGTGCCGCCTGCTCGATCCGCCCGGCATTCATCACCACGATCTCGTCGGCCAGCGCCATGGCCTCGTCCTGCCCATGGGTGACGTGGATGAAGGTGATGCCAAGCTCGCCCTGCAGGCGGCGGAGCTCCGCGCGCATGCGCACGCGCAAGAACGGGTCGAGGGCGGAAAGCGGCTCGTCCAGCAGCAGCACCCTGGGCCTGGTGATCAGCGCCCGCGCCAGGGCGACGCGCTGCTGCTGTCCGCCCGACAACTGCTCGGGCAGGCGCGCGGCGAAGCCCGCCATGTCGACAAGCTCCAGCAGCTTCAGGGCCTCGCGGTGGCGCGCTTCGCGCTCCACGCCCTTCATCCGCAGGCTGAAGCCCACGTTGTCGACGACGCTCAGATGCGGGAACAGCGCATAGCTTTGGAACATCATCGCCGTGCCCCGCTTGGCCGGTGCCAGATCGGTGATCGAGCTGCCGTCGAGCACGATGTCGCCGCTGCTGACGCTCTCGTGCCCAGCGATCATGCGCAGCGTCGTTGTCTTGCCGCAGCCCGAGGGGCCCAATAGGCAGACATACGAGCCGCCGGTGATGACATGGTCGATCCCCGCCACGGCGACCGTAGTGTCATAGCGTTTCTCGACGGCGACGAGCTCAAGATCCCGCCCTGTGCGATGCGCTGACATCCGTTACTCCCAGCCCAATGAAGCAAGGCTGATGCCAGCTTTCCCGGCACCTCAATGGAAATCTGGTTCAGTTTTACTCAAGGATCATTTTCTGCCTTCCAGATAGGCAGTTGAATTCAATTTGAGCTATGATTGCCGACAATTCAGGATGCGATTGCCGACGCTACAGTGCTTGCTTGACGGCAATCCGAATCGATCCGACAGAAATGACATGGCCGATCCATCCGTGCAGACCACGCCGACACCGCCGCGACAACAGGCGCGCGCCGATGCCGTGGCCGATACGCTCCGACGGGCTGTGCTGGCGCACCGGATCGCCCCGGGTACAAAGCTGACCGAAGACGAGTTGGGCAGTGCGCTCGGCGTTGGGCGTACCACCGTGCGCGATGCCTTGCGGGCCCTCGCTCATGAGCACCTGGTGGAGATCCACCGCAATCGCGGCGCCTTCGTCGCCCGCCCCGACAAGCGTGAGGCCGTCGAGATCTTCGAGGCCCGCTCGCTGCTGGAGCCACGCACGGCGAGATCGGCGGCCGAGCGGGCGAGCCGAACCGATGTCGCCGCCCTCCGCCGACATCTGGCGGAGGAGAACGCGGCGATGGCGTCGGGCGACGCCGGCCATGCGGTTTACCTGTCGGGGCGCTTTCACGTGCAGATCGCCCATATCGCGAACCAGAGGACCGTCGCGCAGTTCGTCGAGACGCTGGTGCTGCGCTCGTCGCTGATCATCGCGCTCTACTGGCAGCGACCTTCGGCGATGTGCGAGTGCCACGCGCATGACGCGCTGGTCGATGCCATCGCGGCCCGCGATGGCGCGCGTGCCGAAGACATCATGTCGGGTCATATCGTCGATCTGTTGTCGGGGCTCGACCTTGCCGAGCGCCCGGCCGGTACGGTCGATCTCGCCAAGGCGCTCAGCGGCCTGTGAGGACGCCGCGGGCCGCGCGGTGCCTGGCCGCTTCCTGCGCTGCGCTGTCGCCATGTCGGGGTGGCGCGTGCCGGCGCAGACGGTCACGCACGACATAGGCCATGCCGCCAAGGAACAGGGCGGCCATGGCGTACCAGGTGAGCGCGTAGGACAGGTGATTGTTGCGAAAGCTCACAACCGTAAGACCGCCACGCGGCCAGTTGCCGGGCGCACCCGCATGGTCGGCGTCGATGAAGAAGCCGGCGGCATCGCCGGCTGCGGCAAGACCTGCGTCGACGCTTAGTGCAGCGACATCGCGCGAGACCCAGCGCCCCGTCTCGGGGGCATTTCGCTCGAGCAGCGTCCCGCCGGGTTCGGTGATCCGCAACAGACCCTCGACACGCACGGGGCCGGCTGGTGCTGTCCAGTCCTCGGGCCCGCTTGCGACCGGGACAAAACCACGATTGATCCAGATAAGGCCCTCGTCTGCGATCAGCGGGGTCATCAGCCAATGGCCGGGGCCGAGCGCCGTGATCGCCTTGACCTTGCGCCGCAGATCATGTCGCATTCGGCCCTCGATGACGACGCGCAGATAGGCGTGCTCGCTCTCCGATACCGGACCGGCTGGCGGCGCGACAGCGTCACCGAAGGCGCGGGTTTCGACCGCCTCGATCAGGCCAAGCTTCCAGTCGAGGCGGCGCATCTGCCAGTTGCCGAGGCCAATCAGCGACAGGAAGATCGCACCCGCCACCAGCAACAGGGTGATGTCCAGCCAGAGCGGACGGTTATGGGCAGGGGGTGGGCCTTGGGCGGCGTGCGGGCCCGGGTCATCCCCCGGACCGGCCTCCCCGCTCAAGGCAGGTTCCGCGCGCGCTCGATCTGCTCATGCGCGGGCATCATGTTCTCATGCAGGTGGAACATCACCCAGATCGAGCCCGCGAGAATGATCACCAGCAGGACGACCGTGAAGATGAGCGCCATGACCTGCCATCCCTGCTCGACCCGGAGTGTCACGTGCAGGAAGTAATGCACATGCACCAGCATCTGCGCAGCGCCTAGGCCGAAGATCACGACGAGAGCCCAGGCGAGGCTGTCGATCGCCTCGGCCATTACGAGCCAGAACGGGATCACCGTCAGCACGACCGAGAGGGCGAACCCGATGAGATAGCTGCGATAGGACCCGTGCAAGCCATGCGACCCCTCGGCCGCGCCACTGGACGGTGCGCTCATAACAGGACCCCGGTGAGATAGACGAAGGAGAAGACCCCGATCCAGATCAGGTCGAGGAAGTGCCAGAACAGGCTGAGGCACATGATGCGGCGCCGGTTCTCGGGGATGAGCCCGTGCATGCGCACCTGTGCCAGCAGCACCACCAGCCAGATGCAGCCCGCGGTGACATGCAACCCATGGGTGCCGACGAGCACGAAGAAGGACGAGAGAAACGCGCTGGCGCCCGGCGTGGCGCCGATATGGATCAGATGGCTGAATTCGATCAGCTCCAGCACCAGAAAGCCAAGCCCGAAGCCGCCGGTGACCATCAGCCAGACCATCAGGCCGCGCTGGTTACCCCGCTCCATGTCGATCACCGCGAAGCCGTAGGTGATCGAGGAGAACAGCAGCATGAAGGTCGCGAGCAGGATCATCTCGATCTCGAAGAGATCGGCCGGCGCGGGGCCAGCGGCGTAATTCTGCCCGACCACGGCATGCACGGCGAACAGGATCCCGAAGATGAGGCAGTCGCTCATCAGGTAGATCCAGAACCCCAGCATCGTGCCGGTGTCGTGACCGGCATGGTCGCCGTGGCCGTGGGCATCCTCGACGACGTGGAAGTCGATCCTCTGCACCGGCTGCGCGCGCGGCACAGGCTGCATGCCGCCGTCAAACGCCGTCTCTGCCGGGGGGGCGGGCATCACTCGGCGGGTCCTGCGATGCTGCGCATGCCGCCCGTCTCGATGCCGCGCACCTCATCGGCTGGCACGTAGTAGTCGCGATTGTAGTTGAAGGTATGCGCGATCCCGTAGCCGAGGCTGGCCAGGAAGGTGAGTGCTGCGAGCCACCAGATGTGCCAGATCAGCGCAAAGCCCATCGCCGTCAGGAGCGCCGAGATCACCACCCCGGTCGCAGTGTAATGCGGCATGTGGATCGGCACGAAGCTGTCATCCTTGGGCCGGTAGCCGTTGCGTTTCATGTGGTCCCAAGCGTCGAGCTGATAGACCCGCGGGGTGAAGGCGAAGTTGTAGTAGGGCGGCGGCGAGGTGGTGGACCATTCCAGCGTCCGCCCGCCCCAAGGGTCGCCCGTCTCATCGCGCAGCCGCGCCGTATTGCGATCGCGGATCGAGACGTAGAGCTGCACCAGGAAGGCCACGATGCCGATGGCGACGAAGGCAGCGCCGATCGCGGCGACCACGAAATAGCTGCTGTAGGCGGTATCCTGGAACTGGCTGAGCCGCCGGGTCACGCCCATCAGCCCGAGCACATAGAGCGGCATGAAAGCGAGGTAGAAGCCGATCAGCCAGCCCCAGAAGCTGACCTTGCCCCAGAACGGATCGAGCTTGAAACCGAAGGCCTTCGGGAACCAGTAGTTGATGCCGGCGAAGATGCCGAAGACCACGCCGCCGATGATCACGTTGTGGAAATGCGCCACCAGGAACAGGCTGTTGTGCAGCACGTAATCGGCCGGCGGCACGGCCAACAGCACGCCCGTCATGCCGCCGATCACGAAGGTCAGCATGAAGCCCACGACCCAGAGCATGGGCACATCGAACCTTATGCGCCCCTTGTACATGGTGAACAGCCAGTTGAAGAGCTTGGCGCCGGTCGGGATCGAGATGATCATCGTCGTGATCCCGAAGAACGAGTTCACGTTAGCCCCGGCACCCATGGTGAAGAAGTGGTGCAACCAGACGATGTAGCTGAGGATCATGATCACGCAGGTCGCGTAGATCATCGAAGTATAGCCGAACAGCCGCTTGCGGCAGAAGGTCGGCACCACCTCGGAGAAGATGCCGAAGATCGGCAGCGTCAGGATATAGACCTCCGGATGCCCCCAGATCCAGATCAGGTTCACGTACATCATGGGGTTGCCACCCAAGTCGCTCGTGAAGAAATGGGTGCCGAGGTAGCGGTCGGCGGTCAGCAGGGCCAGCGTCGCCGAGAGCACCGGGAAGGTCGCCACGATCAGCACATTGGTGCAGAGCGTCGTCCAGCAGAACACCGGCAGGCGCATCCAGGTCATGCCGGGCGCGCGCATCTTCACCAGCGTGACGATCAGGTTGATGCCCGAGAGCGTCGTGCCGATACCCGCGATGTTCAGCGACCAGAGATAGTAATCCATCCCCACGCCGGGACTGAAGGTGAGCCCCGACAGCGGAGGATAGGCCAGCCACCCGGTCTTGGCGAACTCGCCCACGAAGAGCGAGGCCATGATCAGCACCGCGCCCGAGACGGTCAGCCAGAAGCTGAAGTTATTGAGGAACGGGAAGGCGACATCGCGCGCGCCGATCTGCAGCGGCATCACGTAATTCATGAAGCCCGTGACGATGGGCATCGCCACGAAGAAGATCATGATCACGCCGTGCGCCGTGAAGATCTGGTCGTAATGATGCGCGTCGAGATAGCCCACATAGCCAGACGCGGCGAGCGCCTGGTGCCCGCGCATCAAGAGCGCATCGGCAAAGCCGCGCACCAGCATGACGATGCCGAGGATCATGTACATGATCCCGATCTTCTTGTGGTCGATCGAGGTCAGCCACTCGTGCCAGAGATAGCCCCAGAGCTTGTAGTAGGTGATCAGCCCCACGATGACCGTGCCGAGGATCATCGAGCCGATGAAGGTCGAGAACACGATGGGGTCATAGAAGGGGAAGATGTCCCAGGTCAGCTTGCCGTAGATCGGATGCGCCTCAAGCGCGCCCGCGGTGCCGTGGATCAGGGTGTTCGACGCCATGGCGCTTAGTTCGACCCTCGATAGGATTGCGTCGCGGGAGCGGACTGCCCGCCCGCCAGATCCGGCATCAGCGTGGCGATCAGGGCGTCGTCGATCCTTCCCTCAAGCCTCGTCGGCTTCAGGATCGCGAACAGCGCCTTGGGATCATCGGCCGAGCAGATGCCGCGATAAAGCTCGCGGTTATAGAGCCCCGCGATGCCGCCGCCGCCCAGCGCATCGACCATCATCATGTCGTTCTGGCAAAGATCGTCATAGCCGATGCACATGTTGACGATACGATCCCAAAGGTTCTCTTCGACCCCGTTGTAATGGCGGATCTGGTGGTGGATCGACGGCTCGTCGAGCGCGATCATCGTGTCGCGGTCCAACGTCAGGTTGGAAGCCTTAACCGTCTCGACCCACGCCTCGAACTCGGCCTCGTCGAAGGTATGGAAGTCGAAATGCATGTGCGAGAAGCCGATGCCGCTGTAGTTGGCCGATAGGCCCTGATAGGTGCCGGGCTCGTTCATCACCGCGTTCAGCTCGGTCTCCATCCCGGCCATTGCGTAGATCATGCCCGAGAGCGCCGGCACGTAGAACGCGTTCATCACCGTGGTGGAGGTCAGCCGAAACTCGACCGGCCTATCGACGACGGTGGCCATCTCGTTGACCGTTGCGATCCCGTGCTCCGGGTAGATGAACAGCCATTTCCAGTCGAGCGAGACGACCTGCACCACCATCGGCTCGACCGAGGGGTCGATCGGCGTGTCTGCCGAGATCCGGCGCAGCGGCTCATAAGGATCCAGACGGTGCGTCGCGACCCAGGTCAGACCCGCAAGGCAAATGATGATGGCGAGCGGCACCGACCAGACCACGATCTCCAGGCTGATCGAGTGATCCCAGTCGGGCTCGTAAGGGGCATCCTTGTTGCTCTCGCGATAGCGCCAGGCAAAGAACACGGTCAGCGCCATGACCGGCAGGATCACGATCAGCATCAGAACGGTCGCATAGACGATCAGATCGCCCTGCTGTGCGGCCACGTCGCCCGGCGCATTCAGCACCACCATCTCGCACCCCGCGAGCAGGGACGCGGCGGCGAGTAGGGCAATCGCATTGATCTTTCTGGTCACGTTCCTCACCGGTTCGCCGATGTTACAGTCGTTCGAGCCGTCAATGCGGTGATCGTGCCGCGGCAGCACCGTCTCGGTGGAGGCTGTCGCCGGTGCGATTGGATTTACCGTAACATGCTATGTCTAAGCATGTTGACCGACTATGAAGTCGGCCTTTGGTAGGGGGTCCCACCGTGGACATCAGAGCCGAGCGCGTCGAGCGCGTGTCCGTCGACGAAGTGATCACGACGGTGATCATGGCCCGAGTGACCGACTATTTCGGGTTTTTCGTCTACGCCATTGCCTCGGCGCTGGTTTTCCCGCGCCTGTTCTTTCCGAACTTCGACCCGGTCAGCGGCATGCTGCTGTCCTTCGTCGTGTTCTCCTTCGCGTTCCTGTCACGGCCCATCGGCAGCATCTGCGGCGATTTGGTACAGCAAAAGATCGGCCAGACGGGCAGGGTGGCGCTGGCCATGATGGTGCTCGGAACATCCACCGCGGCCATCGGCCTGCTGCCGAGTTACGAGACGCTGGGCTGGGTCGCACCGCTGCTACTGGCGGGGTTGCGGGTCGCGCAGGGCGTCGGCCTTGGCGCCGCCTGGGACGGGATCACCGCGCAGCTGCAGAACGCCGCGCCCGAGGGGCGCCGTGGGCTTTATGGCATGGTGCCTCAGCTTGGCGGGCCCATCGGGTTCTGCGTGGCGGGCTCGCTCTTCTATGTGCTGACCGGGTTCCTGACCGATCAGGAGTTCGTGGATTACGGCTGGCGCTTCGCCTTTTTCGGGGTGATGGCGGTCAATGTCGTGTCGCTCTTCGCGCGCATCCGTCTGCTGAGCGCCGATCTGGGTGTCGAGCGACTGCAGCCCAACCCGGTGCCCTGGGGGCTGCTTTTCCGCGAGCAGTGGCAGCCGATCCTGATTTCGACCTTCATGCCGCTCGCGAGCTATGCGCTCTTCCACATGGTCACGGTGTTCCCGCTGGCGCATGCGCTGCTCTATGGCGGGCACGAGATCCACGACATCCTGCTGCTGCAGTTGATCGGGGGCGTGCTCGGCGTGTTTGCGACGATCGCCTCGGGCGTGCTGTCCGACCGCTATGGCCGCCCGCGAACGCTTGGGCTTTGTACGCTGGCGGTGCCGGTGCTCTGCCTCACGATCCCGACGCTGGAGTCGGTACCGGCGGTCTACATCATCTTTGGCTTCGTGCTGCTCGGCCTCGCCCATGGCCAGTCGAGCGCCATCGCCCCGGCGCGCTTCAAACCCGAGTACCGCTATTCCGGGGCGGGGATGTCGACCAACCTGTCCTGGATCGTCGGCGCCGCCTTCGCGCCGCTGGTGGGGCTCGCCCTCACGGTGCAATTCGGGCTGGGCGCCTCGGCGCTGTACCTGCTGTCGGGCGCCGTGGTGACGGGCTACGTGCTGTACGCTCGCTACGGCGCCGAAGCGTTTCGCCTGCGCTCCTGACACGAAAAAGGCCGCCCGGCATCCCGGGCGGCCCAATGATTGGAGGCCGGGCGAGGCCGACGCCCCGCCCAAGCGGCATCACATCATGCCGCCCATGCCACCCATGTCGGGCATGCCGCCGCCGGCAGCGTCCTTCTTCTCCGGCTTCTCGGCCACCATCGCCTCGGTGGTGATGAGCAGGCCGGCGACCGAGGCTGCATCCTCGAGCGCATGGCGCACGACCTTGGCCGGGTCGATAATGCCGGCCGCGACCAGATCGCCATAGGTGTCGTTCTGGGCGTCATAGCCGAACTTGGTGTCATCGCTCTCGCGCACCTTGCCGGCCACGACCGACCCGTCGACGCCCGCATTCTCGGCGATCTGGCGCAGCGGGCTTTCCAGCGCGCGACGCACGATGCCGATGCCAGCGGTCTGGTCGGGGTTGTCGCCCTTCATCTCGTTCAGGATCTTCGAGGCGTGGACGAGCGCCACACCGCCGCCCGGCACTATGCCTTCCTGAACCGCGGCGCGGGTTGCGTTCAGCGCGTCGTCGACACGGTCCTTGCGCTCCTTCACCTCGACCTCGGTCGCACCGCCGACGCGGATCACGGCCACACCGCCGGCAAGCTTGGCCAGACGCTCCTGCAGCTTCTCGCGATCATAGTCCGAGGTGGTGTCGTCGATCTGCTGACGGATCTGGGCCACGCGGCTCTCGATCTCGGCCTTCTCGCCGGCACCGTCGACGATCGTGGTGTCGTCCTTGGTGATGCGGACCTTCTTCGCCGTGCCGAGCATGTCGATGCCGACATTCTCCAGCTTCATGCCGAGGTCTTCCGAGATGACCTGGCCGCCGGTCAGGATCGCGATGTCCTGCAGCATGGCCTTGCGGCGATCGCCGAAGCCCGGCGCCTTGACGGCGGCGATCTTCAGGCCGCCACGCAGCTTGTTCACCACCAGGGTGGCCAGGGCCTCGCCCTCGACATCCTCGGCGATGATCAGCAGCGGCTTGCCGGTCTGGATCACTGTCTCGAGCAGCGGGACCATCGGCTGCAGCGACGAGAGCTTCTTCTCGTGCAGCAGGATGTACACATCCTCCAGCTCGGCGACCATCTTGTCACCGTTGGTGATGAAGTAGGGGCTCAGGTAGCCGCGGTCGAACTGCATGCCCTCGACCACTTCGGTCTCGGTATCGAGGCCCTTGTTCTCCTCGACGGTGATCACACCCTCGTTGCCGACTTTCTGCATGGCGTCGGCGATCTGGTCGCCGATGGCGGTCTCGCCATTGGCCGAGATGGCACCGACCTGGGCGACCTCGCCCGAGCCCTCGACCGGACGCGCCATGCCCTTGACCTGGGCGACGACGGCGGCCACGGCCTTATCGACGCCGCGCTTCACGTCCATCGGATTCATGCCGGCGGCGACCGACTTCATGCCTTCCTTGACGATGGCCTGGGCCAGCACCGTGGCGGTGGTGGTGCCGTCGCCGGCCTCGTCATTGGTCCGCGAGGCGACCTCGCGCACCATCTGGGCGCCCATGTTCTCGAACTTGTCGGAGAGCTCGATCTCCTTGGCGACCGACACGCCGTCCTTGGTGATGCGCGGCGCGCCGAAGCTCTTGTCGAGCACGACGTTGCGACCCTTGGGGCCGAGGGTCACCTTCACCGCGTCGGCGAGGGTGTTGACACCCTTCAGCATTCGCTCGCGGGCATCGGTGTGGAACTTCACGTCCTTGGCAGCCATGTGCGTAGAACTCCTGCGTTTGCCCGTAGGGTGGGGTTCACCCCACCGCCGGGCGGAAATTTCGGAAAACTGGTCGGGTCGACGCCCGGCCGGGGGCGAAGGTGGGGTGGAACCCCACCCTACGTAGCTGCGCTAGCGCTTATGCAGCCTGGCTGGCCGAGGCACCCTCGGTGACGATGCCGAGAATATCGCTCTCCTTCATGATCAGGAGATCCTCGTCGTCGATCTTCACCTCAGTGCCCGACCACTTGCCGAACAGGACGCGGTCGCCAGCCTTGACGTCCATGGCGATGCGGCCGCCATCGTCGTCCTTCGAGCCCGCGCCCACGGCGACGATTTCGCCTTCCTGCGGCTTTTCCTTCGCGCTGTCGGGAATGATCAGCCCGCCCTTGGTCTTCTCTTCGCTCTCGATGCGGCGGACCAGCACCCGGTCGTGCAGGGGAGTGAAACCCATCTTTACGAACCCCGTTGTTTGTCTCGTTGCGGCCAGACCCGGCGGCGGCGGTCACCCCGACGGATCGCTGTTAGCACTCAATCCGTTGGAGTGCTAAACGCGCGGCGGAGGTAAGTTGCTCGCAGCTTCCTGTCAACGGATCGGCGCAACAAAAATCCACTCCGCGCGAACGGGCTGCAGGCACGGCTGGATCTTCTAGGCCCTCATGCGGCCGGTGACTGATCCCTAGCTTCGGCGCGTCAGTGCGAGAACGCCAAGCCCGCCGAACAGCAGCACCACGGTCGGGGGCAGCGGTATCGCCGTCACCGCGGGGGTCTCAACCTCGACGAGGGTCTGTAAGCCGAAGTCGACATCATCCAGCGACGTGAACGGCCCACCATTGTTTGAGCGGAGCAGCGCGCCGTCATCGTAGCCCGAGCGGAACTCCCTCTTGTCGTTGTCGAAAAACCCGGTCTTGAAAAACACCATGTAGTCGGTGTCCGACGGGGTCGGCTCGAACAGGATCCCAAGGGCGTCGCCCGCCTCGACCGCGAAGGGGGTGAAACCGAGCGTCAGCAGATCGCCGTCGAGATCGCCGCGTATCCTGCCGCTGTCGATCACGATGGGTGTCGAGGCCAGCACTGTGTCGGGCTGGTTCAGCGGGTCGAGAGTGACGATCGAGGCGATCAGATCGGAATCGGTGGGCGACATGCCGATTTGCAGCCTGATCGCGGTGAACCGACCCGAGGTTGTGGCCACGAAGGTTTGCATCGTGGCGTGGGGCGCACCGTCCCGAAAGCCTGCCGCCCCGGCTGAGAAGGGGCGGACCCCGCCTGACCCTGGGAACCGGTGCAGGGCATCGACATCGACGAGAACGACGGCTTCCGCCGGCTCGCTCAGCGCCGCGACCAGGATGCCGACGCCGATGATCAATCTGCGAAGCATGGCGCCACCTCTCGCCGGTTGCCGGAGGAAAACACGACCGGCACGCCACGCTGTGGACAGAATAACTCAACTTGAGGTTGATCGAAAGGCCGCGACGACGTTCAGGGGTGCTCCGAGCCAAGCGGAGCCTTTTGGACGTGAGGGGTTGGCGAACCGGTCTCGCGCCGCTGTGGGTCGAGGAGGTGTATCTGAGCCGCTAGCTCACGCTCCGGCGTTGTGCGCCGCGTCGTTGACCCGAGCGGGCGAAATACCCGCTCAACCGCGTGATGGCAGTGGCTTCAGTCGTGGTCGACGCGTACTGCTGGCGTGCATTTCACCCCCGCCGTTTCAGTGCCAATGCGCCAAGACCCGCGAAGAGCAATGCGGCGGCGGGTGGGAGGGGCACGGGCGACGGTGACGGCGTGCCGTCATCGACCAGCGTCTGAAAGCCGTAGTCACTGCTCGCGGACGGTTGAAACGCCCCGTCGTTGTTGGCCCGCAGAAGCAAGCCGTCGGCGTAGTTGGATCGGAAATCGCCGCCGTCGCGATCGCCGAAACGAGTCGTGAAGAACCAGCCTGAGCTCCCGCCCCCCGGCACGGGTTCGAGCAGGATGCCCAGGCTGCTGCCTGCGGTCACCGCAAAAGGCGTGAAAGCGACATCGAGAACGCCGCCAACAAGTCCTCCAACGCCACTAATCCCTGTCGCCGTGGCAACGGCGACGCTTGTCTGCCCAAGTACGGCGTCGGGTTGGTTTGAACTGTCGACGGTGACGATCGCCACGTTTAGATCGAAATCCGCCGAGACCGACGAGAGCTGAAGCCTGATGCCGGTGAACGCGCCCGTCGTGCCGACCACGAAGGTCTGCAGGGCGTCGAATTTGCCGCTCAAGAAAAAGCCCACACCCGTGGCGGAAGACGAACTCACCTCGGCAGGGACCGGGTGGAAGGCGTCGACATCGACGACGACGACCGCTTTCGCCGGGCTGGCTAGGGCGACAAGGGTCATCGCCACACCAAGACACATCGCACGCAGCATCGCCCACCCCGCAGATCAACCCATGATTGAGTAAAGATAGCCTACTCGCCACTTTGACGCGAGTGCGAAGACCTCATGCTTTGGCCTCGCACCCTGGCGTGGCGGCGTCGCCACCGTCCCATTCGCTGGCCCTATTCGCTGGCCCCATTCGCTGGCCCCGTTGCGCTGGCCCCGTTGCGCTGGCCCCGTTGCGCTGGCCCGTTGCGCTGGCCCGTTGCGCTGGCTTTGTCCACTGGCCTTGTCGGACTTCCGGCGCACCTGCTACGCCATTGCGGCGGAGCGCGGCTGTCGCCTCACGCGGTCGAGCCGGAGTTTTTCCGAGCATGCACCCCAGGCGTCTAACCAGCATTCTTGCCGCTGCGTGCCGGGCGTCATTTGCCGCTGTCGCCCTGCTCATCCCGCTCGAGGCGATGGCTGCCTGTGCCGGCCGCAACCTGCTGGACGATCTCGCCGCCGCCGATCCGGCGACCCATGCCGCGATCCTGGCGGAGGGTGAGACGGTCCGAAACGGCGGCGCGCGGCTCTGGCGGGTGGTCGCACCCGGCGAGGCGGGCGCGTCCGACACGACCCTGATCAGTTACCTGTTCGGCACCTACCACGACACCGGGGCGCACCTGACGCTCAGCCCGGCGGTCGAGATGGCCTTCGAGGCCGCCACCCGTCTCGTCGTCGAACTCGATCCCGCGTCGTTGGAGGCGCTGGCGGCCCGTGTGGCCGGCGACCCGACCTTTAGCCTCCGTGCGACGCCACCTTCGGCCGGTGAACGCCTTGTTGACAGACTGCCGAGAGCGGGGCGCCAAGCGGCGGAGGCCGCGTTGGCCGCGCGGGGCCTGACGCTGCCCATGGCCGATCGGCTGGCACCTTGGCTGCTTTTCTCGACGCTCGGCGTGCCGGCCTGCGAGCTTTCCGCCATGGGTGCCGGCGCCGAGGTGCTGGATACCCGCCTGATGTCCGCCGCGGTGGCCTCGGGCAAGCCCGTCACCGGCCTGGAGCGCTATGAGACGGCGCTGAGTGCCATCGACGCCCTGCCACCCGATATCGCCGCCGACATGATTGTCGATGCGCTGCTGATGGCGCGCCATGAGGAGGACGTCCGCGCTACGCTGATGGATTCTTATGCGAAGGGCCAGATCGGGACGCTCTGGGCCGCCTCGCAGTTTCTCGGCCAGCGGTTTTCGGGCCGGCCCGCCGCGGAAGCCGAGCGGATGGCGGAGGCCTTTGACGAGGGGATTATCGTTGCGCGCAACCGCGCCTGGATGGCGCCACTACTGCCGATAATGGCGGACGGGGGCGCCTTTGTAGCCGTCGGGGCCCTGCATCTGCCGGGTGAGGCGGGCCTCGTCGCGCTGCTGCGTGCCGAGGGCTACAAGGTGACACCGATCGATGAGGGCAACTGAGCCCTCAGCCCGCCAGCGCCGCGAACAGGAGAGAGGCTGCCGCGCCGAGGGTGAGCGGCCACCGCATCGCAGGCCACCAGGTGGGCGCGCCCTCGGCCTCGGCAAGGCGCACATCGGCCGCCAGCAGGCCGAGAAAGCCCAGCGCGAGCAAGCCCATGCGCCAGGGGTCGGGCATAGCCAGGACCGGCCAGGCCCAGAGCGCCGGCAGGACCGAGATCCCATAGCGCCAGAGTGCCGTGGCCCCCCCGGGCGAGGCGCCGTGACCCGCGGCGGCAAAACCCCAGCGGCAGCCACCCATGAACGACAGGATCACCGCGCCATACTCCGCCAAAAGCCCGGCAATGCGATCGCCTGGCCCGACCTCGAAGATCAGCATCAGGCTGAGGCCGAAAAACGGGAGCAGGCCCGAAAGCCCGAGCCAGCCAGCCGCCGCGGGAACGCCGGGCATCAGACGCCGCGGCATGCTCGCCATCGTCTCGGCCGTGCCGGTCCGATCGTCACGATACTCCGCCATGCTGTTCTCTCCCCAGCTTCCTTCCCGGCGTTCGCGTCCAGCCCGCGCTCGTGCCCCCGATGATTACGCTTTGCCACTGCGGGCCGCGCCGGTCGCCCGCTGCACTTGCCGGTTGGGCGCGACCCTGTCCAGCGCTGCGGCATGCGCGCCCGCCCCCGTGGACCCTTCGGCACGAGCCCCACATTTCAGAGCATGAAAGCGGAGGGCATCATGAGCGGTATCGACGTGAACGAGGGTGGCGCGCCGGATGACGTTGCGGCCAGCCCTGCAACCGATGCTGTCGACCGATCCGCCGAAGCCGTCTTCTACGATGGCGGCTGCCCGATCTGCAGCCGCGAGATCGCGATGTACCGCGCCATGCCCGGCGGCGAGGCCATCGATTGGGTCGACGTGGCAACCGCCCCAGACGCCGCTTTGCCCGAGGGACAGGACCGCACCGATCTGATGCGCCGCTTCACGGTGCGGACCCGCGATGGTGCGCTCGAGGACGGGGCGGCGGGCTTCATCGCGCTGTGGCGGGGGATCGAGCGGATGCGCTGGCTCGCTCATCTCGTGGATCGCTGGCCGCTGCGCCAGTTGGCCGAGCTTGGCTATCGCGCCTTCTTGCTCGCCCGGCCCCTCTGGCGCGGTCGAACGCCCTAGTGCTGGCCTGCGCGGCTTCGCCTTGCAGATCGCGCGTCCCGGCGATGGGTTGCCTAG
Source organism: Pseudomonadota bacterium (assembly GCA_039027855.1). GTDB lineage: Bacteria > Pseudomonadota > Alphaproteobacteria > Rhodobacterales > Rhodobacteraceae > Thermohalobaculum. Next base: position 10,259 of record JBCCJI010000011.1, on the reverse strand, counting down.
CAACACACGCCGGGTTGGGCGTAGCGCGACCATAGGTGCCGCAGCGTACTGTGGTCTGCGATAGAACAGTCAGTTCAGTGCAAGCGTTGTCGCACCGCATCAAAAGGGCTAGGGCTCGGGGTGACGGTTTTCAGGCGCCCCCTGACAGGCCCTCTCGGACTGCTTCCGCTGGATCGACCGCTCCCTACCTCCACAGCCACCCGCTACACCGGACGCCACCCCATGACCGAGATCATCGAGAGCCTCGACAGTGTGGCGGGCGAGTATGATGCACTGCTGGTCGATCTTTGGGGCTGCTATCACAACGGTCTGACGCCCTATTCAGCGGCGCTCGATGCGCTCCGCCGTTTCCGCTCGGGCGGCGGTGTCGTTGTGCTTCTGACCAACGCGCCGCGGCCGGCCATCAGTGTCGAGAGTTTCCTCAAGGGCATCGGGGCGCCGACCGACACCCATGACGGCATCATGTCCTCGGGCGAGGCCTGCCAACGGGCGATGCGAGCGGGCCGCCACGGCGCGGCCTTCGCTTATGTGGGCCCGGATCGTGATCTCGACATGCTGGGCGATCTCGGACTGAGCCCCGTACCCGATGACGCGGCCGATGCCGTGCTGCTGGTGGGGTTTGAGGATGACGAGCGCGAGACGCCCGAGGCCTATGATCCGCGGATCGCGACCTGGAAGGCGCGCGGCCTGCCGGTGCTCTGCGCCAATCCCGACATCGTCGTCGACCGGGGCGATACACGGCTCTGGTGCGCGGGCGCGATCGCCGAGCGTTATGCCGAAGCCGGGGGCGAGGTTGTCTGGTATGGCAAGCCGCATCCTCCGTCCTATGAGGCTGCCTTTGCGATGATCGATGCCGCCGCCCGTCGGGAGGTCGCTCGTGACCGCATCCTTGCGATGGGCGACAGTCTGCATCATGACGTTGCGGGTGCGACGCGACAGGGCATCGACGCGTTGTTCGTGACCGGTGGCATCTACACAGCCGCTGTTGCCTCTTCCGCCCATCCCGATCCCGACTTTCCGGACCCGAGCAAGCTGGACCGGCTGCTCGCCGAAGAAGGGCATCGCCCGCGATACGCGATCGGCCGCCTCCGCTGAGGTGACGCGCCACGTGCAGGCGCCGCGCGCTCGAGCTCACGAACGAATTCGAAAAGTAGGACCATTGATGCGCAATTTTCGTGCGCAAGATAATTGCGTCTTCATGCATCCGGCGCTACAGTTTAGCCGTGCAGCGCAGGAGATCCGCCATGCCCGACGATCAGGTCCATAGTCGCAACGCCATGGCGCGCAGCGTCTGCATCGAAGAGATCGCGCTCGGCATGACGGCCTCGGTCGAGAAAACGATCACCGACCACGATATCCGGGTCTTTGCCGACGTCTCGCTTGATCGCAACCCGGTGCATCTGGACGAGGACTACGCGCAGGAGACGATCTTCGGGGGTCGTGTCGCCCATGGCATGCTCACCGCCTCGCTGTTGTCCGCGGTGATCGGCGAGCAGCTGCCGGGTCATGGCAGCGTGTATCTGGGCCAGAACCTGAAGTTCCTAGCGCCGGTGTTCCCGGGCGACACGGTCCAGGCCGCGGTGACCGTGTCGGCCATCGACCACGCCAAACGCCGCGTGACGCTGGACTGCGCCTGCACCGTGAGTGGTAAGCCGGTGATCAAGGGCGAGGCGACCGTGCTGGCCCCGTCGCGCCGCTTCGACTGAGCGTAGAGGGCACCTCCTCAGGCCTCCGGCCGGTTTCGGTGCAGAACGGCGTCTCGTTCTGGTAGCGCTCGGGCGCTGAGGGCTTGCGCGGCCCGCACGCAGAGGGCATTCCGCCCCGGCGGGTCGTTTCGCGCCGCACCACCTGCCGACAGCCTGCGAGAGGCAACACTGCGTCCCATGCGCCGCTTCGACGGAGTTGAGCCCGAACCGGATACCGGTCGCCCGTCGCTGGCCGGCGCAAGTGTCGCGCTCGGCAATTTCGATGGTGTCCACCGCGGGCACCAGGCACTGATTGCTGGCGCGCGGGCGGCGCGGCCGGAGGCGCCGTTGGGGGTTGTCACCTTCGAGCCGCACCCGCGCGAGGTCTTTCGCCCCGACGACCCGCCCTTCCGCTTGACGACCGATGGCCACCGGGCACGCCTGCTGGCGGCACTCGGGGTCGAGAGGCTGGCTGTGCTGGGGTTCGACCGGAATCTCAGCCGCCTCGCACCGGCGAGTTTCGTGACCGAGATGCTGCAATCGGGCCTCGGGGTGGCCCATGTCACGGTGGGCGCGGATTTCCGCTTTGGCCGAGGGCGGCTTGGGACACCGGCGATGCTGGCGGCGCTCGGTCGTGCCTCGGGGATCGGCGTCACGGTCCTCCCGCTGGTCGGCGACGAGACGGTGGCCGAGATCGCGCCGCAGCCCGGAATGGACGACGGCGAAACCGGCGATGACACTCTGCACCACACGCCGCGCCCGTCAGGACAGTTCTCGTCCACCGCTGCACGCCGGGCCATCGCCGAGGGGCGCATGGCGGAGGCGGCGGCGATCCTCGGTCGACCGCATGCCGTCACGGGGCCCGTGGTGCAGGGGGACCAGCGTGGCCGCGATCTTGGCTACCCGACCGCCAACCTCGCCTTTGGGTCCCAGATGATCCCGGCCCATGGTGTTTATGCGACCCGGGTCCGCGTGCTGGAGGGGCCGCATGCCGGCGCCTATGACGGCGTCGCCTCGATCGGCGAGCGGCCGACATTCGGCGTGAACGCGCCGAATTTCGAGGTGCACCTGTTCGATTTCAGGGGCGATCTCTACGGTGCCGAAATCGAGGTGGATCTGATCGCCTTGCTGCGCGGCGAGATCGCCTTCGACGGTGCGGCAGCGCTGATCGCGCAGATGGACCGTGACAGCGCCGAGGCGCGGGCCATCCTCGGCACCCCGGCCTAAACCCCACTCTGGTATCCCACCCTGAGCGACACCCCAGCCTGAGCTGTCACGCGGGGCGGCACCAGATGACATGGCTTTCGCCGCGCAGAACAAAGCCCGCGCGCCCTTGACGTTACTGGTACCCAACACCAAGCCACTGGACATGCCCCGTCATCCCGCCGAGGGCTGAGCCATGTGGAGCGGCCAGATGCGGTCCATCGTCTTCAATGTCTTCTTCCTCGCCTTCACCTTTGTGATCGCACTGCGTGTTTGGTGGCTGGCCCGGCGCAAGGACCGTGACGCGATGCACCGGACGCTGCGCTACTGGGGAGAGACGACGCTTCGCGCGGTGGATGTCCTGCTCGACGGCAAGATCGATGTGCGCGGGCGGGAGAACATCCCGACCGAAGGCGACGTGCTGTTCGTCTCCAAGCACCAGTCCGAGCTCGATGTCGTCCTGCTCGCCGCGCTGATGCCCCACTGCGGTGCGGTCGCCATGGCGGAACTGACCAAGTACCCGTTCTTCGGCACCATCCTGACCACGCTCGGTATCGTGCTGATCCCGGTGGATCAGGGGCCGCAGAACCGCACGGAGTTCGCCATTGAAGGCACGGCGCAGACCTTTGCCGAGGGCCGGCCGATGATCATCTATCCCGAGGGGACGCTGATGGAGCTTGGCGCGCGCGAGCGCTATCGCCGCGGGGCGGGCAACATCTACGCGCGCCTCAACCCGACCGTGGTGCCGGTGGCGACCTCGGTGGGGACGATCTGGCCGCGGCGGGAATGGCGCAAGAACCCGGGTCAGCGCGGTGCGATCCAGTTTCTGGAGCCGATTGCGCCGGGCATGGCGCCCGAGGCCTTCATGGAGGAGGTGGAGACCCGGATCGAGGCGGCGACCATCGAGCTTATCCGAGAGCACGCGAGCGGCGACATGCTCTCGGTCGCCGAGGCTCGCTACGCCGATGCCGAGGCCCGGCGCGCGGAACAGAAGGCGGCCTGACGCGCCGGAGGCCCCATAACCGGGCGCCCCATGACCGGGCGCCCCCGAGAGGTCCAATTGAAAGACGCCCGGGTGGATGCGGGTTTCAGGGTCTGCTTCAGGCTGCGGCCTTGGCGTTCTGGGCCAGCAGGGCATCGACCAGTGCCACGGTCTCGTCGACGGTGTCGTGATGCATGCCGTGACTGCCGGCGATGGCCTGCACCATGCGATCGACCCGCTCGATGGCCGGTGCCCCGGCATAAAGGGCCCGCGCCGCCGACGACGGCTTGGCCAGTCCTTTCGCTGCCGCTGCGTATTTCTCGAACGGCACAAGGTCGTCGCGGTCGGCCCCCATGGCGACGCAGACATCCATGACCCAGGCATAGACCTCGGCCGCAAGGGCCGGATCGCCGTGGACTGCATCGCGGATGGCGCGCGGGCCCTCCGCGGTCACGCAGCGGTAATTGCCCGTCAGCAGCATCGCCCATTTGGCGAGCGGCACGTAAACGCTGTCGTGCACTTTGAGCTTCACAGGCAGTTCGATCGAGGTCCCGTCCACCTCATGGCGCACGGCGGCGATGTCGCTCTCGAGCCGGCGCAGGATGGCGGTATCGGCCGGATCCTCGAAGGCTGCGACCTTGAAGTTGGTCGGCAGGCTGACCTGCAGGACGTTCGGCGCTTCCTCAGGGGGGCGGAAGGCCTGTGGATCAGGGCTCGCCAGGGTGATCTTGGCCGGATCGAACGCGTTCCACACCCCCGTGTCGGCATAGGCCCCGCCCAGCGCTTCGGCATCCAGACCGGGCAGACGCCGCAGATAGGCAAGCGGCGGCATGTTCATGATCGACATGGCCGGCACGCGCGAGGCCGCGACCCGGGTCATCAGCGCCTTGACCGCGGGTTGACGGTACTGCGGCTCCTGCATGGCGAGACCCACGATGTCGTAGTCGGCCGGGTCGACATCCGTCCCCGCCGCCCGGATCGAGCCCGGGGCCTGTTTGGAGTTCAAGACCACGAGCCCGTCACGGCCGCGGATCGGCATACGCACTTCGACCCCATCGCGGTAGATCGCCTCGGCTTCGGCGGGCAGGCAGACCAGCGTGACGTCATGGCCGGCGAGGGCCAGCTTCATGCCTAGAAGCGAGCCGTAGGATGCACCCAGGATCAGGATCTTGTGAGCAGCAGTCATCGCCATTTCCCTCCTCATAAGGACGCGCTCATCCACCGCCTCGTGGAACCGCGTCCGTGATGTGGAGTAAATCTGTGGGCAGCTAGCGCGGCTGACAATCTCTGCTGATGGCCTCATCAGCCCACCTAATGAAATCGACAGAAAGTTGCGCTGCGCTGCGATAAAGCGCTGCGCCGTTCATGGGCTCCATCGCCAAGTCATTGACAAAATTGATACTCTCGAAGGGGAGTGTCGCGGCAGGCTGGTTTGCGTCGCCGCGGGGGCGGTCCTGCAGGCTTCGAAGGGCTGAGTTTTCCTTCCACATCATGGAAGGCTCCGATTCCCGGTGTTCCGGCGCAGCGCCCCGACGGCGCCTGCTTGGAGAGCGCCGAGGGGGCGCGACAAACCGGCTGTGGGGCTGGCCGCGGCGCGCTGGAGAGCCTAGCCTCCCGGCGCGACCGCCATGCCGCGGTCGGGCGTTTGAGGGGACGCGGGCCGATGGCCGAAAGCGACAGCAACCGACCGAACCAGTTCGCGCTGCTGCGGACGCGGCGCTTCCTGCCGCTCTTCCTCGTGCAGTTTCTCGGTGCCTTCAACGACCAGGTCTACCAGAAGGCCTTTGTCGCCCTCGTCACCTATCGGCTGGCCGACGAGGTCGATACCTCGATCGCGATGCTCGGCATCATCGCCTCGGCCCTGTTCATCCTGCCCTTCGCCATCCTCACGCCCACCGCCGGGCAGATCGCCGACCGGGTCGACAAAGCGTTTATGATGAAATGCGTTAAGGCCTGGGAGATCGTGGTGATGTGCCTGGCGGTGGTCGGGTATCACACGCAGAACATCTACTTCCTGTACCTCGTGCTGTTCCTGATGGGGGCGCAGTCGGCGATTTTTGCGCCCATCAAGTACTCGGTGTTGCCGCAGTACCTGACGCGCCGCGAACTGGTGGGCGGCAATGGTTTGGTGCAGGGATCGACCTTCATTGCGATCCTCGTCGGCACGATCATGGGCAATGAGCTGATCCTGACCGATAACGGCGTGACAATCGTGTCGGTTTTCGTGGTCACCATTGCAGTGCTCGGTTTCATCTCGTCGCTTTTCGCCCTGCCGGCAGGGCCGACGCATGCGCCGGAGACCGTGCTCAAACCCGTCGACTGGGTGTTTCCAAGGGCGATCTGGGCCCTGATCTCGCGGGTGCGCACGAACCCGCCGGCCTTTCGCACGATCCTCTTCATCTCTTGGTTCTGGTTCCTTGGCGCGACTTTCCTGTCGCTGCTCCCGGCCTATGCCAAGACGATCCTCGGCGCCGACGAAGGGGTGCTGACGGTGCTGCTGGCGGCGTTCTCGGTTGGCGTGGCGCTCGGCGCGATCTCGGCCGAGCGGCTTTGCGAGGGGCGCGGCGCGCTCGACATTCCGCCATGGGGTGCGCTTGGCATGGCGATCATGTCGGTTGAGCTGTATTTCGCCACACCCGCCGCCGCACTGGCCTCGGCCACCGCGGGGGGAGAGCTGGTGGACCGCGAGACCTTCTTTGCCGTCGCCGCCGGTTGGCGCGTGGCCTTCGACTTCACCCTGCTCGCAGCCTTTGCCGGGCTCTACGTCACCCCGCTGAACGCCGTTCTGCAGGCCGAGGCCGAGCCCGAGATCCGCGGCCAGTACATCGCCGCCTCAAACGTGGTGGATGCGTCGTTCATGGTACTCTCGGCCGCGGTGGCGGGGATCTTGACGGCGATCGGCCTCGCCCCGGACGCGGTGCTGACAGTGCTGACGCTAACCGGCCTCGCGATGGCCCTGATCGTCGCGCGCTTCGCCCCCGGCACGCGGCTTGGTGTGCTGGCCACGCGCCTCTGGCCGCGCGGGCCTGTCTGAGGGCCGGCCATGCCACGCGGGCGGGCTAGGGCGATGACGGCGGGGCGGATGCCGGGAGGTGATCGCTGCCGCTCGCGGTTCTGGCAGCGGGATCTAGGGTCCTTGAACGCGGCCGAGTGGGAAGCGTTATGCGATGGATGCGGCAAATGCTGCGTTCTGAAGCTGGAGGACGAGGACACCGGCGCGATCCATTACACCGACGTGGCCTGCCGCCTGTTCGACCCCGAGACGTGCCGCTGCGGGAACTATGCGCTGCGCCAGAGGCTGGTGCCTGGCTGCGTGGTGCTGAGCCCCGAGACGCTGCCGGAGGCTGCGGCCTGGATGCCCGAGACCTGCGCCTATCGACGCCTCTACCGGGGGGAGCCGCTGCCCGACTGGCACCCGCTGCTGACCGGCGATCCCGAAAGCCCGGCGCGCGCCGGCCACTCCATGCAAGGACGCACGGTGCCGGAATGGGAGGTCGATGAGGAAGACCTGGAGGACCACGTCGTTGCGCTGGACGGCCCCACTGACCCCGGCCGATGAGAGCTTGGCCGGTGATGGCCGGTGATGGGCAGTGCCAAGCGGTATCGCGGCTGGTCGCCGCGATGCGTTTTGCGGGGTATTTGGGGGGCAGGGTCGTGGCCTGACTGCCGTCGGTAGGCGCGCGTGTTGGTCTTGGTGAAGATGGGCTGGGGAGAAGCCGCTGGCGGCTTCTGATAGAGCGTCATGCGGGTGTCGCACCGCGTCAAGGTCGGGCCGGCTGCGCCGGTCGCCTGCGGCGAACCTTGACCCGGCCCGACACCCGCGCCCGATACCTGCGCCCACCATTGGTGCCCGACTGGCTTGCCCGACTGGCTTGCCCGATGCCCGCGCCCGATACCCGCGCACCATACGCCACCCGTCGCCACGTCATCCTGTCGCCCTTGCCAGATCTTGCTTGACCGGCCTCCCTCCTCGGTTCCACCTCGCAGGGGTCGGAACGGCGGGAGTGGCAGGTCATGATGTTCGCCTCGGACAATGCGAGCGGCGCCCATCCGGCGGTTCTGGAGGCTCTGGTCGTGGCCAATGCGGGCGCGGCGATGCCCTATGGCAACGATGCTGCAACCGCCCGCGTCGAGGACATGATCCGCGAGATCTTCGAGGCGCCGCGGGCGCGCGTGCTGCTGGTCGCCACTGGGACCGCCGCCAATGCGATTACGCTGGCTGGCCTCTGCCCGCCCTGGAGTGCGATCTATTGCCATGACATCGCGCATATCGAAATCGACGAGTGCAATGCGCCCGAGTTCTACACCGGTGGCGCCAAGCTGGCCCATGTGGCCGGGGATCATGCGATGATGGGACCCGATGCATTGGAGGCCAGGTTGGCGATCTCGGGGCCTGGCGTGGTGCATATGGCCCAGCCGGGGGCCGTCTCGATCACCCAGGCGACCGAGCGGGGCGCGGTCTACCCGGTCGAGGCCATCGCCCGGCTCGCCGCCATTGCCAATGCGCATGGCCTGCCGGTGCATATGGACGGCACGCGGCTGGCCAATGCCCTGGCCGCGACGGGCGCCAGCCCGGCCGAGATGACCCACCGCGCCGGGGTCGATGTGCTCTGCCTCGGCGCGACCAAGGCCGGCGTGATGGCGGCCGAGGCCATCGTGCTTTTCGAGCCCGAAGCGCGGCCCAACCTCGCCTGGGAACTGGAGTTGCGGCGCAAGCGCGGTGGTCACCTCTTCTCCAAGATGCGCTTTGTTGCGGCACAACTGGAGGCCTGGTTGTCAGACGGGCTGTGGCTGGAGCTTGCCGCCCATGCCAATGCCATGGCGAGCCGGCTGCATGACGGGCTGGCGGGTCTTGGACTGGTCGCCGATACGCCGCCCGGCGCCAACCTGATGTACCTGCACCTGCCGGGCCCGACCCATGCGGCGCTGCAGGCGGCGGGGGCGGTGTACTACACCCACGATCGGCCGTTTGGCGCGGTGGAGGCGAGGCTCGTCACCAGCTGGTCGACCACGCCCGCAGAGGTCGAGACCTTCCTCGCGACCTGCCATACCGCAGCAGCGTGAGCTTTGAGGGTGCCGGGTCAGTGCGGCCGGTTTGGCCCAACGCTTTTGCCCAACGCTTTTGCCCAGCGGTTTGGCCCAGCGGATCGGCTTAGCGATATCCTCCCGCCATTTGGTTGGTCCCGCGGGGCTGGCGTCGTGGGTGACACGGTGTTTCGGCGCGGCAATCAAAGTGCAGATGTGCTCGTGGCGGCGCGGATCGTTCATGAAATGACAGAAATATGACATAGTCTCGCGGTGCTCTTCCGGTGGCATCGTGGCGCCCTGGGGTTGCTCGACGCAGGAAAGGATCATGGTCATGGCCGCCCGCGCGGGATTGTTCAAAAAGGATTACCGGAATGCCGTGATCGCGGTGTTGCTCACGACAGGTGCCGTGCTGTCATCGACCGCCGCCGCGGAGGAGCGAATGCCGCCGCAAGATACGACGCCAGAGCACGCGGGCCAGATCACCGTGCCTGACGCTTTGGGAGACGCGGGGCCAGACATCGGGTCAGACATTGGGTCAGACATTGGGTCAGGCGCCTTGCCAGACACGGCCTATCGCGCCATGGGCGGCTTGCGGGAGACGCGCAACCGCGAGCGGGCGATCCGGCAAGCGTTCACGCGCCCCCGCGGCGATCTCGACTGTACCTTCTTTGCGAGCCAGGCCTTCAACCAGACACCAGACCACTTCACCAGCCGGATGGCGGAGATGTGCGCGATGCTCTCGGCCTACAAACAGGCTGTTATCGAGACCAATTCGGCGCGCTACCGGGCCGAGCGCGGCGAGGACGAGGCGACCAATCCTTATCGGCCGACGGTGCCGAAGCGGATGGCCGAGATGCCGTCGGCCAGTGACAGCGGGAAATATCTGATCGCGCGTGAGATCGGTCTGATCGAGGCGCTTGGCCACTGATGAGGCGCCATGCTGCGCCGCCTGGACGGTTGCTCGCCGCAGGCGGCCGCCGGTGCAGGCCCTAACGCGGCGCCGCCACGAGCGGCAGATCCATCCGCGCGCGCAGGCCCCCTTGGTCGCGATTGTCCAGCCGAAGCTGCCCGCCATGGGCGTCGGCAAAGCGCTTGACGATGAAGAGGCCAAGCCCTGCCTGCCTGATCCCGTCATGCACGGCGCGACCGGGCATGAAGGGTTCGCCCACCGCCTCGCGGAGGGTGGCATCCATGCCCGGCCCCTCGTCCAGCACGTCGATGGCGACCCGGCCGCCGGGCAGGATCTCGGTGGCCAAGGTAACGGTCTCGGTCCCCTCCGCATGGACCATGGCATTGTCGAGCAGGTTCAGTACCGCCTCGAGGAAGTAGGTGGGATCGACATGGACAAACCGCTTGTCGTT
>JBCCJI010000010.1:0-146729 GCA_039027855.1 Pseudomonadota bacterium | reverse complement strand
GGGGTGCGGGACCTGGTCCGCTGGCGGCGGGGTTGCTGCTTGGCAAGCGCTTGCTGCTCGCGGACGTAGAGGGCGCGGACAAAGGCCGCTCGGATCCGGCTGTTCTCGTGCTCGAAGTCCCCGCGCAGGATGGCGGTGCTCTCTTGCAGGCGGCGTGAGCCGCAGGTGATCGCGGCCTCGCGCTCGGCATTGGCGTTTGAGTGCACCTCGGCCTCGATGGTCCCGCCGATGGTGTAGTGGAGTTCCTCGTTGAGCGTGGGCCGCTCGGCCTCCAGGCGCTTGATGGCCTCGCTGGTGACGGTCGTATGCAGCCCCTCGCGCGGGTAGTTGTTGGGCTTCTTCATGGGCGATATCCCTTCACGTAGGACCACAGGCCGCTGTCGCGGTACTGGGGCCAATCCCGGAGGTGCTGGGGGGCGGCTTCGGTGATGACGGTGCGGTGGCGCTGACCCCAGCGGGTGGCGATCTCGACGGTGCCGGGCTTGGAGTGGAACGGATCGCCGAGATAGGCCCCGGCGAGATCGCGGCGCTGCCAGTCGGGCGGGATGCGCGCGAGGAACGGCTTCTCGAGCATGCCCGGCATGAAGACGTAGGCCTGGCCCATATCGGTGTTCAGGACCTCGTCGGGGGTCCGCAGGTCCCGCGCCATCTTGGACTTGTGCTGGGCGAGGCGGTCCTTATGGGCGACTTCCAGGGCGGCGGCGAAGGGATCGCCGCCCATCATCGCATCGAGCATCGCCTTGGAGCCCGCAGCCCGTGCCCGCTCTTGGGCGGCGGTATCATCGTCGGCGAGCGTCGTGCGGCCGAGCTGGCGTGAGATCAGGCTGGCCTGCTCTACCGAGCGGGTGCCGAGATAGATGTGGACCCCGCAAGACTGCGGGATGACCGTGCTTGCGCCCTTCTTGAGATTGTCGAGCTGGCGAGACGACTGCACGACACAGGCCGTGCGGATGCCGAAGCCTGCGCTGATGGTGGCAAGGGGCTCCGCCATGGGCCAGGGGAAGTGGGCGATCTCGTTCAGACACCAAAACTGCGGCCGGGCTGTCATCGGCGCGCGGCGCTTGGCCGTAAGGATGGCCGTCAAGATCGCGCGGATCACGGGCGCGGTGGTCTCGGCGAACTCGAGATCCTCCATGATGGAGACCATGCAGGGCGGGCAGTCGTCCTGGGTGAGGCGCTGGAAGGAGAGATCGAAGGGCGGCGCGAGCGAGGCCCTAACCTGGGCGTCCATGAGGGGCGAGAAGCTGCGGGCGATCTCGTTCTTGATACCGGCCCAGCCGCCACTGTCGCTGTCCTTGGCGCGCAGTTCCTGCAGCATACTCGCGACTTCGTTGATCTGAGGCTCTGGCTGACAGGAGATCGCGTGCTCGAAGGAGAGCCAGGCCTCGCTCGTGCCGCCGAGCCCCGCCATCCGATCGGCAAGGGCGGGAACCATGCTGAAGCCGGTCTCGCGGGTCGGTGTTGGGGATCAAGTTCTGCGCGAAGAACAGCGCATCCGGGATGATCTGGTTGGATCCGTGTTGCTGTTCTGGATGGTTTCGACGCACGCGGCGTCGCTATTGGCGAGCTTATTGGGTAAGTCGTTCGGAATGAGAGAGAATTCCGGGCGTCATGCGCTTTGTGCAGCAAGGCCGGGGAGGAGCCGGAACGCGGGGTTCCGGCTCGTGGTCGTTAGTCTAGGGCCGCATCGGTGATGACATGGGTCCAGGCGCCCTCGGGCTCCTTGGTGATCACGGGGTCCGATCCGCCGGCAAGCAGCGAGGCCACGGTGCGGTCGTAATCGGCCGGGACCAGAGCGCCGTTCGAGCCTGCGGTGAGCTTGGCGATCTCGCCCATCATGCGGACCTGATGCGCCTCGGTTTGCGCGCCGGTCTCGTCATAGTCAAGCACGATCATGGCCGCTTCTTCGGGGTTCTCCTCGGCCCATTTCCAGCCCTGCATCGAGGCCGCGACAAAGCGGGTCATCTTGTCGACGAAGGCGGGATCTTCGAGGTTCTCTTCCAGCACGTAGAGACCATCTTCCAGTGTCGCGACGCCCTGATCCTCGTATTTGAATGTGATGAGATCGTCGGGCGTCAAGCCCGCGTCGATCACCTGCCAGTACTCGTTGTAGGTCATGGTCGAGATGCAGGCCGCCTGGCCGTTCAGCAGCGGATCGACGTTGAAGCCCTGCTTGAGCACCTCGACGCCCGCATCGGACCCGTCGGTGGGGATGCCAAGCTGGCTCATCCAGCTGAGGAAGGGGAATTCGTTGCCGAAGAACCAGACGCCGAGGGTCTTGCCGGCAAAATCATCGGTGGTCGCGACGCCGGCATCCTTGCGGCAGGTCAGCATCATGCCGGACGATTTGAAGGGCTGGGCGATGTTAACCATCGGCAGACCCTTTTCGCGGGCGGCCAGCGCCGCGGGCATCCACTCCACGGTGACATCGGCGCCGCCACCGGCCAGCACCTGGGTGGGGGCGATGTCAGGGCCGCCGGGATTGATCGTCACGTTGAGATCAGCGTCCTCGTAGAAGCCCCTTTCCAGCGCCACGTAGTAGCCGGCGAATTGGGCCTGGGTGACCCATTTGAGTTGCAGCGTCACATCGTCGGCGGCGAGCGCCGGGGTCGCCATGAGCGATAATGCTGCGGCTTTCACAGCCATTCTGGTGTTCAACTTGGGGTCCTCCTTGTCGGTTTTAGGTGCGATGGGACGGGTGCCAGAAGGTGACCCGCCGCTCGATCCAGGCCATCAATCCGTAGACACTGGTGCCGACCATCGCAGCGACTGCGATCTCAGCCCACACCAGATCGATTGACAAGCTGCCTACGCCGGTGGAGATGCGAAAACCCATCCCGCGTGTGGGAGAGCCAAAATATTCAGCAACAATTGCACCAATAAGCGCCAGTGTTGTCGCGATTTTGAGCCCATTGAAGATGAACGGCATCGCGGCCGGCAGTCGAAGCTTGAGCAGCGTCTGCCAATAGCTCGCGGCGTAGGTGCGCATCAGGTCTTTTTGAAGGGTGTCGCTGGCGCGGAGGCCCTGCACGGTGTTCACGAGGATCGGGAAGAACACCATCATGACCACAACGGCCGCTTTCGACTGCCAGTCGAAGCCGAACCAGTTCACCATGATGGGCGCCACGCCGACGATCGGCAACGCCGCGAAGAAATTGCCGATGGGCAGCAGGCCCCGGGTCAGGAAGGGCGAGCGGTCGATCAGGATCGCGCAGAGAACAGCCGCAACCGCGCCGATGACGAACCCGCGCAAAGCGCCCCTGATCACGGTCTGAACGAAGTCGGTCCAGAGCGTTTCGGTCGAGGCCGCGAAGGTCTGAGCGACCATCGACGGTGGGGGCAGGATCACGGGGCTCACGCCGAGGCCTCTTACCAGTCCTTCCCACAGGACCAGGAGCGTCACGCCGAACAGGATCGGCACCGCGAGGCGCACCGGCCAGGTTTGGCGCCAGCGCGAATTGCTGAGCCAGCCATTGGCGGCCCAGGCCGCCACCCAGAAGACGAGGGCGAAGATCAGCGCCGTCATGGTTGCGCCCCCATCCGCCGAAGCGCGAGGCGCTGGAGCAGGTCGAGAAGGGTCACCAACAGACCCGCGAGCACCGCGGCGGAGAACAGCGCCGACCAGATGGCGAGCGGGTTGCCGAACTGGTCGCCGATCAGGATGCGCGCGCCAAGGCCGCTGATGGCTCCGGTCGGAAGTTCCCCGACGATTGTGCCGACCAGCGCGGCCGCGATGCCGACCTTGAGCGAGGTGAAGAGAAACGGCAGCGAGGCGGGCAGGCGCAGCTTCAAAAAACTTTGCGGACCCGTGGCGTCATAGGTCTTGAGCAGATCGAGCTGAGACGGCTCGGGCGAACGCAGCCCCTTCACCATGCCGACGAGGACGGGAAAGTAGCAGAGATAGGCGGAGATGACCGCCTTGGGCACGCCGCGGCCGTCGATACCGATCTGCGACGAGACCACGATGATCATCGGCGCCAGCGCCACGATGGGGATGGTCTGGCTGATGATCGCCCAGGGCATCAGGCTCATCTGAGCGGTGCGCGAGTAAACGATGGCGATGGCGCAGGCGATGCCGAGCGTCGTGCCGAGCAGGAACCCCCAAAGCGTGGATCTGAGGGTGATCCAGCCGTGGTAGATGAGCGAGCGTTTCGACCAGGCTCGCCCTCGCATCGCCATGGCGCCCGTGGTTTTCCATAGTTCTTCGCCCACCTGCGCGGGGGTCGGCAGACGCGGCCGGTCAAGACCGTAGCCTACGGCGATATGATCCGGGTTCTGGATCATCAGGCGCCAGACCGAGATGTCGCGCCGCGCGACCGAGCCCTCGGGCATCACCTCGACGCCGCTTCGCTCGACCTGATCGAGGGCGGTGCGGATGTTCATGGGAGCCACCGCGAGATACCAGATCCCGACCAAGGCGATGAGCACGGTGATCATGGGCAGCAGCGCTCTCATCCCGCGGGCCCGTCCTCAATCATAGGAATGGCCGGCCCGCAGGCCTTCGCGCACGCGATGGGCGAGCGCCAGGAATTCCGGTGTCTCGCGGATGTCGAGCGGGCGCTCATTTGGCAGCGTGCTGTCGATCACATCGGTGATCCGCCCCGGGCGCGGCGACATCACGACGATCTTGGTCGAGAGATACACCGCCTCGGGGATCGAGTGGGTGACGAAGGCGATGGTCTTTCCGGTCTTGGCCCAAAGCTGCAGAAGCTGCTCGTTCAGGTGGTCGCGGACGATCTCGTCCAGCGCGCCGAAGGGTTCGTCCATCAGCAGGATATCGGCGTCGAAGGCGAGCGCCCGGGCGATCGATGCCCGTTGCTGCATGCCGCCCGAGAGCTGCCAGGGGTGCTTGTTCTCGAAGCCCTCGAGATCGACCAGGCGGAGGACGTTCTGCACCCGTTTGGCCATCTCGGCCTTGGGATAGCGCATGATCTCTAGCGGCAGTCGAATATTGCCGCCGATGGTGCGCCACGGGTAGAGCCCGGCATGCTGGAAGACATAACCGTATGAACGGCTTTTCCGAGCCTCGTCGGGGCTGAGGCCATTGACCGTCAGAGTGCCGGATGTCGGTGTCTCCAGCGCCGCGATACAGCGCAGGAAGGTGGTCTTGCCGCAACCCGAGGGGCCGATGAAGGACACGAAGTCCCCCCGATTGATCTGCAGCTGGACGTCGCTCAACGCCTGGACCGGGCCGTCGCTGGTCTGGAACGTGAGGTTGAGGTCCTGTGCGGCGATGACCGTCATCGGGCCGGCGTGCGAAGGGGCGAGACGGTGGGCAGGGCGGCTGACCGTGGCTTGGCGTTCCAGTGTTTGATGCCGGTGCCCCCGTGGCCAGTGCGCATCGTCACGCGATGACCCACGGGTGGCCAAGGGCGCACGCTCCTGTCGTGGGCCGAGGAGCACCGGTAGTGACGCAGGTCATTCACTGAGAGCATCGCCCGGTTCGGTCACACACCGGTCGCGGGAATACCTGAGCGCTGGACCGGGCGCGGCTGGGTCAGCTCTTTCCAGGTGCTGAGCGCCCGGTTTGTCACGCCATTCCCAGGGCGTTTGACAAAGGCGCCGTGGCCCTCGCGGGTCTTCACCTCGCCATCACGGATCGCGACATGTCCGCGGGTCAGCGTAAAGCGGGGCAGGCCGGTGACCTCTTTGCCCTCGAAGACGTTGTAGTCGATCGAGGATTGCTGGCGGCCCGCGGTGATCGTCTTCGACTTTTCCGGGTCCCAGACCACCAGATCGGCATCGGCGCCGACCATCACCGCGCCCTTCTTCGGATAGCAGTTCAGGATCTTGGCGATGTTGGTCGAGGTGACGGCGACGAATTCGTTGGGCGTCAGGCGGCCGGTGCGCACGCCATGGGTCCAGAGCATCGGCAAGCGATCCTCAAGCCCGCCGGTGCCGTTCGGGATCTTGGTGAAATCGCCCAGGCCATAGCGCTTCTGCTCGGTGGTAAAGGCGCAATGGTCGGTCGCGACGACCGAGAGCGAGCCGGCCTGCAGTCCCGCCCAAAGACTGTCCTGGTGCTGTTTGTTCCGGAACGGCGGCGACATCACGCGGCGGGCGGCATGGTCCCAGTCGTCGTGGAAATACTCGCTCTCATCCAGCGTCAGATGCTGGATCAGCGGCTCGCCCCAGACCCGCTTGCCCAGCTGTCGCGCGCGCCGGATGGCCTCGTGAGCCTCTTCACAAGAGGTATGCACGACATAAAGCGGCACGCCCGCCATATCGGCGATCATGATGGCGCGGTTGGTGGCCTCGCCCTCGACCTGGGGCGGCCGGGAGTAGGCATGGGCTTCGGGCCCGGTATTGCCCTCGGCCATCAGCTTGGCCGACAGCTCGGCGACGACATCCCCGTTCTCGGCGTGGACCATGGCGATCCCGCCAAGCTCGGCGAGACGGTTGAAGGACGAGAACAGCTCGTCGTCATTCACCATCAGCGCGCCTTTGTAGGCGAGGAAATGCTTGAAAGTGGTGATCCCGCGGTCTTCGATCACGGTTTTCATGTCGTTGAAGACCTGCTCGCCCCACCAGGTGACCGCCATGTGGAACGAGTAGTCGCAATTGGCGCGGGTCGATTTGTTGTCCCAGCGCTTGATCGCATCCAACAGGCTCTCGCCCTGGTTCGGCAGACAGAAATCGACGACCATCGTTGTGCCGCCCGCCAGCGCAGCACGGGTCCCGGATTCGAAGTCGTCCGAGGAATAGGTGCCCATGAACGGCATCTCGAGATGCACATGAGGGTCGATGCCGCCGGGCATGACATAGCAGCCGGTCGCGTCCAGTTCCTCACCCCCCGTGAGATCGGGACCGATCTCCGTGATCACGCCGTTCTCGATGCGCACATCCGCCTTGTAGGTCAGATCATGCGTGAGAACGGTGCCGTTCTTGATGATCGTGCTCATGCGCCTCGTCCTACTCTCAAGCCGTCTAGTAGCATCCCGTCACCGCTCACCCGGTCGATACCCCGACCGAGCGCTCGCGATGCCGCTTTCGCCCTGAGCGCGCTCACTCGACGATCTCCGCCGTATTCAACACGGCGTGGAGCAGCACGTCGGTGCCGGCCTGCGCCCATTCCTTGTTGATCTCTTCAGCCTCGTTATGGCTCAGCCCGTCGACGCAGGGGCACATGATCATGGCCGTCGGCGCGACATCGTTGATCCAGCAGGCGTCGTGACCGGCGCCGGAGACAATATCCATGTGGCTGTAGCCCAGTTCCTCGGCCGCCTCGCGCACCGCGGCCACGCAGCCCGGGTCAAAGGCGGGTGGATCGAATTGGCCCACGATGTGGCATTCGAAGGCCACTCCGATCTCGTCACAAAGCTTTGGTGCCTTGGCCATGAACTCCTCGACCATGCCGGTGAGCTTGTCGATTAGGTGGGTGCGCATATCGACGGTGAAGACGACCTTGCCGGGGATGATGTTGCGCGAGTTGGGATAGACGTCGATATGCCCGATGGCGCCCACGGCGTTGGGCTGGTTCTTCATCGCGACCTCGTGGACCAGCTCGGTGATCAGGGCGAGGCCGCGGCCGGCATTCTTGCGCATCGCCATGGGTGTTGAGCCGGTATGGCTCTCCTTGCCGGTGACGGTGCATTCGATCCACCGCAAGCCCTGGCCGTGGGTGACGACGCCCACATCCTTGCCCTCGGCCTCCAGGATCGGGCCTTGCTCGATGTGCAGCTCGAACATCGCATGCATCTTGCGCGCGCCGACCTGCTCATCGCCGGCCCAGCCGATGCGCGTCAGCTCGTCGCCGAACCGTTTGCCCTCGGCATCGACCCGGTCATAGGCCCAGTCCTGGCTGTGCTTGCCCGCAAACACCCCCGAGGCAAGCATGGCGGGCGCAAAGCGCGTGCCTTCCTCATTCGTCCAGTTGGTGACGACGATCGGATGCTTGGTCTTGATGTCGAGGTCGTTCAGCGTGCGCACGACCTCCAGCGCGCCGAGCACGCCGAGGACCCCATCGTAGTTGCCGCCCGTCGGCTGCGTGTCGAGATGCGAGCCCATATAGACCGGCAGCGCCTCGGCATCGGTGCCGGCGCGGGTCGCGAACATGTTGCCCATGGTGTCGACCGCCATCGACATGCCGGCCGCCTCGCACCAGGTCTGGAACAGGGCGCGCCCCTCGGCATCTTCGTCGGTGAGCGTCTGGCGGTTGTTGCCCCCCGCAACGCCGGGACCGATCTTGGCCATCTCCATCAGGCTGTCCCAGAGCCGGTCCGGGTCGATGCGGAAATTCTGTCCACCGTCCAAAGGGAATACCTTCCTGTCGTGCCTGTTCCGGCAAATGGGACACTGCCATCCCGACGTGGGGGCCAGCGGCCGCGGCTGGCGGTCGGGTGCTACCGCCTCGCGGCTCGAAGGTGGCGCGGGGCGCGGGAAAGGGTCAACTCCCTTTCGCCATGGCGCGGCCATTTGTTGATCTCGCAGGGATTTCCGCGCCATCTGCCTATGCTTTGGGCATTGCTGGGCCCTTTGCGCGCGATGGAGCGCCCATAGGGCTGACGGAGGCGCGATCCGCCGGCAAGATCGTTGACTCCGCCCAAGTTGATGCGGATCGTTTTGCTTTGGATCTGTCAACGGGAGCGCCGCGGTGAGCAGACTGGCGACAACCTTCACGGGCCTTGAGTTCGTCAATCCCTTCGTGCTGGCCTCGGCGCCGCCAACCGAGAGCAAGCGCAAGATCATGCGCGCCTTCGAGGCCGGCTGGGGCGGCGTTGTCACCAAGACCATCGGTTTGCACCCGGTGGAGAACGTCGCCGGGCCGCGGACGATCTTCCAGCGGACGAGCGATGTGAAGCCCTATGTCTCGCGCTCGAAGCGTGCGGATACGGTATCGCACTCCTCCTGGAACTGGGAGCTGATCTCGGACCAGCCGCTGGAGTTGTGGCTGCCAGATCTGGAAGAGATCAAGACGACCTATCCCGACCGCATGCTCATCGCCTCGATCATGGCCGGCGCCGGCAACGAAGAAGAGATGAACAACTGGCGCAAGCTGGCGCGCGCCTGCGTCGATGCGGGCTGCGATGCGATCGAGCTGAACCTGTCGTGCCCGCATATGGACCGCAAGGACATGGGCGCGAACATCGCCAATGACGAAGACCTGATCCGGTCGATCGTCCACGCCGTCAAAAGCGCGGTGGACGTGCCGATCTGGGCGAAGCTCACGCCCTCCAGCGCGTCGCTGGTGGATGCAGCGCGGGCAACCTATGCCGCGGGCGCGGCGTCGATCTCGCTCTGCAATACCTTCCCGTCGCTGCCGCTGATGGATCCCGAGACCCTCAAATTCGAGGTCGAGGTGGACGGCTTGGTCACGTCGGGCGGCCTTGGGGGCCTGGCTATTCTCCACCAGGCCCTGCAGCGCGTCTCCGACATCTCGCGCGCCCTGCCGGGCAAGGCGATCTCGGGCATCGGCGGGATCAGGGGGTTCCGCGAGGCGTTCAACTTCATCGTCCACGGTGCCGGCAATCTGCAGGTCTGCACGGCCGCGATGGAAGAGAAGGGCAGCGGTGGCGTCGGCATCAAGCTGATCCAGGAGTTGAAGGACGATCTGGACGACTACCTGGCGCGCAAGGGCTATGCCTCGATCGAGGACTTCCGTGGGATCGCCTGCGAGCGCATCGTCGAGCATTCGCAGGTGCGCCGGAAGAGCGAGGCCTACAACGGCGGCTACGAGATCGCTTCGTAGCGCCAGCAGGGCTGCGGGTAGGCGCTGTCGCCGACGGTAGGATGGCAGGGGTGGTTTAGCGCCCGCCACGCGGCCTGCGACGCCGCCCGCCAGCGGCGCTGATGCTTCTAGGTCAGGGTGTGCCGTAGCGGAGCAGGGCCATCGCGAACCAGAGGATGGCGAGGCCGGAGACAAGCTGGAGCGACGGCGCCGCCACCGCGATGACGCCGAGACTGTCCGAGGCCGCGCGCGCCGCACCGCGGGCAAAGACGCTTGAGACCGCGACCAGACCCGTCATCGCGGCGGTGCCCGTGCCCATCACCATCACGGCCGCTGCCCCCGCCAGCGCGATATCCATCTGCCAGGCGATCACCAGCAGGAACAGCGCCCCTGTGCAGGGCCTGACCGCGATGCTGAGGATCAGCGTGGTGGTGTCACGGAGCGAGGTCACACGCTCCAGGTCATGGGCCGATGGGCCGTGACCGCCGCAGCCGCAGGCGCCGTGATGAGCGTGGCCATGACCTTTGTGTCCTGATGCCCGAAACTGGCGCGAGAAGGCTTGCATCGCCCGGACAACCAGAAGTGCGCCGACGGCCGAGATGGCGAGATAGCTGGCGGGCGCCAAGTAGCGCTCGGCAAGGCCGGTCAGCTGATGCGCCGTCACCTCGAGGAGGAAGAAACCGCCATAGACGAGGATGATGGCCCAGACCGCCTGCGCCAGGCTGGACAGCAGTGCCACGGCGGCGAGCCTGACCGCCGGCACCGCGGTACCGAGACCGACACCGCCGATCAGGAACTTACCATGGCCGGGGCCGAGGGCATGGACGAAGCCATAGCCGCCGGCTGCGGCGAGCAGGGCAAACCAGGCGCCCGGCGCGCCCGCCCGAAGCCCATGCACCGCGAGCGCCATCTCGTTCTGGAAGGCGCGCTGTTCGGCCACCGCCCAGCGGGCGACATCGCCCCAGACCGCGCCGCTCGCCATCAACACTAGCACTGCCACCACGGCGACCGCGGCGACGGCGCCGCCCAGCAAAAGGATCATCCGCATGTCAGCGTGATCCTGTCGGCAAAGAGCGCGCCGACGCCCTCGATATCGGGGGTTTCCTCGCGGCCAAGCTCGAACAGGGTGGTCTGGATGATCACGAGTTCCTGCGTGTCCGGATCGAACGGCGTGAGCGTCGCCGCGCAGTCGCCGCCGGCGCCGGTGATGGTCGGCTGTTCACCGACGGTGACGGCGTAGAAATAGGTGTCCTCGTAGACCGCGACCTCGGCATTGGCCTGGCTGTGGAGAGAGGTGGGCGCCGGCAGGGCCCGCGAGAAACGGATCCAGAGCTGACCGTCCACGAGATCGGCTTCGACATCGCGGGGGGCGGAGAGATCGACCTGCGCGCCGCCGAGCGACAGCCGCGCGAAGCCGTTGAAGGCCGGGTGCCAGTCGGCATAGCTCTCGGACAGCTTCGCCCGGGCCTCTGCGTCGAGCGTGCCCTCGACACTCGGCGTGATGCCCTGGGCGGCCAGGATATAGAGCGATTCCATCGGATCGAAGCGCCAGGTGATATCGAGCGCCTGCAGGGCGCCGGGCTCTTCCATGACAAAGGCGATGCTGGTGTCGACGAAGACGTGGGGATGGGCCTGCACCTGCGGCGCCGCGGCCAGCGATGCCAGGCCGATGAGAGCGGCGATGCCGTAGCGGTGGGTCATGAGCATGCGGCTTTCAGCGGCGTTTCTGCAGGGCTGAACGGACTGAACTCTGGTACGAAACGGTACAACATCTTCGCGGCCCTGTCCCGTCGCGGGCCGCTCACAATCAGTACCAAACGCGTGGCATCAATGCCGTCGGGCCAACCATCCAACCGGCGCATCGGGCTTGCCACATGGCCGACGACATGCAGGACGATGGGACAGCCCGGGCTGTCGCTCACCTCGATCAGGCCCTTGATGCGGAGCAGGTCCGGCCCGAAGGATCTTTGGAGTGCCGCAATCCCTTTCCTGAGGTCGGCAAGATCGACCGGGCCGCTTGCCTGCATGCAGAAGGCGGAGGCGGTGTCGCCGTGGCGGTTCACATCGTGATGGTGATGTTGGCCGTGCCCATGATGACCGTGCTCGTGATGGCCATGGGCGTGGTGGTGCCCAGGATCGTGCCCGTGATGATGCCCGTGATGATGCCCGTGATGATGCCCGTCGTGCCGGTCGCGGCTGTCGCCCGATGTCTCGGCGGTGTCTGACGGTTCGCTAAAGGCCAACCATGCGCGCACATTGGGCGGTTTGCCCGCGGGATCGAAGGCCGCCAGCGAAAACACCGTCTCGGCCGTGACGGTGGCGGCGTCGAGAACCCGGGCGTTCGGGCTTTGCGTGGCGAGCGCGAGGCGAAGATCGGCGATCGCCTGCGTCGACACCCTATCCTCGGCCAGATCGGTCTTGGTGATCACCAGAAGATCGGCCACGCCCACCTGCCGGCCGGCCTCGTCAAAGCGATCGATGGTCTGGGCGCCATTGACCGCATCGACCAGCGTGACGACCCCGTTCAGGGCAAAGCGCTCCAGCATCGTCTCGTTGGTCATGAAGGTCTGAAGCACGGGCTGCGGATCGGCGATGCCGGTCGTCTCGATCACGACGCGGTCGAAGGCAGGGCCGATCCCGTCTTCCGCTTCCTTCAGCAGGCGGAGGAGCGTGAGGCGCACATCGCCCGAGATCGTGCAGCAGAGACAGCCGACCGACAGCGCAAAGGCGCGCTCGTTCGACTTGCTGATCAGGACGCCGTCAACGCCGGCCTCGCCGAATTCGTTGACGATCACGGCCGTGCGCTCAAAGCCCGGCTCGGCGATCAACCGGTTGAGCAGCGTGGTCTTGCCGGCGCCGAGAAAGCCCGTGATGACCGTCACCGGGATCCTTGTCATGTCTCTCCCTCAGTCAAGACCACGGCAGACCAGGCACGGCGCGCCTTGCGGCATGGGTGACGGCGGTTCTCACGGCCGCGGGGGCGGTATCAGTCGCCGAGGCGCGTGGCGGCCTCGCGAAACCACTGCAGCGTCTGGGCTCGGTGCCCGTCGCCCCACACCTCGACGAAGCGCTTGGTGTGGTAGTCATTCTCGTTCTCAAGCGCCGCGATCCGGGTGGCCACGAAATCGGCGGTCAGCGGAATGCCGCAGCTCACCGTGATGCAGTGCTCCCATTCCTCATAGGTCGTCGGGATGAGCGCCATGGCGTCGTCGTCCTTTCTCATCGACCGCCGCTCTCAACCCGCGGTCAGGGGTTGCCCCGCTGTCGGGCAGGGGGAGGATGGCGGCGTCTTGTACCCCGCCATCCAGGGTTTCGGGCTCAACCCGGCCGGGATTTCAGGCGCTTACGCCGCCGCTCCCGCCGCCAAGCTCGCTGCCGTGTCCGGCGCCGTGCCCGTCCATGGTCGCGTCACGACCCGAGCGCCGAGGCGAGCGTCGTGGCGTTGTGGCGCATCATGTCCAGATAGGTACCGGCCGGGCCGTCGGGGCCGGACAGCGCATCGGAATAGAGGGTGCCGCCGATCACCGCGCCGGTCTCGTTGGCGATCAGCTCCAGCAGGCGATTGTCGGTGATCGATTCCACAAACACGGCCGAGATGTTCTCGTCGCGGATCTGCTCGATCATCTCGGCGACGTCGGCCGCCGAGGCCTCGCTCTCGGTGCTGAGGCCGACGGGCGCTTCGAAGGTTAGGTCATAGGCTTCGGCGAAGTAGCCGAAGGCGTCGTGCGAGGTCACGATGGTACGGCGATCCTCGGGCAGGCCGGCCAGGATGCCCCGGATCTCGGCATCCAGCGCCTCGAGCTCGGCCACATAGGCGGCGCGGTTCTGGTAGAAATCGGCCGCGTTCGCCGGGTCGGCCTTGGCGAGGGCGGCGGTAATCTCGTCCACATAGGCGATGGCGTTGTCGATGCTCTGCCAAGCATGGGGGTCGAACTCGCCGTGATCATGGCCAGCATGGCCGCCATCGGCGTGGTCGTCGTGCCCGTGATCATCATGCCCGTGCTCGGCCTTAGCCTCCTCGTGATCGTGGTCATGGTCGCCGTGCCCGTGCGCTTCTTCGGCCTTGGCATGGTCGTCGTCATGATCGTGATCGTCATGCCCGTGCTCGGCATGCTCGGCCTTCGCATGGTCGTCGTGCCCATGATCATCGTGCCCATGATCATCGTGCCCGTGATCATCGTGCCCGTGATCATCGTCACCGTGTTCGCCATGGTCGTCGTGATCGCCTTCCTCAAAGGGGATGGGTTCGACGCTGGCCGTAGCGACCACGCGATCACCCTCGTAGCCCGAGGCGTCGATCAGCCGGTCGAGCCAGCCCTCGAATTCCAGACCGTTGACGAACAACAGATCGGCGTCGCTGACGGCGCGCGCATCGGCTGGGGTCGGCTGGTAGACATGGGCGTCGCCATCCGGTCCGACCAGAGTGGTCAGGGCGATATGCTCACCGCCGATCTGCGCGACCATGTCGCCGAGGATCGAGAAGGTTGCGACTACCGGCATCGGCTCGCTGGCGCGCAGGTCGGCCTGCGGCGCCATCATCAGGGCGACGGCTGCCGTGCCGACCTTGAGAAGGGTTCTGCGACTGTTCATGGGAGAGGCCTTTCACGCAGTGGCATTGGTTTGGGGCATTGGTTTGGGGCGTTGGTTTGTGGCGGTGGATTATGGGGCGCCGATCTAGGGGGTATTCGTCCGTGGCAGGGGCCGGATCAGTCCACCGACCGGCCCTATGATGAGCGAGAGGGCATAGGCAATGCCGGCCGACAGAATGATCGCCGGCCCCGACGGAAGGCTGTAGTGATAGGACAGCAGCAGACCCGCCATGCTTGAGGCGATCGCGACCACGATACCGACCGCGATCATGCCGCCGACGGTCGTGACCCAGAACCGCGCAGCCGCCGCCGGCAGGATCATGATGCCCACGATCATCAGCGTGCCGAGCGCCTGAAAGCCGCCCACCAGGTTGAGCACCGCGAGGGCGAGGAAGGTGAAATGCGTCACCGCGCTCATCCGGCTGACGGAGCGGAGGAACTGCGGATCGGCGCATTCGAGCACGAGAGGACGGAACAGCAGCGCCATGGCGACGGTCGTCACGCTGGCGATGGAGCAAAGCAGGATCAGCGCTGGATCGTCCAGCGCGAGCACGGTACCGAACAACACATGCATCAGATCGACATTGCTGCCGCGCATCGAGACGATGAGCACGCCCGCGGCCAGCGAGATCAGGTAGAAGGCGGCGAGCGATGCGTCTTCGCGGAGCGGCGTGACGCGCGAGACAAAGCCTGAGAACAGCGCCACCGCCATGCCGGCGACCAGGCCGCCGATGGTCATGGCCGTGAGCGACAGCCCGGCGATCAGGTAGCCGACCGCGGCGCCCGGTAGGATCGCATGGGCCATGGCATCGCCCGTCAGGCTCATCCGGCGCAGCATCAGAAAGACGCCGATGGGTGTTGCCCCGACGGCGATGGCAACGCAGCCGATCAGCGCGCGGCGCATGAAGCCATAGGCGGCGAAGGGCTCGAACAGCAGTTCCCAGATCATGCCGCGCCCTTGATGCAGCTGTGGGGAGTATCGGCGCAGGCCTCGCACATCTGGCGCGCCCTGAACTGGTTTTCGGCGGTGAGCACCTTGGCGGTGGGACCATGGCCGATCAGGTTGCGCGCCAATAGCATGGTGTCGGGAAAATGCGCGCGCACGGTGTCGTGGTCGTGCAGCACCGCCAGCACCGTGCGCCGCTCACCATGCCAGCGCGCGATGATCTTGAGCAGATCGGCCTGTGTCGCGCTGTCCACGGCGGAGAACGGCTCGTCGAGCAGGATGAGCGGCGCATCCTGCAGCAGCAGGCGGGCAAACAGCGTGCGCTGCATCTGCCCGCCCGACAGCGTGCCGATGGGGCGGGTCTCGAGCCCGGTGAGACCGACCGCCGCGATCGCCTCGGCGACCCGGGCGCGATGGGTGGGTGTCAGGCGACCGAACGGGCCGATCTCGCGCCAGAGACCCATGGCGACCAGGTCGATCACCGGCATCGGAAAGGACCGGTCGATATCCGAGTGCTGTGGCAGATAGGCCATGTCGTGCTGTGCGGCGGCGGCGCGCACGACGCTGCCCGAGAGCGGGGACAACAGGCCCGCCACCGCTTTCAGCAAGGTCGATTTGCCGGCGCCGTTGGGGCCAACGATGGCCGTGAGACTGCCCGCCGGCACATCGGCCTGCAGATCGCGCACCACCGGTATGCGGTCGTAACCCAGGCTGAGCGCCGAGAAGCGAAGGGCCGACATCAGCCCGCGCCGATCGATGCTGTGGCCCAGGAGAAGCCCAGCCACAACAGCGCGATGACGCCGGCCGCACCGGCAAGCCGCGGCAGGGCACCCACGAGCAGCATCCGTGCAGGACCCGCACTGGGACCCGCACTGGGGCCCGTGCTGGGGCCGAGACCAAAGAGGTTCATGAGGGGTCCGCTGCTCCGTTGCATTCTGCGCAGACGCCCCTCAGCTCGACCACCTGACGAGAGGCGGCAAAGCCGGAACTGTCCGTCACCGATGAAAGCGCCGCTGTGACGCCCGGTGCCACGCGTTCGTCGACTGCGCCACAGTCATCGCAGACCGACAGCACCGTCGTCTCGTAAGGCTGGTCGTGATGGCGCTCGTGGCGGCAGGCGACAAAGGCGTTGAGCGTCTCGAGCCGGTGCACGAGCTTGCGGTCGACCAGGGAAGCGAGCGCACGGTACACGGTCGGCGGTCCCATCTTCGGGCACTCCTTCCGAAGCTCACCGAGAAGGTCATAAGCCGACATGGCGCCACCGTTCGATCGCAAGATCAACAGTACCGCCTCCTGCATCTCTTCTCCACGCGTGGGCATCGCTCTCTCCGCCGGCCGAAGACACCCCTGTTATCTTATAACAGTCGAGGGGGATGCAACCTTCATCAACACATCCTGAGCAGCGTGCCTCATGCGGCGGCTCCGCGGTCCGGTGGTCGATCAGGGCGGCTGGCGCACCCATCGCTCCGGTCGCGGGCGCGGGGTCGACCGGTCTTTGAGATAGCCGGCGGTGTGATGCGCGCGTGCGGTCGATCGTGGCGATGCCGAATGTCCGCTTCGCCTTCGGCTGCGCGGTCGCACCCCGCGCCGTCATCCGCCAGCCTCGCCCGTAGAAGCGAGATCGCCGCAACCGATTGGCCGAGACAGAGCGCGGTCTGCGCCTAAGCGTCCCTGCACAGGCGCCGCGTCTCCGCGATCTGGCTGGCCAGGATGCCCAGTAGGATCAAGCCGCCACCGACCACCGTCAGAAGCGCCGGGACCTCGCGCAGCACCAGCCAGGCGAGGACCGGGGCCATCGGTGTCTCCAGCGTGCTGAGGAGGGCCGTCTCTCCGGATGGCAGGCGCTTGGCGCCCTCGGTCATGGCGACGGAGGCCAGGGCAAAGACCAGGCCAAAGGCCGCCATGATCGCGATCTCGGAAAGCGAGTTGGCGAAGGGTGTGCCGAAGATGAGCGCGGGGGGCAGCACGAGCACCGAGGCCAGAACCAGCGGACCGGCGCTCGGCGTGGCCGGATAGCGGCGGTAGATCACCAGGTAGATCGCCATCACCACCGTCATCCAGAGCGCCAGCAGATCGCCCGACAGACGGACCTCGCCGAGCGAGCCCGATACGATGACGCCGACACCCGAGAAGCCGAGGACGCAGGCGCAGGCGACAGGCCGGCTCATCCGCTCGCCGATCCAGGCCCAGGCGAGCAGCGCCGCCAGCATCGGTGCGGCCGCATAGATCAGCGCGACGTTGGCGATGCTGGTCAGCTTGAAGGCCGAGATGAAGGCCACAGAGCCCGATGCCCCGATAACGGCGGCCGCCAGACCCGCCCACCCCATGCCCGCGAACTCGGATGCGAGGTTCCGGCGTCCCGCGACAAACAGCGTTGTGAGCAGCGCCGATGAGAGGCCACGCCAGAAGATCACATCCCAGGCGCTGGCGCTGGCGCCCTTGGCGAACAGCCCGGCGCTGCTGAACATCACGGCCGAGGCGATCATCAGCGCGACACCCGCGCCGCGCGACATGGTTTGATCGGTCATGCTGCCAACGACGCTCCCGGCAAACCCCGCAACAAGCGGCGAGGATAGGGCGCGGCAACTGCCAGCTATCTGTCAGTACGCGCGTGCTAGCCTGCAGAAAACTGGAGGGCTGAATGCTCAGGACCGACCGACTGTTCGAGATCATCAGCATCCTGCGGAGCAGCGAGGTGCCGATGTCCGCGGCCGCGATCGCGACGGCAATCGAAGTCTCGCCGCGGACGGTCTACCGCCACATCGCGACCCTGCAGGCGATGCGGGTCCCCATCGAGGGGGCGCGGGGTCTGGGCTATGTCATGCGCGAGGAGTTCGATCTGCCGCCGCTCAACTTCGACGAGGAAGAGCTGGAGGCGATCCTCGTCGGTCTCTGCCTGATCAGCCGGACTGGGGATGGCAGCCTGCGCAAGGCCGCCGACCGGGTGCACCGCAAGATCGAGACCCACCGCGTGCCGGACGGGAGCCTGCGCGTCTCGGATGCCGGGATCGAGGCCCCGGAGGCGGGCCTGATGACCATGCTCCGCGCCGCGATACGCGAAGAGCGCAAGCTTCGCATCGTCTATCGCGCGCCCGACGGGCCGGAGACGGAGCGGACGGTCTCCCCGGTCGCGCTGACCTACTACGTTTCGGTGGCGACGGTTTCAGGCTGGTGTGCGCTCCGCGAGGACATGCGGAGCTTCAGGGTGGACCGGATCACCGGCTGCGTGGCGCTCGATGCCTATTTCACCGGGGAGAGCGAGGCGCTGAGGGCGAGGATGGCGGAGGCGCCCTAGCCGAAGCCCGCGGTCTCGCGGCTTGGGTCTGACCACGGCGCCGTTACGCTCATCGCAGCCCGACCCCGGCGATCCAGGACCGGTCCACGCGCTTTCGCCGAGGAGGGTTCGCGGCGCGGCGAGGTCGACGGCGTTGCCCGGGGCTGCTAGGCGCGGATCGGCGGCGCGGGCAAGATCCGGCGCCGGTCGAACCATGCCCCGGGGCCACGCCCGGGTGGCCAAGGGAGCGCCGCATGATGAAAAAGCTGGTCCTGACCGGTGCCGCGGGGCGCCTTGGCTCGCGCCTGCGCGCCCCTCTTGCCCGGATCTGCGAGACGCTGGTCTCTTCCGATATCGCCGAGAGCGTGCCCGACCTCTTGCCAAACGAGCGCTACGTGCAGGCCGATCTGACCGATCTTGACGCCATGGTCGCCCTGATGGAGGGGGCCGAGATGGTCCTGCATTTCGGGGCCATCGTGGACGAGGCTCCCTTCGAGGTGCTTTGGGGCCCGAACTTCATGGGGGCGTACAACGTGTGGGAGGCGGCCCATCGGGGCGGTCTGCGCCGGGTGGTCTACGCGTCCTCGATCCACGCCGTTGGGATGCATCCGAAGAATGCCACCATCGGGATCGACGCGCCGCATAAGCCCGACACCTTCTATGGCTTGGCCAAGTGCTTTGCCGAGGATCTGGCCAGCCTTTACTGGGACCGGCGAGGGCTGGAGGCGGTGTGTCTGCGCATCCTCTCCTGCGCCGACGTCACCAATCCGCGGGCCGTCGGTACCTGGCTGAGCTTTGGCGATCTGGAGCGGTTAGTGCTGCGTGCGGTCGACACGCCGGTCACCGGGTTCTCGGTGGTCTACGGCGTCTCGGATAATGACCGAGCGCCGGTGGATAACAGCAAGGCGCGCCATCTCGGCTACCGACCGCAGGACAATGCCGAACAATTCGCCGAGGCGGTTTTTGCCGAGGCCGGCCCGCAGGACCCCCATGATCCGGGCAATTTCTACCTCGGCGGTCCCTTCGCCAAGGTCGAGCTTGGCCAGAGCGGCATGGCGCTGCTCAACCTGAAGCCCGAGGATGGCGGCAAGACCTAGCGCTGGGTGCGTTGAACCCGGGCGCTGCACGCAAGGCGGGCATGGCATAACGCGGCTTGGCCGGGCAGGATCGGGAAGCATCGGAACGGGAAAAGGCGGCGATGACAGGACAAGAACGGCCCGGCCGGTGGCCCGGCGGCTTGCCGGGGCAGAGCGCGCTGATCGACGGGCGTGCGGTCTTTACCACAACCTACGCCGTCATCCCCCGCACCGTCCAAAGCGACATCGTCACCAGCGCCCTGCCGCATTGGTCGGGCACGCGTGCCTGGGTGCTGGCCCGGCCGATGACGGGTTTTGCCGAGACCTTTTCGCAGATCCTGCTCGAGATCACGCCGGGGGGCGGCAGCGACCGGCCCGAGGACGATCCCGGCGCCGAGACCGCGCTTTTCGTCATGTCGGGCGCGCTGGTGCTGAGCGTGGAGGGACGCGAGAGCGTGCTGGCCCCCGGCGGTTTCGCCTGGGTCCCGCCGGGCGTGGCCTGGACGCTCTGGCAACAGGGTGAGGCGACGGCGCGGGTGCAATGGATCCGCAAACGCTATCAGCCCGTCGCCGGGATCGCCGTGCCGGCGCCCTTCGTCACCAGCGACGCCGAGACGCCGGCGGTGCCGATGCCCGATTGCGGGGGGGTCTGGGCCACCACCGCCTTCATGGACCGTGACGAGATGGGCCATGACATGCACATCACCATCGTCACGCTGCAGCCGGGGGGCTGTATCCCGTTTCTCGAGACGCATGTGATGGAGCACGGGCTGTTCGTGCTGCAGGGCAAGGGCGTCTACCGGCTCAACACCGATTGGGTCGAGGTCGAGGCCGGCGATTTCATGTGGCTGCGGGCCTTCTGCCCCCAGGCCTGCTATGCGGGCGGCCCGGGGCCGTTTCGCTACCTGCTCTACAAGGACGTCAATCGCCTGCCGAAGCTGGCACTGTGAGCCGTCGGCTGACACCCGTGCCGCTGAGCGCCGAGGTCTTCGCCCCCTTTGGCGAGGTGCTGGAGATCGCGGGCCCGGCCGATTTCCCGTTCAATGGCGGCATGGCCGATCGCTGGCATGCGCGGGCGCTACCCTCGGCCGAGGGTGGGTCGGTCGGCATCAGCCTCGCGCGGGCACTGCCCCGGGCGCTGCCGCTCAGCCTGGAGATGGTGGAGCGTCATCCGCTCGGCAGCCAGGCCTTCATGCCGCTCTCGCCCGCGCCGTTCCTGGTGATCGTGGCGGCGGATGAGGGCGGGACGCCGGGCCGGCCAGTGGTGTTTCGGACCGACGGGCGTCAGGGCGTGAACTACCGCGCCGGCACCTGGCATGGCGTGCTGACCCCGCTCGGGGCGGTGCAGGATTTCCTGATCGTCGACCGTATCGGCGATGGCGCAAACCTAGAAGAGCACGTCTACGACGCGCCCTGGCAGATCGTCGGCGGCTGATCCGTCAGCCAAGCTCCAGCGTCGTGAGGCCGAAGACCCGGTCGAGGCTAAGGGCAGGCGCTGGGCCATGATACATGCGCGCGGTGCGGAACACCGGGGCCAGGCCGAGCGCCTGCGCGATCTGGCCGAAGGCCTGCTGCGTGTCGGGGATATCGACATAGACGGTGCCGCCGCCCCCCAGCGCCGCAACGGATGTCAGCAGCGTCTCTGCCGTGGCGACGTCATCGGCCATGAGCGGGCCGATCTTGGCGCCCTCGCGGCAGCGGCGATGCGTGGCGAAGGCACGGATCCTACCGTCCTCGATCAACAGATGGGTCCGACGGGTCGGGGCGGCGGTCAGCCACGCGCTCAGATAGGCGCTCCGATCGTGGCCCATGGCCTCGCGGTCCAACGCCAACAGTTCGGGCAGATGGGTGGCGTCACACGGCGTCAGCGGGGAGGGCGCCCCTGCCGGCGGCGTGATCACACCGCCATGGCGCGTCGTCGTGAAGGCCGTCTCGAACCCCTGCCCGGCATAGCGGCCCTGCTGCGCCTCGACCCCGTCGAGGCCCACGGTGCGGCCGGCCATGCGGGTCATGCCGGCCTCCCAGATCCGCTGGCCGTAGCCTTTGCCGCGGTGTTCGGGCCGGGTGATGAAAAGGCCGAGGAAGGCCTGATCTGGTCCCTGCCGCACGACCGAGATCGCGGTGACGGGCGTGCCACCCAGATGCCCGACGAGAAATCCCTCCGGATCGGTCGCGTGAAATGCCGCGCCATCGTCTAGGCCCGGGTTCCAGCCCTCGGCTGCGGCCCAGTCGAGGATGGTCGCAAGATCGGCGCGCGTGGCGGTCGAGATGTCCATCGAAAGCCCCCTGCGGTCGCGCCGCCCACATCTTCGCGTCGCCGCATGGTGATGTCGATAGCCGGTGGGGCGCCGGTTTGGTGTGCTGGGCCGCCGGGCCAAAAGCCCGCGGCATGACATCGCCCCATTGCCTACCTACAGTCATGCCGACGGCGTGAGGGACGACTTTGGGAATGGCGGAGATGCTGTCATGACAGCAGGGGACGGCGCTCGGCCGGCATCCCTCGACAGGGCCGATGGCGGCGCGGGCGAAGTGAGAGCGACCGGCGATCTCTGGCTGCTCGCAGGGCTGTCGGTCCTTGTTCTCTGCCTCGGTTTCTTCGCCTCCACAGGCCCGCTGTCGCTGGATGAAGCGCTCTATCTCGCGGGTGCCGTGGCGATGGCGAGCGAGGGTGCCTTTACCTTTGCCAATGCCCTGCCGGGCATGGCGGCGCCGGTCCTGACCTACTCGGTGCCGGTGGGCGAGAGGCTCGCGCCGCAATACCCGTCGGGCTACTTCATCCTCGCGGCGCCCTTCGTCATCGCGCTTGGCACGCAAGGGCTCGCGGTGCTGAACGCGATCGCGGCGGCGCTCTCGCTCTGGCTGACGCGGTCCATCGCGCTGGCGCTGTTTGCCGAGCCGGCGATTGCGCGCGGTGCGGTGCTGATCCTCGCCCTCGCAAGCTTCCTGACCGACTACGCGGTGGGGCTTTGGCCTCACGCCACGGCCCTGGCCTTCGTGCTGGGCGCCGCCCGTCTTGCCATCGCGGCGGCGCTGGCGACGGGTCAGGGCGCCGCGCTGCGCTACGGCGCCTTGGCCGGGCTGATCGCGTCGCTGGCGCTCACCATCCGGGCCGACACGGTGCTCGTGCTGCCGCCGCTCCTGCTATGGCTGCTGTATGCCGCGCGCCTCAGACTGGCGGGGTTGGCGGGTGCTGCGGCGGGGATCTCCCTTGGGCTTGCACTGGCATCGCTGATCAACGGCCTGAAATTCGGTGCGTATCTGCCGATCTACTACGGCCGCACCGAAACCGGGGGTGGGATTTCGCTCGACACCTACCGCCCGCTGCTGCCGGTCCTCGCCCTCGGTCTGAGCGGCCTGATCGCCGCCGCCCTGCTGGCGCGCCGGCCTGGGGGCGCGCGCCTCGTCGTGATGCTAGGTGGGTTTGGCTGCCTGGCCGTCATGCCCGCGGCGCTCGCCCTGCCCGAGCTGGCGCGCATGCTGACCCGTCTGGTGCACGGCCTGCATGTTCTGATCCTCGACATGAGCGCGAGCACTGACGGACGGCTCGGCATCGAGCGCGCGGCCGATGGCACCCTGTTGTTCTGGGGGTTTCACAAACAGGCGCTCGGGCAGAGCCTGCCCTGGCTTGGCGTGGTGCTGGGTCTTGGGATAGGCTGGCGCGAGGCCAATCGCGGCGGCGACCCCTGGGTGAGCGGATCGCGGCTTCCGGGCATCGTGCTGGCGCTGCTGATCTCGGGCGCGGTGATCGGCTTTTTCGCGCGCACCGCGTGGCACGGCGGTTTGTCGGCCAACATGCGTTACTTCCTGCCCGCAGTGCCGTTTCTGGCGATGCTGGCGGCGGCGGCGCTCACCGACCTCAGGCGCCGTGCCCTGGCGGCAGGCGCCGCTGCGATCTCGGCCGACATCTGGATCGCCATGGCGCTTGCCATCACAGCGCTCATCGCCGCTCCAACGTTGATGGAGAACGCCATCGGACGGCTGCGTCAGGACTGGATGAGCCATCTGTTTCTGCTGATCGCCATCGTGACCCTGGTCTCGCGCGTCATCGCTGTACCCGGGGTCGTGCCCGGCGCGCTTTTGATCCGGGCCGCGCGTTCGCTGACACTTCTTGGACTGATCGCAGCCGGGCTGGTTGGCGCGGCCGTGGATCTCACGCAGACGCAGGCGCGCCGCGCCGCGATCGGCGCCCATAGCGCCGCGATCGAACGGCCCGAGACGCCCTATCTGCTGGTCGTCAACAAGGCCGAACTGGGGATCGATACGCTGTGGGACGACAACGGTGCGCTCGTCGCGGCGCGTGGCGATGGCCGGGCAGCGATCCAAGCATCACTCGCCGCGCTGTCGCAAGGGCACCGGGTCCTCGTGGCGGGGCAGGCGGCAGCCGAGATCATCCTGGCTGCGGATCAGCGTCTCTACGCACTGTCGTCGCGACCACTGATCGAGGCAGAGACGCTCGTTGAGATCGGCTTCGCGAACGCTGCTCGTTAAGCTGTGCCGCACGATCTGGCCGGAGCATGGCTGGGAACAAAGTCCACGGCCGAAGGCGAAACCCCGCGCAGCGTGGGGCTGCACGGGGCGGGGACGCAGTGGTCAGCGCCAGTAGTTGAAGAAGATCAGCGACCACTGGCCTATGGCGAGGACGATGAGGACGCCCGTCGCGCTGCGGAACATCAGTTTCGAGCCGAGGATCGCCGAGATCCGCCCCCCGATGCCGCCGCCTTCGCGGGCGCTCGACTCCTCGGCCGGATCCACCGCTGCCGTGCCATCGGACGCGGGCTTTGCCTCACCGTGCGAACCGCCGCCGCGGCCCGAGATGCTTGAGCGCAGCTTTGCCGAGCCGGCCTGGCCGATGGTCTGGACAAGCTGTCCCGCCGCCTGCAGCCGCTCGGTCAGCGTCGCCGTCGCGCCGGAACCCTCGGTCGTCTTCTCGGTGTTCGAGGACATTGTCCGCTCCTCATCTTTGCCGGTCATATCCGCGCTCACTGGCTCAGCACCGTCATCACATCACGCAGCTGCGTCTTGGCGCGGAGTGCGAAGAACCCGATCTCCGACACATGGTTAGGGATAAACACCGAGCCCGGCGCGCTGTTCGTCACGATGAAGGGTTTCAGCGACGCCGCATTCTCGAAGCTTGCGATCATGTTGTCCCAGGTCAGAGTCAGACCCTCCGCCTCGATCACCGAGGCGAAGTCCTTCTCCAGCGCCTTCAGCAGCATGGTGTAGGCGTAGAGACGACCTTTCATGAGGTAGAACACCTCATTGGTCTGGGTCTCGACATCGCGGCCCGCGGCAACCCCTTCGACATGGTCGGAGAGGATGTTGATCTTGGAGGAGACGTCCGCCTCGATCCGCGTCAGCGTGGTCAGCAGGTTATCCCGGCGGGGGTCGAAGATTGCCTGTCCGCTCGCAATGCGGGCGTTGTAGGCCTGCAGCTTGCGCACCGCCGACATATACTGCTCTTCGCTGGTCACCACCGGCGTCCAGGTCTGCTCGAAATCGAAGATCCAGACATCACCCGGAAAGCGCAGCAGACCCGCCGCGCTGTCGAGGTCGGGGTCGACGGCAGTGGCACTCCGCGAGCGGCCGAGGCTGTCGGCAAGCTCCATAGCGAAACGGCTGACGCCATAGACCACGCCCTGCTGGTAGTGGCGCATGTTGGGCAGCCAGTGGCCGGGCATGAAGAACGGCTCGTTCGATACCCAGGCGTATTCGTCCACCTCACGCTCGATCAGCGCGACGGTGATGTCGACACTGGCGAGCCCGCCCTCGGTCACCACCGGGGGCTGGAAGTTGGTGTCGTTGTCGATCCGCTCGGTCAGCAGCATCCCGCCAAGGACATAGGCCCCAACGAGGTTGACGCCGACGAGGCTGCCGAGGACCGTGCGCCGAATGATGCCCCCAACGCCAATGCCGGCCTTTTCGGCCTTGGGCGACGTCTTCTCGGCGCCAGAGCCGGTGCTGGCCGGCGCGCCGTCCATGGTCATGCTCATGCCGCGTTACGCTCCTCGCCGGTCTGGGTAGCCGCCTCGGCAGTGGTGGTGGCGGCGTCGGTCTGTTCGGTCGTCTCCGCAACAGCGCCCGCGGTCTCTTCCAGGGGCGCGAAGTACTCCAGCGCCTTCTGCGTCTCGGGGGCGTGCAGCGCCAGCACCGGGCCTTCCTGGTGCAGGTGCAGCGCCGGGCGACGCTCGGGCTGGTACACGCAGGTCTCGGCGAAGGTGTAGATCTCCTCGCGCTTCATGCCGAGCATGGCGAGCTGGCGCTTGTTGAGGGTCGAGAGCGCCTTGTGGATCTTCTCGAAATCCTCTTCGTCGCGCATCTCGGTGCGCAGTTCGCCCACCCGCCCCGGCAGGCGGGCGAGCGCGCCGGCCAAGTGGCGCAGGCCATCGCTCAGATAGTCGCTGACCCGGCGGATCTGGGTGGGCTCGGCCTCGATATGCGTGGCATCGGTCATGTCATTTCCTCTCGCCGTCATCCCAAAGTCTTTGCAGTCTCGTTTCTGACTGGACGGGGGTGAGACGAGTGGCGGATCGGGATCATCCCGCGATTTTCAAATTTTTTGCACTTTCGTCTGCCATCCCGCCGTGATGGGCGCGATGACGGCCGTGTCCCAACGCTCAATTCCGCTGCTGGGAAGCATCATGATTGCTGCCGTGTCGCGCGATATGATCGCCATCATTGCGCGGGCTGCGCGCCACAGCGGGCTGTCTCGCACCCTATTGACCCTCGCGATGGCGGCTCTGATCTCGGTGGGAGCCCCCTTGAAAGCGCCGGCCGAGACGGTCGCGGCGCCCTCATGCGGTGAGGGCGTGCAGGAAGGCGCCATCGTGGTGCTGTCCTCGGGGGTGGCCTTTCGCCTGCCGCCGGGGTCTTACCGGTTGCGCGGCGGCGCCCATCCGCCGGATGTGGCCGACCTGCCGCCCGAGGGTTGCCCGGGCAATCCCATCGTCACCCGCGGCATCTCGTTCCCGATCCTGCCACCGACCCCGGCAGAGATCGCCGCTGGCATCCCGGCCGCGATCCCGAGGCGCCTCACGGTCTATGGCCACGACGGCCCGGTGCATGCTCAGGGCAGTTTTCTGCATGCATTCGAGAGTTTCCAGCGACTGGGCTATCACTGCGAGGTGATTGGCGATGTGCTGGAGGCGTGCCGCTCATGTTCGCGACCCGACCTCGATGGGTACAGTTGCAGGTCCGAAAGCAGTAATCTGTACCGAACCCTGCCGCTTTCGGACATGCCATCGAAGTATCGTGCGCTGCCCGGAACCTATCCCGAGCCTGACGGCATGCGATTTGCCGTGAGTTGCACCTGGCTCAACCGGCTTCACCGGATACCGGGGTATGGTCGGCCGTGTAAGGTCTCCTATCGCCTGATGGACGGGGTCAGCCTGAATTATTAATTCAATGACTCGACAGTGCCTGAGAGCGACTTCATCGCCTTCGATCAGTTCATCCGGGGGCGGATCACGGCGGCGCGCGCGCCCGAGCATGACCGGCCCTGGATGAGCGACAAACCCTCCCGCTGAGGTGGTCGCGGCGCGCTTGGGGCGATCGGCATGCCGGCTGGTGCGACCGTCACGCTGTGCTCCGCTGCGGGACGGCGACTTTTTTTGCGCGATCGCCCTATATTGTCGGGATGAAACCCGGAGCCCGCGCGTCTGATGCATGGGTCGCCGGTGAACCGCCGACGGCTCAGGACCCGGGATGTTTGGACGAAGACAGAACGCCCATGCTGTCGAACAGGAGATACCGAAGCTCCGGCGCTTTGCCCGCATGCTTGCGCGCAACGATGCCGAGGCCGATGATCTCGTGCAGGAGACCCTCCTGCGCGCCATCTCCAAATTCGACACCTATGGCGGGCGTTCTGCCCTCGGCACCTGGCTCTGCCAGATCCTGGTCAACCTCCATCGCTCGCGCCGCCGCCAGGATGCGCGCAGGCGTGAACTACTGGAGGAGCGTGGCGCGGACGAAGACCGCGTCGCCGCAAGACAGGAGCACGCCGTCGAGCTGGAACAGACCATCGCGGCGCTCCAAAACCTGCCTGAGGAACAGCGCGAGGCCATTGTCCTCGTCGCCATCGAGGGGGTCTCGTACAACGAGGCTGCCGACATCCTCGGGGTCAAGCTCGGCACCCTCATGTCGCGGATTTCCCGCGGCCGGTCGGCCATCCGGGCTGAAATGGAGGGGGCCACGACGCGGCGCTCCCGTCTGGTGCCGGTCGGCGCCTAAGGCGGTGGCCTGCGTCCGAACCGGTGAGGAACCATGACGAGCAACGGGGCTGCGATCAGCGAGGCGGAACTCAACGCCTTTTGCGACGGTGAACTGAACGAGGCCGAGGCCGCGCGCGTGGCGGCGGCGATCGAGGCCGATCCGGCCCTGCGTGCCCGGATGGCGCGGATCATGGGCGATCTGGCGGCGCTGCGCGCAGCCGCCGAGCCCGAGGTCGACGACCCGGCGACCCTGCTGCTGGCCGAGCGGCTGAGCGGGGCGGTCGCGCGGCGCGAGCGGCAGCGGACCATGGCGCAGTATGGCGCCGGGCTGGCCGCAACGGTGGCCATCGCCTGCGGTGGCTGGTTTGGCCATGCGGCCTTCATGAAGTCGAGCTATGGCAAGCGGCAGGAGGGGTTGTTCCTGACCTCGGCCATCGAGACGCAACCGGTGGTGCCGACCTTTGTGGCCGATGCGGCCGGGGCCCATCAGGTCTTCGCGCCGGACAACTTCCACCCGGTCGAGTTCACGGCTGAGAACGAGGCCGCCATGGCGCGCTGGTTCTCGGACCGGCTTGGCGAGAGTGCTGCGATCCCGCATCTTGAGGAACTGGGCTTCAACCTGGTCGGCGGGCGCCTGCTGGCGGGTGCCGAGGGGCCGCGCGCCCAGGTGATGTACGAGAACGCCAAGGGCGACCGTGTGAGCCTGGTCTTCGGCAAACAGCGGCTGCCGGGCGATGCCAAGCTTAAGCTGGTGCATGTCGGCAAGAGCTATGCGAGCTATTGGCAGGACAGCGGCATGGACTGGGCCGTGGTCGAGGACACGCCCGGCGCCGATGTGAGCCAGGTGGCGACCTTCATCAACAAGCTGACCAAGGAGTAGGGGCCGGCAAGCCAGACGGTATCGCGGCTGGCCGCCGCGATGCGTTTTCTTGGGGGGGCCAGCCGCTGGCTCCGCGCGATCCGTCAAGGGCGGGTCGCGCGGAGCCTTTCGTTTTTGGGTAGGGAGAAAGCCGAGGGGGGGTCATCGCGTTTCAGAGCGCAGTCGATGCGATGACCGGCGTTGCCCATTGCTGGGCGCGGCGCTTCACGCGGCTCGGCACGCGCCCCGGAGATCGAGGCGCGGCGGAGGGTGCCGTGTCACGGGAGGCCCGCTACTGGCAGGCCGCGGTTAGCCTTCGTGATCGCGCCGTTCGTCGATCACGGTGGCGGGCGACAGCGGCGTGCGGGCCAGATAGGCGGCGCGGCCGATCATATGGGCGGCCACCGGGGCGGTGAGCAGCAGGAACACGAAGGCACCCACCGCGCGGGCGATGGCCCATTCATCGTCGAAGCCGACGGCACAGCCCAGCATGACAAGACCCACCCCCAAGGTGCCAGCCTTGGTCGAGCCATGCATCCGCATGAACACATCCTGCATGCGCACAAGCCCGATCCCTGCGACCAGCGCGAACAGCGCCCCCGCGACGATCAGGACCGAGGCGACGATCTCGCCGAAACTGGCGCTCAGCAGCAGATCGGTCATGGCTTTACCACGTTCAGCGTCACGACGGGTTTAGGCGTGTCTGTTTGAGGCGTGTCTGGGTCTGCCGCCGTTTGCGATGCTTTGACGGCGTGGCGGCGCATGATGAAGCGCGCGAAGGCCAGCGTCGCGAGAAAGCCGGCGATGGCGAGCACCAGCGCGATGTCGAGATAGGCGACATCCCCCGCCGAGAGCGCGCGCAGACCGGCGAAACCGACCGTCAGCACCGAGAGCATGTCGATCGCGACCGCCCGGTCGGCGACGGTCGGCCCGAGCATCAGGCGGAGCACGGTCAGCCCGGCCGAGGCGAGCACGATGCCGCTCGCG
This sequence comes from Pseudomonadota bacterium, assembly GCA_039027855.1. Taxonomy (GTDB): domain Bacteria; phylum Pseudomonadota; class Alphaproteobacteria; order Rhodobacterales; family Rhodobacteraceae; genus Thermohalobaculum. The sequence goes on along the minus strand of JBCCJI010000010.1, from coordinate 117,124 downwards.
ATATCGGCCAACAGGGTGAGCAGGGTCATGACAGCGCCTCCAGCACCGGGGTTTCCAGCGTTTCCTGGATCTCGGCGCGCAGTTCCTCGAGATCATCGACGAACATCGCGTGGACGTAGAGTGTCTTGTTGTCCGCCGAGAGATCGAGGCTGAGCGTGCCGGGCGTGAGCGTGACCAGGCTCGAGACCATCAGAAGCTCGGCCTCGGTCTTGGCCCGCAGGGGGACCGCGATGATCCCTGGTCTGGCGCTAGGGCGGATGGCTAGCACGTCGCGGGTGACGCGGATCGATGAGAGCACCAGCTCGCGCAGGAAGATCAGCGTCATGCGGATCAGCCGTGGCACGCGCAGGAAATAGCCGTCTTCGGGGAACAGGCCGCGCACCACCCAGAGGGCGGCAAAGCCGAGATTGAAGCCGATGACCAGGCTGGTGATCGACCAGTCGGCGGCGAGTGCCCCCCATGCGCCGGCGAGCAGCAGATTGACGGCGAAGATGTTCACGGCGCGTCTCCCATCGCTGTCTCCACTGGTGTCTGAACTGGCGTGTGAGCGGCGGTCTCGACCGGGGTCTCGCCCATGACGGCGGCGATATAGGGCGCGGGGTCGAGTAGGCTGGCGGCGCCGGCCTCGGCCGCCATGATGAAGGGCGCGGGGTAGAGCCCCATGACGAGCGAAATGGCCACCAGCGCCATCGTGGGCGCGACCAGCAGTACGCGCCCGGTGGCGGGCAGCGCGCTGAGCGGCCGTGCCCGGCCGGCGGCGTGGGGCTTGAGGTAGCCGTTCAGCCAGATCTTGGTCATCGAGTAGAGCGTGAAGAGGCCCACGACGAGGATCGCGGCGACGGCGATCCAGTCCGACGCTTCGGCGCCCGCCTGCACCAGCGCCAGCTTGCCCCAGAAGCCCGAGAAAGGCGGCAGTCCGGCCATCGCCATGGCCGAGATCAGGAACAGCACCGACAGGAGCGGCGCCACGGCATAAAGCCCGCCGGTGCGCGAGAGATCATAACTGCCGGTCATCCGGTAGCCGAGGCCCGCGAGCAGCAGCAGGTTCGCCTTCACCACGATATTGTGCAGCATGTAGAGAATGGCGCCCATCAGCGCGAGCGGTGAGGCGATGGCGAGGCCGAGCGCGACATAGCCGATCTGGCTGAGGATATGGGCCGAGAGGACGCGGTGGATCTCGGTCTGCGCCGCCGCCAGGATCACGCCGAGCGCCATGGTGAGGATCGCGACCGGCATGAGCAGCGCCTCGGCCCCGCTGTCGGGGAAGATCAGCGTGAAGACGCGCATCACCGCATACATCCCCGATTTGGTGAGCGTCGCGGCAAAGATCGCCTTGACCGCAGACGGCGGCGTGTGGTGCGCGGCCGGCAGCCAGAACCAGAGCGGGAAGAGACCGGCCTTGGCGGCGAGCGCCACGAACATCAGCATCGCGGCCGCCCCGCTGGCGAGCGGCGCGTCGGTTTCGGCCAGGCGGGCGGGCAGCTCGGCCATGGTCAGCGTGCCGGTCATGCCGTGGATCAGGCCCACGGCGGCCAGGAACATCAGCGTGACGACGAGGCTGAGCGCGGTGTATTTCACGCCCGCGTCGAGCTGCGCCTTGGTGCCGCCGATCACGATCAGGCCGAGCGAGGCGATCAGCATCACCTCGAACCAGACATAGAGGTTGAAGAGATCGCCGGTCAGGAACACGCCCGTCGCGCCGCCGATCAGCACGAGATAGAGCGCATGCCAGCCCACGCGGCTGCGCTGTGGGTTGATGTCGGCTGCGGCGTAGACGGCGATCACCAGGCCCATCAACGCGGTGGAGACGACCATGATCGCCGACAGCGCATCGGCGACCAGCACGATGCCGACGGGGGCATCCCATCCGCCCATGCCGGCGGCCAGAACGCCGCCCTCCATGACCGCGAAGGCGAGGTGGACCGAGGCCATCAGGTGCACTCCCGCCGTGGCGATGCCCACCGCCGCCGGGCGGACGCCGAGGCGCGGCGCCAGCAGCGAGACCACGGCCCCGATGAACGGGATCAGCAGCGGGAAGGCGAGCGTCCAGCTCGTGGTCCAGCTCATTTGGCGGCTCCCTCGCGCGGCTCGGCGATGCGCATTTCCTCGGGATCGACGGTGTCGAGACGGCGGTGGGCCGCCAGCGTCAGCGAAAGCGCAAAGGCCGCGAGGCCGAAACCGATGACGATCGCCGTCAGCACCAGCGCCTGGGGCAGCGGGTTCGCGGTGATGGCGTTGGGGATCGCAGTGCCCTCGGGGATGAGCGGCGCCGCACCCTCGGTCAGGCGCCCGCCGACAAAGACGGTCAGGTTGGCCGCCGAACCGAGCAGCACGATGCCGAACACGATGCGGAGCAGATGGCCCGACAGCATGAGATAGACGCCGGTTGCGGCCAAAAGGCCCGCGAGGGGGGCGAGCAGCGGTTCCATCAGCCCTTGTCCTCCTCGCCCGTGTCTTCTTCGCCCGTGTCCTCCAGCGCCAGCACCAGCGCCATGACCGAGCCGATCACCGTCAGCCAGACGCCGATGTCGAACAGCAGCACGGTGGAGATCGGCAGGCCTTTGCCGCCGCCATCGGCGCCGAGCAGCAGCCAGAGCCCGGTAAACGGCTCCTGCGCCGTGAGGCCCGCCATGAAGCCCGCGCCAAGCGCTGCGGCGAGGCCGAGTGCCAGGATCTCGACCGGCTCCAGCCGCATCGCCCGGCGCGTGGTCTCGGCGCCGTGGCTCAGCGTCAGCACGGCGAAGGCCGAGGCGGCGATCAGCCCGCCGATGAAGCCGCCGCCGGGCTCGTTATGGCCACGCACGAGCAGGAACAGCGAGACGACCAGCATCAGCGCCACGAGGATGCGCGCCGCCGCCTTGAGGATCGGCGAGCTCATGACGGGCGCCTCCGCTTCTGGAGAAGCGCGATCGAGGCGACGGCGGCGATGGCCACCACGACGATCTCGCCGAAGGTGTCGAGCGCGCGGAAATCCACCAGGATCACATTGACGATGTTGCGCCCGAAGGCTTCGGGCACGCTGAGCGTGGCCATCTGGTCGGGCAGGCTGGTGTCATAGCCGGTTGTGGTCATGGCCAGGACCAAGAGCGTGACCGAGATGCCGACCAGGGCGGAGATCGCGAGATCGCGGATCTGGCCCGATGCGCGCCCGCTCAGGTCGGGCAGGCGCGCCATGACGGCGGCGATCAGCACCACCAGCAGGATATCCGCCAGAAGCTGCGTCATCGCGACATCGGGCGCGCCATAGATCGCGAACAGCATCGAAAGCCCGGTGCCGACCGCCCCGAGACCGCCAAGCGCCACCATGCGCCGCGAGGCCGCCGCCGCCATGATCGCGCCGACCGCAGTCAGCACGATCACCGTCAGCGCCGTCCATTCGATCGTGACCGCCGGATCGGCGGGGATCGGGTGGCCGGAGAAGGCAAAGTAGCCGAGCGGGATCACGCCGAGCGTGGCGTAAGTCGCCGCGAGGTAGAAGCGGAGCGAGCCCGGCTGCATGATGAGGGTCATCGCCTTGAAGCTGCTGGCGATGCCCGCCATCAGCGCGTCCCAGGCGAGATCGGCGATCAGCGGGACCCGCGCCATCGCGCCCATCAGCGCCCGGTGCAGCACGAACAGGATGAGGCCGAGGGCGACAGTCGCGACGCTCATCAGCAGGGGGACGTTCACACCATGCCAAAGTTTGAGCGCCACGTTCTCCGGCCGGCCGAGGATGGCGATGACCGCCGGCTGAACCAGCGTCTCGCCGACCAGATCGGGAGCGATGCCGAAGACCAGCCCGAGGCTCGCCAGTGCCAGCGGCGGCAGCCACATGGCAACGGGCACCTCGCGCGGGGGTTTCGGGGTGGCCCCCGCGCGGCCGAAGACGACGCGCAGGATGATGACCAGCGTCAGCGCCACCATGCAGGCATTGGCAAAGACAGCAGCGCCGGCCAGGGGCCAGGGTTCCTCCGCGATGGCGAGCGCGCCCTCGTATTTCAACTCCTTGCCGATGAAGCCGAGGAAGGGCGGAAAGCCCGCCATCGAGCCTGCGGCGAGCAGTGCTGTCGCCGAGGTGAAGGGCATCGTCCGCCAGAGCCCGCCGAGCTGGCCGATCTCGCGCGTGCCGGTGCCCTTATCGATGCAGCCGATCATCAGGAACAGCGAGCATTTGTAGAGCGCATGCACCAGCAGGAAGGTCATGGCGGCCGCAATCGCCACGCTCGCCTCGGCGCCGAGGAACATCATCAGCGCGCCGAGCGCCATGATCGAGGTGTAGGCCAGCGCCATCTTGAGGTCGCTTTGGCGGAGCGACAGGATCCCCGCCATCAGCATGGTGATGGCGCCGAAGATCGAGAGCGACCAGGTCCAGACCTCGGGCCCCGACAGGGCCGGGTGCATGCGGGCGACGAGGTAGACCCCGGCCTTTACCATGGTGGCGGAGTGCAGGAAGGCCGAGACCGGCGTCGGCGCGGCCATGGCCCCTGGCAGCCAGATATGGAACGGGATCTGCGCCGATTTGGTGAAGGCGCCGAGCAGCAGCAGGAACAGGATGCCTTCGTAGAGCGCGTGCTCGGTTAACCCTTCGGTGACCACGATGGCCGAAAGGCTTGTCGTGCCCGCGGCGCTGGCAAGCAGCGCCAATCCCGCCAGCAGCGCCAGGCCGCCCGCGCCCGTGATCAGCAGCCCCTGCCATGCATTGCGCCGCGCCTTCTCCGTGGTGTGCGAAAATCCGACCAGCAGGAACGACGACAGTGTCGTCATCTCCCAGAAAACGAACATCAGAATAATGTCGTCGGCCAGCACCAAGCCCAGCATCGCGGTGGTGAAGAGCCCCAGGTAAAGGAAAAACCGCCCCAGATGCTCATGCCCATTGAGGTAGCTCCGCGAGTAGACGGCGATGGCGGCGGCAAATCCGGTGATCAGGAGCGCGAAGACCATCGACAGCCCATCGAGGCGGAGCGCGAAGGCGATGCCGAGCGGCTCGACCCAGGGCACGGAGAAACCCACCGAGCCACCGGCCGTCACGTCCGGCAGAAAGCGAATGATCGCCGCAAAAGCCAGGATCGCTGCGATGGCGAGGCCAAGACCCATGCCGCGGCCGGCCGGGCAGGGGCGCGAGAGGGGTTTTGGCGGTGAAGGCGGCGCCGAGGGTGGTGTGGTAACCGGCACGCTCTCTTCGGCGAGGGCGTTTCTCACGGTGCTGTTCCCTGTCTGGCTTCCGGCCCAGTCTGCGGACTGACCACGATAGCGGTCGAAAGGCATCTAGGTCTTCCTCAGCCCGCCAACCAGTCCGCGAGCGTCAGGTAGAGGGGCAGCCCAATCAGCAGGTTGAAGGGCAGCGTCACGCAGAGCGACAGGGTCAGGTACAGCTCGGGCCGCGCGCCGGGCAGGGCGATGCGGGTCGCTGCGGGTGCCGCGATGTAGCTCGCCGAGGCGCCGAGCGCCATCAAAAGCGCCGTGTTGCCGGCCCCCAGTTCCGCGGCGAGACCGAGGAGCAGGCCAAGCTGCGCACCGAGGAGTGGCATCGCGATGGCGAAGGCCGCGAGCTGCGCGTTGAAACGGCGCTTCAGCGACGCGAGACGGCGCCCGACGGTCATCCCCTGGTCCAGCAGGAACAGGATGAGGACGGCCGGGAACAGCTCGAGCGAGATCTTTTCGTCCCAGCTCGCGTCGAACTGGCCGGCTAGGATGCCGATCGCGAAGGCAGCGAGCAGCAGCGCGATGCCCTTGTTGTCGCCGAGCGCCCGGAGCATGTCGCCGAAACCGGGGCCGCCCATGCCCGTTGTGATCCGGCCTGTTGTGATCCGGCCCATGGTCATGCTGCCGCCGCCCGCCACTGCCACGCTGTCGGGCGCAGCGGCAAAGCGCGCGAGGATCAGCGCGGTGGCGATCGCCGGCACTTCCATGGTCACCGCCACGGCCACCATCCAGCCGTCATAGGCGATCCCGTTGCCCTTCAGCAGCATGCTCATCGTCGCGAAGGTCACGATGGAGATCGAGCCGTAATGCGCGGCAATCCCGGCCGCGTCGCCGCGCTCCACCACGCCCGAGCGGCTGAGTGCCGAGAAAGCCAGCAGCGTGATCCCGAGCGACAGCGCGAGGCCCGCAAGAAGCGCCTCCAGCACTCGCCCGTCGATCCCGTCGGTGCCAAGGCTGGCGCCGCCCTTCACGCCGATGGCGAAGATCAGAAGAACGCCCAGCATTCGCGAGAAGATCGGCGGCATCTGCACCGAGCGCGACAGCGCCGCCAGACCCGCACCGAGCGCAAAGAACACCAGAACCGGAGAATTCAGCGTCAGCAGCACGAGGGACAGGGCGCTTTCCACGGGGTTCTCCTTGTGCGGGCCTCGGCGCGCCTGCGGTCTTTCTCGACCGGCAGCCGCTGCGCCTTCGGGTCTTAGCGATGGGGGTCAGACGCCTGCTCATCGGCTTTCATCCCGATGGGCCGTCATTTTTCGGTAAGCCTTCCGGTCTGAGCCGGCAATTTCCGGCCTGTGGGAGGAGATTTGTCGGGATGAACCCCGCTCTTCACGCGTCTGATGATGCACATGGCAGCGGTGGCGGCAGCGTCCGCCCCGCCTCGACCCGGGAACACGGGTAGAATGACGGGAAGGGAAACCGATGCAGAAAGTTCTGAAAGACGGCGCCGACCGGGCCCTGGCCCTCGCCAATCGTTACGGCGGTAAGGTCTGGGCGCGGATCGAGGCGTGGCTGCGGTGGTCCTGCACCATCGTCGGCAAGACCTTTGCCGAGCGGATCGTCGAGCGTGCGCTGAAGATCCAGATCGGCTTTCTGATTTTCCTCGCTGTCATCGCCCCCTTTGGCGGGTTTGGGATGGAGCCTCTGGTGGCGCCCTTCCTGGTGGTGCAGGCGGCGCTGACGCGGCTGGCTCTGGTGCGGGTGCGGGCGCGTGACCCGATCTTCGGCGCGGGTCTCTACATGATCATCGCCGTCATCACCTTCATCGAAGCCAAGGGCTACAGCGGCATCGTCGGCTTTATCTTTTCGCTGGAAGCGATGCTGAGCCTGGTGGCGGCCTATTACATCGTGATGGTGCTGCGGGTCGGCCGTGCGACCAAGGATATCGCCGATCGCAGCGACGAGGGTGACAGTCGGGCGGCGGGCGACGCGCAGAGCGCCTGACCAACCCGCCGGTCGGATCGCCACGCGATGCCCGCCGGACGGTATCGCGTGGTCTTCTCATTCGAGCGTCAGGTTGCTCATCAGGTCACGCAGCAGCGGGTTGGGAAAACTGCGGGGCATGGTGACGGCGTAGAAAGTCTCCACGATATCGAGGTCTTCGCCGGGACGAAGCTCTGCCTCGCGCAACATGCCGCTTGCGATCTCGTCGCCCAAAACGACCGAGGGCGCGAGGGCGAGGCCGGCATCCTCGCGGGCCAGCAGGCGGACCATGGCCATGTCGTCCACCTCTGCCGCGATCTGCGGGGCGATGCCGAGGCGGGCCACGAGCCCGTCAAACCCGGTGCGGATCGAGCTCTCGGTGGGCAGGATCACTGGCTCGGCGGTGAGCAGGGCATGCAGACTGGGATGGTCGAGGCGTGCAGGCGTCCCGAAGATCCCCACCTTTTGCTGCGCCAGACGACGGGCGACATAATTGGTGCCGGCGGGCCGCGCCGGCGGCTCGGTCGTTAGCACCACATCGAGCGCGAGCGCATCCAAGGCCTCCAGCAGGACCTCGGCGCTGCCCGAGCGCAAGACCAGCTCCACGTCTTTCCGGTCGATCAGCGGGCGCAGGAAGGCCAGCTGGAAATTGCGCGACAATGTCGACAGGGCGCCGACGCGGATCACGCCGCGCCCGAAGTCCGGATCGCCAAGCGTGGCCATCAGTTCGTCGCCGGCGCCGAAGATGCGGTCTGCGTGGTCGAGGGCGATGCGCCCGACTTCGGTCAGGATCAGCCGCCGGCCCTGCCGTTCGAACAGGCTGTGCCCGAGACGCTGCTCAAGCTGCCGGATCTGCGAGGAGAGCGACGATTGCGAAAGGTTCAGCCGGGTCGCCGTGCGGGTCAGGTTCCCGTCATGGGCGACCGCGTGAAAATAGCGGAGATGATGGTAATTGAGCAGGGCCATCATTCGATTTTATCGAATAATTTCGCTGAAACAATGTATTTTCCCTGATGCTCGCACCGCTCTAACTGCAGCTCAATCTGCGGGGAGACACTCAGATGACCGGACTTCCTTTGCTCGTCCCGGTGGCGTTGATCGCCATCGCCTTCAATCTGATGCTGAGCCCGGTGGCGCGCGACGACATGCGCCTGCGCCTGCCCGAGATCGCGGCGCTGGCGGCGCTTGGGCTGGCGGTTCTGGCTGGGGTCGATCTGGTTGAGCACGGGCCGGGTCATGGCACGCTGCCGTTCCTCGGTGCCCTCGGCTTCGCGGTGATGATGGATGTGGTCAGCGTCAGCCTGATGATGACCGTCTCCTTCGTCGGTTGGGTCGTGCTCCGCTTCTCGCGTGTCGCACTGGATGGCGAGACCCGGCATGCCGGCTTCATGGCATTCATGAGCCTGGTGCTGGCGGGGGTCATCCTGCTGGTGACGGCGGGGACGCTGACGCAACTGGTGATCGGCTGGATCGGCATCGGCGTGGCGCTTCGCCCGCTGCTGCTGTTCTACCACGATAGGCCGAGGGCGCAGCGCGCGGCGAAGAAGAAAGCATTCTTCAGCATGATCAGCGTCGCGGCGCTGACCGCCGCCTGTCTCTGGATGGCGAGCGCCTTTGGCACGACCGAGATCGCGGCGATCCGAGCGGCGATCGAGATCGGTGATGTGCCCGACCATCTTTGGGGTATCGCCCTCCTGCTGGCGGTCGCGGCCATCGTGAAATCGGCGCTGATCCCGACGCATGGCTGGCTGACCGAGGTGATGGAGGCGCCGACCCCGGTCTCGGCCTTGCTACACGCGGGTGTCGTGGCCTCGGGTGGGTTCCTGCTGATCCGCTTTGCCGATCTGATGATCGCGGTCCCGGGCGTGATGGCTGTGCTGGCCTTGGTCGGCGGGTTCTCGGCGCTGATCGGGGCGGCGGTGGCGCTGACGCAGCCCTCGGTCAAGACGGCGCTGGCCTGGTCGACCTGCGCACAGATGGGCTTCATGATCCTGCAATGCGGGCTCGCGCTGTTCCCGCTGGCGCTGCTGCACATCATCGCCCATGCGCTCTACAAGGCGCACGCCTTCCTCGGCTCAGGCAGCGCGGTCGAAGCGGTGAACGCGATCCGGCGGCCGGGCCCCGTGGCCGTGCCCGATGTCCGGGCGGTGGGTCGGGCTTTCGGGTTGTCGCTGGCGATCTTCGTGGCGGTGGGCCTGGTCTTCGGCATCGCGAGCAAGGCACCGCAGGCCGTGGCGCTTGGCGCGATCCTGGTGTTCGGCGTGGCCTATCTGATGGCGCAGGCGCTAGCCGATGCGGCGCCGCGGCCGCTGACACGGCGGACGGGCGCCATGGCGGGTGCTGCGACGCTGGCGTATTTCGCCTTTCACGCGGGCGCCGACTGGCTCACGGCGGGCACCCTGCCCCCACCGCCTGCGCCCGACGGCCTGGCCTGGGCTGTGATGGCGCTGACCGTGCCAAGCTTTGCGCTTGCCGCCTTTGCACAGGCGACCTTCCCGCTCTGGGCCGATCATCCGGCGGCGCGAGGCATGCGCGTGCACCTGATGAACGGGCTCTATCTGAACGCGCTGGCGGACCGCTTCGCCGGTCGCTGGTCGTCCAAGGAGATCTGATGATGAGCGATGTGAGAACCGTCTACTCGGATGCGCTGATCGATCTGCTGGCCGCCGCCGAGGACGCGATCCGCCAGATCCCGCCGGCCTTCCCACTCTCGGCGACGGTCGCTGTGAACCCCTTCCTCGGCCAGATCGGCGAGGATCGGGCGACGGCGGCGGCGCGGCTGGCGCGGGTTGCGGGCATCAATCCGCTCCGCCCGCGGGCCGAGATCGCCGAGCTGATCGAGGATGGCCGGATCACCGATGCCGACCTCGCAGCGGCGGCCGCCAAGGACGATCTCGATGTCGTCACGCTGCGCGTCGCCGCGCGCACGCCAGCGGCCTCACCGACCCCCCACCCGACCGTCGCCGCCCTGGCGGGTGCTGCCACCGGCAACAACTGGGAGGCCTTTGTCGAAGAGCGGTTTGGCCAATGGGCGGCTGCAGCCTTTGATGAGGGGCAGGCGCTTTGGCCCGCGCCCAAGGGTGGGCTGTTCTCCGACTGGCACGCCTTTGCGGCGCATGACCTCAGCAGCGAGATCGCGGGGCTGAGGGGTTTTTGCGCCCAGGTGGCCACGCTGCCCGACTGCCCGCGCGAGGCGATCGGGCGGGCGGCTGCGGTGCTTGGCCTGAACGAGGGGGACGGCCTTGCCGCAGCCCCGATCTATTTCCACCGGTTGCTCATGACGATGGGTGGCTGGTCGCAGGTGGCCCGGGCGCGGGGCTGGCTGGCCGAACGCGACGGCGGGCGCGAGGATAGCGCCCTGGCGCTGTTGGCGATCGCGCTTTCGTGGGAAGCCGCGCTCTATACGTTGTTCGCCGACAAGATCGATGCGGCCTGGGCGGCGGTGCGCGAGCAGATGGCCGCGCCCGTCGAACCGACGGTGGTGCACCGGGTCGAGGCTGCGCTGCAGGATGCCGCCGATCGCTCGGCCGAGCGGCGGCTGGCGGCGCGGCTTGCCGAGACGGCCGAGGACGGGCGCGCGCCCGGTGATGGCCCCGGTGATGGCCGAGCGGATGGCCCCGGTGATGGCGATGACAAGGCCCGGCCTGTCATCCAGGCGGCCTTTTGCATCGATGTGCGTTCCGAGGTGTTTCGCCGGGCGCTGGAGACCACCGACGAGGGTATCGAGACGATCGGCTTTGCGGGTTTCTTCGGCATCGCCTCGGCGCATCGCGACACGGCCTCGGACATCGTCGAGGCGCGGGCGCCGGTGCTGCTGAACCCGGGTGTCGAGAGCACAAGCGCCACACCGGCGGAGGAGGACATCGCGATCCGCCTTCGCCACCGGGCGGTGCGTGCCTGGGGGCGGTTCCGGCAGGCCGCGGTCTCGGCCTTCGCCTTTGTCGAGGCGGCGGGGCCGAGCTATGCGATCAAACTGGCCAAGGATGCGCTGGGCGGCGCACCCGAAGCCGCGAAACCCGCCGCGCCGGTGTTGGACCTGCCGCGCGAGACGCGGGCCGAGATGGCGGCCGCCATCCTCGGGGCGATGTCGCTGACCCGCGGTTTCGCCAAGATCGTGTTGATCGCGGGCCATGGGTCGACGGTTCGCAACGCGCCCCATGCGAGCGCCTTGCAGTGCGGCGCCTGTGGCGGCCATGCCGGCGATGTCAGTGCGCGGTTGCTCGCCGGGCTGCTGAACGACACGGCGGTGCGCGAGGATCTGGTCGCCAAGGGGATCGAGATCCCCGCCGACACGGTCTTCTTGGCCGGGCTGCACGATACCGTCTCTGACCGCGTGACGCTGTACGAGGACGCGCCGACGGCGCCATCTGGCGCCGCGATGACGCGTCTGCGTGATGCGCTTGCGGCCGCAGGGCGGCTGGCGCGGGCCGAGCGGGCGCGCCTGCTGCCCCGCGCCGACAATCCGGAAAGTCTGCCGCGCCGCGGTGGCGACTGGTCCGAGGTCCGCGCGGAATGGGGGCTTGCCGGTTGCGCCGCCTTCATCGCCGCGCCGCGGAGGCGCACGGCTGGGCGCGACCTGGGCGGGCGGAGTTTTCTCCACAGCTATGACTGGCGGGCGGATGACGGCTTTGGGGTGCTGGAACTGATCATCACGGCGCCCGTCGTCGTCGCCAGCTGGATCGCGCTTCAGTACCACGGCTCGACCGTGGCGCCCGAGGCGTTTGGCGCCGGCAACAAGCTTCTGCACAATGTGACCGGCGGTATCGGCGTGGTCGAGGGCAATGGCGGCAACCTGCGCGCGGGCCTGCCCTGGCAGTCGGTGCATGATGGTGAGGCTGCGCGGCACGAACCGGTGCGCCTGGCCGTGGTCATCGAAGCACCGACGGTGGAGATCAGCCGGATCCTCGACAAGTACGACAGCGTTCGCAACCTGTTCGATAACGGCTGGCTCTCGCTCCATGCGATGGATGACAGCGGGCGTATGGCGCATCGTTATGATCGCGGCCGTTGGATAGAGGTCGATCCCGCCGCCCTCGGCGCTGCCATCGCGGCATGACCTGCAGGAAGCCGAGCCAGCACCGGGTCGGCTAACGCTCGCCCCGCGGCTCTAGCGTCATCAACAGTTCGGCCGGGCAGCTCTGCCCCTCGAAATCGCCGACCCAGATGTCGTAAGAACCCTCCAGCGGTCGCTCGATGACGATCGAGGCGTCCATGGCGCCATTGCTGTCATCGTCGAACAGCCAGCGGCCACGCGCATCGTTCACAAGCAGTACGCTGTCGCAACCGGAATTGACCCGCAGCAGCAGGTCATGCGTATTGTAGCGGTCGATCACGACGCTGATCTGAGCCGTCTCGGTCACATGGCCCGCGATCTCATCGGGCATGTTGCGGCATGCCTCAAGATCGACGGGGCCGCCTGTGGTCGTGTCGAGTGTCTGATCCTCCCGGTGGGTCGGGTCGTCAGGCTGGCCCAGGGTCAGCGGCGGCACATGGGTCGCGTCGAACTTTGGGCAGGCCAGCGTGGGCGCCGCGCCGAGCGAGAGAGCCGACGCCGCGATCAGCGCGCCGGCCGCCGTGCGGATCACTGGCCTGACCCGGCCTCCGGTGCGGGCAAGTTCTCGAGCGCCGCGCGCACCTTGTCGGTATGGGGGAAGGGTGTTCCCTGGGCGAGTTCGAGGGCGCGGTCCAGATGCTGGCGCGCCTCCTCGGTCAGCTCGAGTGCGCTGTAGGTCATGCCGAGGTGGTAGTTGACGTAAGGGTTGTTTGGCAGGCCCTCGACCGCCTCCTCCAGCACGCTGCGCGCTTCCTGGTACTCGCCACCCAGATAGAGGGTCCAGCCAAGCGTGTCCTGCATCTCGGGTACCTCGGTGCCGCGCAACCGCTTGGCTATCCGCACGGCGCGCTCCAGCTGCCCGGGGTCGTCGCTGCGATGCACCGACAGCATGCTGGCGAGGTTATTCGCCGCGATCAGCGACTGCGGCTCGGCCTCGAAGATCGCCTCATACTCGGCGATTGCGTCGTCGAAGGCGCCCTGCCGCTCCTTCTCGCTGGCCAGCAGCAGACGGAGACGGGTGTTCTCAGTCCGCTCGACGCCGGTCTTCAACAGCGCCATCGCGTCATCCACCCGCTCCTGGGCGATGCGGATGCGATACATGATGAAGTAGATCTCGGCCCGGTCGGGGAAGTCGTCGAGGATCTGCTCGAACAGCTGGATCGAGGCCGAGGCGCCCTGGTTCGACTGCGCCAGCGATGCCTCCAGCATGCGGGCCTGGAAATTGTCGGGATCGGCAGCGAGCGTCTGTTCGACGGTCGAGCGCGCCTCGTCGCCACGGTCGGCCGCGACGAGGTTCTGGACGAGCGCGGGCAGTGTCGAGCCGGTCTGACGATTGTCGCCCGAGAGGCCGCGCAGGATCTCGGCACTTTCGGCGAAACGTTGCTGGCCCGACAGCGATGCGGCGAGCACCTGCTCCGCCGTGGTGCCACCATCCTGAAGTTCGCGGAGCTGGGCCGCCACCGCTTCGGCGCCGCCCCAGTCCTGTTGGCGCAGACGCAGTTCGGCGAGCGCCGAGAGGAGGATGCTGTTGTCCGGGTGCCGGCGCGCGGCCTCGCCCAGCACCGCCTCGGCGGCATCGACGCGGCTGCGCTGCAGCAGGTAGCGCACATATTCCTGAGTGATGGCCGGGCTATACTCAGACGCGCGCGTCGCCGTGGCGAGCTGGTCTGCGCCGAGCGCGTCGTTGCCGTTCAGCAGGTGCGCCCGACCCGAGAGCAGTAGCAGGCGCACATCGTCGGGCTGGTTGGCGAGGGCCACGCGCAGCGTCTCGATGGCGTCCTCGTACTGATCGCGGTCAAGCTGGAGTGCCCCACGCATCGCCAGGGCGTCGACATTCTGCGTGTCCGAGGCCAGCACCTCGTCGATCAGGACCTCGGCATCCGCGATCTCGCGGTCGGCCAAACGGTACTGGGCCAGCTTGACCTTGGCGCTCAGCACGTTGCCGCTGCCCGAGTCGACGATCTCGGTCATCAGGGCGCGCGATTTCTCGGGTTGGCCGCTCTCTTCGAAGAGCTGTGCCAGCGCCTCCTGGAAGGGCCAGGGCTCTTCCGCGGCTTCCGACATCGCCTGCAGCTCTGTCACGGCCTCCTCGGTTCCCTGCGTTTGGTAGATGAAACGCACCACGTCGAGCTTGGCCGGCAGCTCATCGGGCGCCTGATCGACAATGGCGCGGAACTGGGCCTCGGATTTGTCGAGATCGCCGCGCTGCAGATATTGCGCGGCGAGGGCGCGACGGGCGCTCGTTACATCGGGGAAGCTGTCGACAATGAGCTCGAGCTGGCCGAGCGCGGCGTCGGGCCGACCGGCAATCTCAAGCAGGCGCAGCTTGAGAAGCTGGAGCGAGAGATCGTCGCCATGCACCTCCAGCACGCCATCATTCATGGCGAGCGCGGTCTCGATATCCTGATTGTCCACCCGGTCGGTGATCAGCACGACATTGGCGGAGGGATGCGTGGGCTCGATCTCGACGGCGCGCGAGGCAAGCTCGACGGCAAACTCCCGCTCATCCATCTGATAGGCGACCGAACCGCGCACGGCGAGCACGTCCGCATCGCGGGGCTGCAGCTCGTAGGCCTGCTCGGAAAGCTCGAGCGCGCGGTCGAGCTGACCGGTGATCAGCATGTACTGCGCAAGGCGGACGCGTGCCTCAACATTGCCGCCATCGTTGTCGACGGCGACGAGGTAATGGCCAATCGCGGCCTGGAAGTTGCCTTGCTCCTCCAGCAGCTGGGCGATGCCGAGGCGGGCTTCGACATGGTCGCCCTTCAGCTGCAGTACATTGCGATACTCGATGATCGCCTTTTGGGCTTCACCATCGATGGTGAGCTCCTGTGCCCTGCTCAGGTGCTCCTCGATCCGGTCTTCGACGCTGTCGCAGGCCGCCAGACCCATCGTGACCGCGAGACAGAGCGCGAGAACCCGTCGCGAGCCGCCGGCTTTCAAAGACGTCATGCCACTTCCCCTAGGCAATTAGTTGTTTTGAGATACGCACCCATCCCAAGCGAAGCAAGGACTGCACGGTAGTGGCCGGTCTTCGCCGCGCTCACATTCTCAGTAGGCATTCTTCTGGAACAACACGACGAAGAGCGTCTGAGCCAGGATGCGCAGGTCGAACAGCAGCGACCAGTTCTCGGCGTAGAAGACATCATGCTGTACGCGCGCTTCCATCTTGTCGAGGTGGTCGGTCTCGCCCCTGAGGCCATTGACCTGTGCCCAGCCGGTAATTCCTGGCTTCACCTTGTGCCGGGCAAAGTAGCCACGAATACGGCGGCCGTAATCCTCGTTATGGTCAACGGCATGTGGCCGTGGCCCGACCAGCGACATGGTCCCTTCGAGGACGTTCAGAAGCTGCGGTAGTTCGTCGATCGACGTCCGGCGGATCAGGCGCCCGATGCGGGTCACGCGCGGGTCGCCTTTAGTCGCCTGTTGAGTCACCGATTCCGGGATCTCTTTGTGGTACATTGAGCGGAATTTATAGATCTGGAATTCCTTGTTGTTGAAGCCGAGCCGGTTCTGCCGGAACAGGATCGGGCCCGGGCTGTCGAGCTTGATGGCGAGCGCCACGAGGATCAGCATCGGCGACAGCAGGATCAGGATCAGCGCGGTCAGCACATAATCCTCCAGCGTCTTCAGCAGGAAGGACCAGCCCGAGATCGGGCGCTGCACAACCTCGAACACCGGCAGCTGCGAGGCCGCGCCCATCACCGGCCGGAACGCGAGACGATAGCCCACCAGATCGGTCGAGATCGCCACGTTGATGGGCAGTTCGCGGAGCTCCTCCAGCGTGTCGCCGACCAACTGCTCCTCGGACCAGGGCAAGGCTATGACGACGTCATCGACCCGCTCCTCGCGCACATAGCAGAGCATGTCCTTGAAGCCGCCGAGCACCCGGTGCCCTTCGACTTCGGTGAGATCCGTGGGCGAGGTGGACGCAAACAACCCGGCCACCTGCGTGAAATAGGGACGGATGGTCGTGATGCGGCGGAGAAACTGCTCGGCCTGTCGCCCGGTGCCAAGAACGACGAGCCGTCGCCCGACAAGGCCGACCCGCCCCAACCATTTCAGCACGCGCGCGCCCACCATGCGGATCAGGATCAGCGTCACAATCGCCGAGCTGACGAAGGCGATCAGCCATTCGAGCGGATAGATGTCCTGCACCTTGAGGCTGACGACCATCGTCAGGAACAGCAGGAAGGCCGTGACGACCGCCACGATCAGATAGTCCGACCGGCTGACCGGGCGCATCAACGCGTCGATCTCGTACATGTCGGCGCGCGACAGCAGCACCACGGTCGCAAAGGTGACAAAGGCGATGCCGAAGACGAAATACTCGAGCGTGACCGGGTGGTAGTCGATCAGCCCGAAATAACAGAGGCTGCCCGAGACCATGATCGCCGCGGCATCGAAGATCACGGCAAGGCCGGGCAGCGTGTTGACCGACAGGCCGCGCGCGCCGCGGCTGCCGGCGGCCGGCACGGGCCTGACCGCCGCCTCAGCTACCTCGTCCTGCCTGCTGCCGTCTGCCATACAACCCCGTTCGCCCGGCTATTGGGCCGGCACACCTAACGCCTCACTGCGTATCATGCCGCAACTCGGCAAACGAGTGCCAACCGTCTTAGTATAAGACGAGCGGGCGTGAGACGTTGAGAAACACGCCGTTGGAGATTGCCGTACCGTTGTCGTCGTTACCGAGACGGAAACGGTACGAAACCGAGGCCTGCCAGTCTTCGGTCAGCCGGATCGAGTAGGACGGCGACACCTCGAAGCCGATATCCGTGCCGCTATCGCCATCGCCGTCGGTGCTGCTGCTCCGCGATAACCCCGAGGAGAGCGAGACGGACTGCGTCCGGTTGATCGGCTGCGAGAATCTGAAGCCGATGGAGGTCCGGTCGTTGATGTCGCCATCGGAATCCGGCGTCACAGCTTGTGTCAGCGACAGGCCGATGCGGGTCTCGCCTTCCTGATAGGTGATCGAGGCCGTGCCCGACGGGCTGATCGTGGTGGTCGTCTCGGCCGGGAGAATACCGAAGGCATCACGCTCGATCCGCGACAGCGTGGCACCCGCGCTGAAGGACGCTGACATGCGCGGGCTGACCTGGCGGCTGATGCCGGCCTGCGCCGTGAACCCGATGCTGCTGGTGTTGCGCTCGTCATCGATCTGGAACTGGCGCAGCGACAGCCCGGTATTCAGCGAGGTGCGCTGCGTCAGGCGACGGCTGAAGTTGGCACCGCCAAAGAACGAGGTCGAAGGCTCCAGATCGGCGTCGTTCTCGGAGAAGCGCACGATGCTGCTGCCGAAATTGAAGGACACCGTGTCGAGCTGCGTCAGGTTCAGTGTTAGGCCCGTCGCAAAGCTGATGTCGGTGCGCGTCGCGTCTTCGTCAGAGACGATATCGGTGCCGATGCCCCCCCCACCATCGCCGCCGCCACCATCACCGCCACCTGCGTCGCCGCCGCCATCACCGCCACCCCCATCGCCGCCACCATCTCCGCCGCCTGGATCGATCGGAAACTCCACGGCATCCGCGATCGAATTGAAGCTCGTGTTCGACCGGCGGAACGAGGCATTGCCCGTCAATCGCCAGCCGATACCGACATGCGCCACCGAACCGTTCAGCCGTGGCGAGGCGATGTCGACATCTTCGTCGCTGTCGCCGCCGGTAAAGGCGCGAAGGGCAACTCCGGTCGAGAGCCCCCAACGGGTGCGCGGTGTCAGGTAGGCCGCTTCGAGACCGAGGGTGGTCGTCGAGCCAAAGCTCGTGTCATCCCCCTCATTATCGAGGGTGCGGTTGGTTTCGGCGGAGAAGCCCTGAGCGAAACGCCCGGTAAGCGACCAGTCCTGCGCCGTCGCCGTCGCGGGTAACGCCGTCGCCCCCACCAACGCGAAGGCGAGCAGGCGCGCTGCAGCACCGCGGCGCGCGTGTGGTCTGCCGGCCGTGCGGGGCGATGGCCGTTGGACCCCGCTGCCGACGGCGCGGCGGGATCGTGCCTGGATCATTCGAAGAGGCCGCGCTCTGGCACGACGATGACGTCGCCATCCTCCAGCGTGATGATCTCGCCGATCACGCCGTCCTCGATCAGCTCGTAGTCAAAGAGCGTGATCTCCTCACCGGCATCGCCGCGACGGCGGATCTGGATGCGGCTGACTGCGGCGAAGGGGCTCACACCACCGGCGATGGCGAGCGCCTGCAGCACGTCGAAGGGTTTTTCGAGATCGAAGGGCACAGGGCCCGGGCGGCTCACCTGGCCGATGACAAAGACCTGCCCGGCCTCGAGCTCCTCTTCCTCGATGACATCGTTTTGCTGGCGCTGCTGGTTTGCCAGGCCGAGGGAGGAGAGCGAGACGTCCACCGTGGGCGGCGTGATGAAATCGCGCGCGAGCCTTGCCAGAATGATGCGCTGGATCTGCTCGGGTGTTTTACCGGCCGCGTCGATGGTGCCGGCGATCGGCATCGAGATCTTGCCGTCCGGGCGGACCAGCAACTGACGGTTCAGGTTGGCGTCTTCGAGCACCGAAACGCTGAGGATATCGCCCGGGCGGAGCACGAAGGCATTGTCAACGCGCGGGCCATCATCGGCCTCCGCCTCGTCGGACGACTGCGCGACTGCCGGAAGTGGCAGGGCAAAGACGAGCATGAGCAAAACGACGAGCGGCAGGCGCATGCGAAGACCCTCCTGGAACGACCGTGGCCAATAACAGCATCAGGGGCTCGGTTGCCCATGCAAAGGGCAGACATGCCCGCATGGTGCGTGTCTTTCGCGGGGTAAGTGACGCCACTGCGCAACAGAGGGGCGCAACAGAGATGGCGGGAGCAGCGCGAGGCCCGCCCGGGCGACCGCTCGCGCTGCGCGGCCAGACACCGCGTCCGGAGAGGCGGCGGCGGAACCGGGAGGGGTCGAGGTGAGCCAGCCTCAGCCCTTCTCGTTGCCGTAGCCGCCCCCGCCGCCATAGCCGTAGCCGCCATAGCCATACCCGTAGCCGTAGGCGTAGGGGTCGCGGCGCGGGTCGCGGTGCTTGTTAAGCAGGATGCCGAGGAAATTGGTATTGGCCGAGAGCAACCGCTCGCACTCGTCGATATCGGCGGCGCGGCTTTCGCCCGCCGAGATCACCAGCATCACGCAATCGGCCACGGAGGTGAAGGCGAGCGCATCGTCGTTCACCAGCATCGGTGGTAGGTCGAACAGCGTGATCTCGGGGCGCATGCGCCGTTGGGCATGGGCGATCGAGGCTTCGGTCGTGGGGTTCTCGATCAGCTCGGCGCTGTCGCGCACGCGCGTGTTGTTCAGCGCCACAGCCAGGTTTTCACCGATGCGGTTCATATAGGTCTCGGGCGCGGTCTGGCCGGAGAGAAACCATGAGATCTGGCGCTTGCCCGTGGCCCCCAGCACCGAGGCGATGCGCGGTGCCTTCAGGTCCATGTCGATCAGCATGGTCTTGAAGTTCGGATGGCGCGACAGCGAGAAGGCGAGGTTCATCGTGATGACCGTCTTGCCGCAACCCTTGGTGGGCGAGGTGATGGCAAGCCTGGTCCAGCCGTTCTCGCGCATCACCTTCAGCAGGCGGGTGCGCAGCACGTCAAACGTGACGTGGCTAGGATCGGTCTTCTGGAAGGCGACGATCCGCTCGCGCCGCATACGGTCGGCGTCGATCGGCAACTCGGCCAGATTGGCCCAGAGTTCATCCACTTGCGCGGCGGGCGAGGGCGGTGCCGCGGCGGTGCCAGCGAGGCCGGCGTTTGCGTGCAGGCCCAAGGGGGCGCCGACGCTGCCGTCACGGCGGGCCCGGGCCTTGGTAATCGCGTCTTTCAGGCGTTCGACCATTGGCCCCGCTCCCCAGTCTTGGCTGTCGCCAACATCGGCATCGACATTAACATCGACGCCGCAGCGCAGTCGTTCATCCGTCGCTTGGCGGTCATCTGGCCAGCCGCTCGCGCACGATCTCAAGGAAATTCATCAGCCCCGTGCGTTCCAGCACGCGCTCCACCAGAAGCTGCAGCGGCATGTAGTGCTGGTCGATCGCGTAGAGCGCGCTTGGCACAAGCACGAGCACGGTCAGGATGGCGATCCGAAGGCGCCAGACGCGTTTTCGCACCTCTTGCTCGGTCTCGATATAGGGGATCGTGACCACGGGGCGCAGGTTTAGCGTCCGCTCGAGGTCGGAGGCGGTGCGCACGCTCTGGTTCATCAGCTCGGCAAAGATGATCAGCGCGAACGCCGCAGCGATGCCACCGGCAAAGCCCGTCGCCGCGATCAGGCGCCGGTTGGGCGCGATGGGCGTCGTCGGCTGTTCGGCCTGCTCGATCACCTCGAACCGCTCGGCCTGCCGATTGACCTCCAACTCCTCGCCGGTCTGGGCAAAGGCGAGCTTGTTGCGGGTTTCCTCATACTGCGCCGTGAGGCCCGCATAGCGACGCTCCAGCGCCGCGAGCTCGATCTCGACCTCGGGTGCCTTGCCGATCGCCTCGCGAAGCTCGGACTGCTTGTCGATCGCGTCGGACTGCTGCTTTTCGAGCAGGGCGCGGCGGTTGGCGACGAGCGCCAGCTCACGCTCCAGTTCGCCGCGACGGTTGGCGATCAACTCCTCGGCCCTGACGCGCGCCTCGGGCCCCAGTGCTGCCTCCAGCGCCGTGATGCGTGCTTGCAGCGAGCGGATCTGCGGATGGCTCTCGGCAAAGACCGCGCGCTTCACGATCAGGTTCCGCTCAAGCTCGCGCAGTTCGCGCTGCTGATCCGACAGCTGGTCGATCACGCTCTCGATGCTGATCCCGTTCTCCAGCGTCAGCTGCAGCTGGCGGCGCGATTCCTCCAACTGCAAAAGCTCGCGCTCACGATCAAACATCGAACTTTGGAGTGCGGAGAGCTCTTCCTCCCGGAACCGCAAGGATCCTGGCAAGGACAGCGCGTTGTCCTGCTTGAACTTGGCGATGGCCTCTTCGAGATCCAGCAGCTCGGTTAGCTGGCGATCCGCCTGCGAGGCGAAGAAGTCCTTGGTCTCTGCGGCGCGCCGGCTGCGCGCCTGCACGTTTTCTTCCAGCGACAGCGAGACGAACTCGTTGACGACCGCGGCCGCCTGGTCGGGACTGGAGGATTTGTAGGTAATCGTAAACGCCGTCACATCGCGGCCACGCCCGGTGACGATGGGCGCGATCCGGGTGCCGGAGCGGAGCGTGTCGACTTTTTCGGTCGGTGTCATCCCGATCTCGTCCCGGAAGAGATCGAGATCCTCGATGACCTGCAACAGGTTACGCCGCGTGAGCAGCCGCTGTTCGATCACGCGCAGCCGCTCGGCCGCGTTGGAGGTGACGGTCGATTGAACGAGATCTGACGAGATCGCCTGGCTCTCGACCAGGATCCTAGCGCGGGCCTCATAGACTGGGGGCAGCACATAGGCGACCATGATGCCGCCCAGCCCGAAGATCGGCACCAGCACCACAAAAAGCAGCCACCGCCGCAGAACCGCGTCGATATAGTCGCGCAGATCGATCGGACGTTCGGTATCGTTCATGGTCAGCCCCCTCCCCCGAGGGATCCCTGTCACGCGGGCGTCAGCGCGCCCAGAAAGCCTGCCCTACACCACCCGGGTTCGAGGCATCCGGCCCATTCTCCACCACCGCAGGCGCGGGCTCGCGATCCCCGCCCTTTCGTCACCATGGGCGCGCCCGATATTCGGGCCTGCGCCGCTTTTAGACACCGGCACGCTAAAAGCCGGCCCCGTCGCGCGGGCCTGCGCTGCCGGGACGTGCCTCGCCAAGCGCCCCCTCGCCGGACGCCACAAGTTTCGGCGGCATGCCCCGCCCCGACAGGTGCGCATATATCCCATGTCGACGGATCGAGGACAGGAATTCCCACAAAAGGTCCTCGTCGATCACCTCACGCTCGCTTGAGAAGCCGTAGACCAGGGCGAGATCGCAGAGGATGTTAATCAGCCGCGGGACGCCGCCGGTGACCTCGTGGATGAGATGGCAGGTCTTGGGCGGGAAGACCTGCCAGCGCCCACCCGCCACCTCGAGCCGGTGATTGATGTAGGACACCGTGTCATCGGCCGAGAGGCGGGGCAGGTGGAAATCGGCGGCGATGCGCTGCGCAAACTGCGTCAACTCGGGCCGCGCCAGCAGGTCGCGCAGCTGCGGCTGGCCCACCAGCACGATCTGCAGCAGCTCATCGCGGTCGGCATTGATGTTCGACAGCATGCGCAGCTCTTCCAGCTGCTTGACCGACAGGTTCTGTGCCTCGTCGATCACCACCATCACGCGCCGCCCGTCGGCATAGCGGGAGATCACGAAATCCTGGAAGCGGCGGAACAGCTTCACATAGGGCTCGTCGTCGAAGTCCTGGTCCAGCGCCATCATCACCCAGTGCAAGAGGTCGCCGCGCCCCTCCTGCATGTTGGAGACGAGACCCATGGTCACGTCCTCGGGCAGGTCGTTCATCATGTGGCGGAGCAGCGTCGTCTTGCCGGCACCGATCTCGCCGGTGATCACGGTGATCAGCGCCCGGGTCTCAAGACCATAGCGCAGCATCGTGTAGCCAAGTTCGTGCCCCTCCGACCAGAACAGAAAGCTCGGGTCAGGCACGGTCAGGAACGGTCGGGCGTTCAGCTGATAAAAACGTTCATACATCGGCGCTGACACTTATCGCTTTGTTGCGCATCTCGTTCGGCGGCCCGCCATCATGGCTTCGGATATGGGTCGTCAGCTGTGCGCAACCGGTCGTTGATCAGTCGCTCGGCATAGTCGTGGTATCTGAAGACTTTGTGGCTGTCGAGCGACAGCGCCTGCCTCATTGTTGCCTTGGATGCCTCAATCCGACCCAGGCGACCTTGGGCGATCCCGAGATGGTAATGCACAAGCGCGCTATCGGGCAGCGCGTCGGCCGCTTGTTCGAGAAGGGCGAGGCCGCGGGCATCGTCGCCAGAGAGCACGGCCAACCAGCCGAGCGTGTCGAGAAAGTGCGGGGTAGCCGCTCCCTGCAGCCGCTCGGCCAGGGCCGCGAGATCGTCGAGGCGCCGGGTGTTCAGCGTCTCTGCCTCAAGCGCGAGGCTGACATAGTTGTTCACCGCCCGGCGCGAGGCGGGGTCATGGGCGAAGAGCAGCCGGCGCTCGGCGAGCGCATCGTCGGTGCGACCGAGCGCCTCGAGCAGGCTTGCCCGGTCTTCGCGGAGCGGCGCCGTCTGCGCGGTGCGTGTCAGGCCCTGGTCGAGAACGTTGAGTGCGGCATTGCTGTCGACCTGCAGCGCGGCCATGAGGCGCCAGCCGCTCGGCAGGCCCGGTGCACGCTGGATCGCGGTCTCCGCGATCTGGCGCAGGTCATCCTGCAATCGCTGTGTGTCGCCGCCCATGCCGCGCAGAATGGCCAGGGCGCGGAGCGCGGCGTTCTCGGCGATGGCGGGCGCTGTGCAGTCAGGGTCCTCGATGAGCATGCGCGCCAGCGCCGTGATCTGCGCGGCGGGATCGTCACCGGCCCTGGCCGAGGCGAGGGCCATGTCGACGGCGAGCGATGGCATCGGCATGCGGTCGCCGCGCGCCTTCGCATCGGCGGCCGCCTTGCGGATCAGCCGGCGTGCCGGTGCCACCTGACCCGCGGCGAGGCGGATACCGACCTCGGTCTCCAGCAATTCGGGGCTGAACGGCCGGTCGCGGAGGGCCGCGCTGCTTCGCTTCCGCGCCGCGGTTGACTGTCCGAGGCTGAACTCGAAGCGGATCACCCCGGCGAGCGTTGCGGGATCGGCCGCAGCGCGCGCCAGCGAGGTATCATAGAGCGCCGCCACCTTTCGGGCATTTCCGAGCGCCGCCTCGAGATCTGCCATGGCGACCAGTGTTTCGGCTGGGGCCCTGGCGGCGCCATGGATCACGATGGCCCGATCCAGGATCTCATGCGCTGCCTCCACCTCTCCGGTGACAAGGGCATGATCGACGAAGGCACGGGCCGCGGCCGGTTCATGCGCTCGGTCAAGGACCAGTGCGGCCAGCATGGAGAGCGCGCGGTCGGGATAGCCCGCGGCGTGCCAGTGCCGCGCCTTGGATAGGATGAGATCGGTCCTGAGCGCTGTCAGGCCCTCGGCGACGCCGGGTGCCTCGATCAGGGTCGCGGCCTCGGCGGTTCGCCCCGCCATAACGAGCAGGCGTGCCCGTAGCTGGGCAAAGCGGGCGACGCGCAGTTCTCGCTCTTGCAAAACGGGATCGGAGCCTGCCGTGAACAAACCCTGCGGCGGCGTCGGTGGCAGCGGTGCGCGGGCGACGGCCTGCGCCAAGACTGCCTCCGCCTCGGCAAGACCGCGGTCGACAAAGACCAGATCCACCAACCGGTCGAGCACGCCCATCGCCTCGGGATCGACCTCCAGCCAGCGCGACAGCGTCGCCGTGGCGCCCGTCAGATCGCCGGCACGGAGCTGCCGCTCAGCGAGGTCGAGCACCAGCGGTTCGCGGAGGGTCCGCCAGGCTGTGTCTGCCACACCGTCGGCCCGTGCCAGGTTGCGCCACATTGCGACGCGGGCGCGCAGCTGATCGATCGCCTCGTCTGGTCGTCCCAGGCGGTCGAGCAGATCGAGCGCGAGCGCCACCACGTCAGGATCATCGCGACCGGCCAGCCGGGAGAGGGCCTGCAGCGCCTTATCGGGCCCGTCTCGCGCGATCCGCAGCCGGACATAGGCAAGCGTGGCCGACACGTCGCGCGGCGCGAGGGCCAATGCGGCCTCGGCGTTGCTGACGGCGGCTTCGCTGAGGCCGACACGGCCAAGCAGGATCGCCTTTTGGCTCAGCACCGCCGCGTCATTCGGGACGAAGCGATAGGCGGCAATCACGTAACGCAGCGCCTGCTCCAGCGCGCCGCGTTCGGCATTGAGGCGCGCGAGGTGCAGGAACGGCGCGGGCCCCGGATTGGTCGACCGGGTGGCGCGGTAGTAGTGATTGAGTGCGGGGCGCCACAGTCGCTCGCGCTCGGCCAATTCGCCGAGCGCGACATGGGCGATGGCCGAATCCTCGTCGAGCGCGACGGCGCGGTGATAGGCCTCGCGCGCCGCGGCCTTATCGCCGGCGATCTCCGCGGCGCGGCCCTCGGCCATCTGCTCGTCAAAGGCGATACGGTCGGTTTCGTCGCATCCGGCAAGGGGCACCACCAGCGCTGCAAAACCAGCGACGAAGAGCCAGCGCAAAGGCGTCATGCACACAGCACGCTGGCGCCCCGCGCCACGGCCGGTGGCGCGCGCGGCGGAGCGTCCTGCGTGCATCGGCAATGCCGATTGAGATGTCATCCGATCTGGTCCAGCCACCCGTTGGCCCACGACCAACGTAGCGCATTTCGGGCGGCTCCGCCTACTCAGTTCCGTGGTGCGGCGCAGGATGAGACAGGCGCGGCATGGCGCCACAGCACCACGTACCTCGGGCTCGGGCGCCTAGAGACGATCAGCGTGCCAGTTCACATGGTCCTCCATGAAGGAGGCGACGAAGAAATAGCTGTGATCGTATCCCGCCTGCATGCGGAAGGCGCCCGGTGTGCGGGTCGCGGCCATCGCGCCGGCCAAGGCCTCGGGCTTGAGCAACGGGAGAAACTGATCGTCGCTGCCTTGATCGACCAGGATCTCGCCTCCCCAGCCGGTTTCAGCCAGCTGGACCGATGCGTCATAGGCGCGCCAGACCGATGCATCGCCGCCGAGATAAGCGCCAAGCTGCTTCATGCCCCAGTCCGAGGCCGACGGATTGGCGATGGGCGAGAAGGCCGAGACCGAGCGGTAGAGATCGGGGAAAGCCATCGCCAGCGTGAGGGCGCCGTGGCCGCCCATCGAATGGCCGGTGATCCCTTGGCGCGCCTCGTCGATCCCGAACTCGGTCGAGACCAGGGTCTGTAGCTCCTCGGTCACGTATTCACGCATGTTGAAGTGATCGGCCCAGGGGTCTTCGGTCGCATCGACATAGAAGCCCGCGCCCTGACCGAGGTCGAAGGCCGCGTCATCGGCAACGCCTTCGCCCCTTGGCGAGGTATCGGGGAAGACCAGCGCCAGCCCGGCCTCGGCGGCCCAACGCTGTGCCCCGGCCTTGGTCATCGCGTTCTCATGCGTGCAGGTCAGGCCCGAGAGGTACCAGAGGCAGGGCACCGGGCCCGCCTCGCCGGCTGGCGGGAGATAAACGGCGAAGGTCATGTCGCAGCCGCAGGCGCGCGACGGGTGGACATAGACGCCTTGAACCCCGCCATGGGCACGGGTCTCGGACAGGGTTTTCATGGGAAACGTCTCCGTAACGAACCGACGTCAGGTAGCGCCGCCAGACCGGCTGACGAGCGTAGTAGGCGCAGGTCTGCACTGTCGCCGAGCAACCTCTGTCTGCCGGCCGTCGCCGCGAGTCGAGGTCAGTCAGCCGTGGTCCCGTCGCACGAGACCTCGACCTCGTCGCTCATGCAATGATCGGCGAGCAGCGCAGAAATGCGCCGGCTGACGCGGCCAGCGAGGCGTGCCGGCAGGTCGGCCGTCAGCACCTTCACGGGCTGATCCATATCGCGTCGGAGCGCCTCGGTCCGCACACGTCGCTCGTCGACTAGTGCCCGCCAGAGGTCCTCACCGAAGTTATGCCACCGGTGCCAGCCGGTCCGCTCGATATCGCCAACGCCGATCGTGATCCTCACCTAGGTCCTGGCCTCAGTGCCCAAAGCGCTCGGCCAGTGATTTCACGCCGGCGTCGAAAATGCCGCCGATCACGTCCTCGGCGTCGTCGGCGGTGGGCGTGAAGCAGGCCATCCACACCACGGTCGAGGCACCGGCGCCGGTCGAGGTGATGCAGAGCATGGCCCGGTAGTCGGCCACCGGCAGCGGGCTTTCGGTGATGTCATAGGCATAGGACATGGGCCCCGTGCCCCAGTGCTTCTCCAGGATCTCGCCGCCGCCTTCGAGGCCGAGCCTGCGGTGTTCCGCGCCGCCGATCTCCTCCTTGGTCGAGGTTGCGACCCAGGGGTGCCAGTCGGGCAGTGCCTGAAAACCGCCGATGGTCTCCCAGACATCCGCCGCCGCCGTCTTGAGCGTGATGGCCCGCATGACCTGCGCCATAGTCATTCCTCCCAGCTTGTCTGCCGGTCGTTGCCGGCGTGCTCACCCTAGGGCAAAGGCTTCCCGGCGTCCCGTGGTTTCATCGGAGGCAGCGACGATGGTGTCAGGTGGCCACCGGGGCCCTTTTTGGATCCGGGCATTTGCTGGGATGGACGCCACGGACACATGGGTCGGCGTTACTGTCGAGCCGAAGATGTCGCCCCACTGAGGCTGTTGAGGCGCACCTCACCACTGGACCGCCCTGCCGCATAATCGCCTTCCCGATCTGGGACGACGCGCCCTTGCAGTATTTTCTGCGGCGCGATCTAGTGGGGTGCGCATGGCGATGGGATTGGTGGGGAAGCTCTTCGGTGGGCTCATCATGGGCTTGGGTGCCTATCTCGGCGGCGAACATGTCACGACGGTGATGGACGGGGTGCGCCTTGCCCGAAGCGGGGCCGAGACCACGGTGCGGATCGACGGCAAGCGGGTCGAGCCGAGGCCGAAAAGCGGGCGCGCGAGCGGATCGGTCGCTGTCTCTCGCGATGGCGAGCAGGTGCTGCGTGTCCAGAGCCTCGACACGCTGATGCGGCGGTATCTTTTCGAGGTGAGCTATCTCGGCGAAGACGGTCGGGTGGAAGCCCTCGCCCCGGTGAGCTATGCCCGCTACCAGAGGGGCCGAGTGGGCGACCGCTTGAGCGCCATTGCCGCGCCGGGCATCGGCTACGTCGACCTGACGCCGCGGGCGACGCTCAGCCATGGTGGCAAGAGTATTGCCATCGGGGTGCTGATGCTGGTCGTCGGTCTGGCAATGATGCTGCTGCCCGAGGGACGCGGCGACGACCGCGATGACGATGGTGATCACGCCATTGATCCCGACGAGATCATGCGGCGGGTACAGGCGCGGGGCTGAAAACGCGCAGCGATGTCGTTCAGGTGTAAAGTGATTAATCGGTGTGCTTACCGCCGCCCGAACTACAGGCAGACGATAGAGTCTGCTGCCTTTTACGGCATATTTGATGGCACTTAAGTACTAATTCACGCGTAAAGTGGTAGAAAGGCGTAGGGCGTCTTTGTGGCACGCCAATTGCTTTACCCTGGGCATCGCACATCACACCGGGACAGAAAAACATGATGATAAAGCGCAGCCTGACCGCTCTGCTCACCGCCACCGCACTGACCGCCGCCCCCGCGCTTGCCCAGGAAGGCGAGCCCATCAAGGTGGGCGTCCTGCATTCGCTCTCCGGCACCATGGCGATCTCGGAGACCACGCTCAAGGACGTCATGCTGATGCTCGTCGAGCAGCAGAACGAGAAGGGCGGTCTGCTCGGCCGGCCGCTGGAGGCCGTGGTCGTCGACCCCGCCTCGGATTGGCCGCTGTTTGCCGAGAAGGCCCGCGAACTGATCGAGGTCGAGGAAGTCGACGTCGTGTTCGGCGCCTGGACCTCGGTTAGCCGCAAATCGGTGCTGCCGGTCTTCGAGGAGCTGAACTCGATCCTGTTCTACCCGGTGCAGTACGAGGGCGAGGAGAGCCAGCGGAATGTCTTCTACACCGGCGCCGCGCCAAACCAGCAGGCGATCCCCGCCGTTGAGTATCTGATGGACCAGGGCGTCGAGCGCTGGGTGCTGGCCGGCACCGACTATGTCTACCCGCGCACAACCAACAAGATCCTTGAGCAGTTCCTGAAGGACAACGGCGTCGCCGAAGAAGACATGATGATCAACTACACGCCGTTCGGTCACTCCGACTGGCAAACGATCGTGAGCGATATCAAAGAGTTCGGCTCGGCCGGCAAGAAGACCGCCGTGGTCTCGACCATCAATGGCGACGCCAACGTGCCGTTCTACAAGGAACTCGGCAACCAGGGCATTGAGGCCACCGATATCCCCGTCGTTGCCTTCTCGGTGGGTGAGGAAGAGCTCGCCGGTCTCGATACCGCGCCGCTGGTCGGCCATCTTGCCGCCTGGAACTACTTCATGAGCGTGGAGAGCGACGAAAACGACGCCTTCATCGACGCCTGGCTCGAGTTCATGGGCGATGAGGACGAGGTGACCAACGACCCGATGGAGGCCCACTATATCGGTTTCAACATGTGGGTGAAGGCGGTCGAGAAAGTCGGCACCACCGATGCCGATGCGGTGATCGACGGCATCATCGGCGTCTCGGTTCCGAACCTGACCGGCGGGTTGTCGGCGATGATGCCGAACCACCACATCACCAAGCCCGTGCTGATCGGCGAGATCCTCGACGATGGTCAGTTCGAGGTGGTGAGCCAGACCCCGGGTCTGGTCGTCGGCGATGCCTGGTCGGACTTCCTGCCCGAGAGCGCGCCGCTGATCGCAGATTGGCGCAAGCCCATGAGCTGCGGCAACTTCAACACCGAGACGGGCAAGTGCGGCGGCGTGGCCAACTGATCGGCTGACCGACACTTAAGCACAGGGCGGGCGGCTACGGTCGCCCGCGTAGGGTGGGGTTCGACCCCACCTTCGTCGTGCGGGGCCCGACCCCGCCTTGACCCGATGGTGGGTTGAAAACCCACCCTACGAGGTTGCCGTGTTCCGCTGCCTTCTTCTTGCCCTCGCGCTGATTGTGGCCCCTGCTTTGCCTGCGGCGGCGCAGTCGCTTGAGGACCTGGTCGCCAGCCTGCCCGAGGGCGAGTTCGCCGATCGCGCCAAGGTGATCGACGCCATCGCGGCAAGCGGTGATCCCCGCGCGGGCGCCATTCTGGAGGCGCTAGGCGCAGGCGATCTGGAGCAGATGCGCAAGACCGGCGCGGTGGTGCTGGTCGTTGAAGAGGGGCGCGACGAGTTTGCCCACGACCCCTTTACCAATGCGCGGATCCAGGAGCTTGGCCGGCGCGATACCCGCCGGATCAAGATGAACAACAGTCTGCGCCGGCAGGTCGATGCGGTGCTGGGGCAGCTGCGCTTGCGGAACCCTGATCCCGCACTGCGCCTCGCGGCGGCCGAGGCGGCCTTCGAGGCGCGCGATCCGGCGCAGATCGAGGCGCTGGATGCCGCGATCGACGCTGAGGAGGACGCGCGGATCGCCACCGCCTTGCGCATTGCCCGTGCCGCTGCGGTCATCGGGTCGGACCGGGCCGAAGAGGAGCAGGTCGACGCCATCGTCACGCTCGCCGCCACCGGACGGTCCGAGGCACTGGGTATCCTGAACCAGGCGGCGCAATCCTCCAGTGCCGCCGTCGCCGCCGCCGCCGTGCGGGCGCTGGAGGGTGTCGAGAGGACGCGCGCCATGTGGAGGCTGGCGGAGAATGTCTGGCAGGGCCTCTCGCTCGGGTCGGTCCTGATGCTCGCGGCCATCGGGCTTGCCATCAGTTTCGGCGTCATGGGCATCATCAACATGGCCCATGGTGAGTTGGTCATGCTGGGCGCCTACACGACCTTTTTCGTGCAGGAGATCATCCGCAATAATGCGCCAGAACTGTTTGGCGTCTCGCTGCTGATCGCGCTGCCGCTCGCCTTCCTCGTCTCCGGCGGCGTGGGTGTCGCGATCGAACGCGGGATCTGCCGCCATCTCTACGGCCGCCCGCTGGAGACGCTGCTGGCGACCTGGGGCGTGTCGCTGATCCTGCAGCAGGCCGTGCGCTCGATCTTCGGGCCGAACAACCGCGAGGTCGGCAATCCCGACTGGATGTCCGGCGCCTTCGAAGTCGGCCAGATGACGATCACCTATAACCGGCTTTGGATAATCATCTTCGCGCTCGCGGTGTTCGCCGCGCTGCTGATCGTGCTGAAGAAGACGCCGCTTGGCCTGCAGATGCGCGCGGTCACGCAGAACCGGCGCATGGCGGCCTCAATGGGCATCCGCACTGGCTGGGTCGATGCCATGACTTTCGGCCTTGGTGCTGGGATCGCGGGGGTGGCGGGCGTCGCGCTCAGCCAGATCGGCAACGTCTCGCCCAACCTTGGGCAGAGCTACATCGTCGACAGCTTCATGGTCGTGGTCTTCGGCGGGGTCGGCAACCTGTGGGGCGCCCTGGCTGGCGCCATGACGCTGGGTGTCGCCAACAAGTTCCTGGAACCCTATGCCGGGGCGGTGCTCGCCAAGGTGTTGGTGTTGGTCTTCATCATCCTGTTCATCCAAAAACGCCCGCGGGGCATGTTTGCGCTGCGTGGCCGGGCGGTGGAGCAATGATCGTCCGCGCGCTCGATAGCAGGGGCTGGCTGTTCCTCGCCATCCTGCTGACCGCGGCGATCCTTGTCCCGATCTGCAACCTGATGGTGCAGCCGGGCGGTGCGGCGCATGTGCCCTCTTTCGCCGTGGCGCTGATGGGCAAGTACCTGACCTATGCGCTGCTGGCGCTCGCGGTCGATCTGGTCTGGGGGTTCTGCGGGATCCTGTCGCTGGGCCATGGCGCGTTCTTCGCGCTCGGCGGTTATGCCATGGGCATGCACCTGATGCGCGAGATCGGGGATCGCGGGGTCTATGCCAACCCGCTGTTGCCCGATTTCATGGTGTTCCTGAACTGGGATGCGCTGCCCTGGTTCTGGTGGGGCTTCGACATGTTCTGGTTCGCCTGCCTCATGGTGCTGTTGGTCCCGGGCGCGCTGGCCTTCGTCTTCGGCTGGTTCGCCTTCCGCTCGCGCGTCACCGGCGTCTATCTCTCGATCATCACGCAGGCGATGACCTATGCGCTGATGCTGGCGTTCTTCCGCAACGACATGGGCTTCGGTGGGAACAACGGGCTGACCGATTTCAAGGACGTGCTCGGCTTCGACCTGCAGTCCGACACGACGCGGGCGGCGCTGTTCTCGCTGTCGGCGCTGGCGCTGGGGGCGGGCTATGCGATCTCGCGCCTGATCGTCACGTCGCGGGCGGGGAAGGTGCTGGTCTCGATCCGCGATGCCGAGGCGCGGGCCCGGTTCCTTGGCTACCGGGTCGAAGGCTACAAACTCGCGGTCTTCACCGTCTCGGCCATGATGGCGGGGGTCGCCGGCGCGCTTTATGTCCCTCAGGTCGGCATCATCAATCCGGGCGAGTTCGCGCCGGCCAATTCGATCGAGGTCGTGGTCTGGGTCGCCGTCGGCGGGCGCGGCACGCTGGTTGGCGCCGCCATCGGGGCAATCGGCGTCAATTGGTTCGAGACGTTTTTTACGTCCTTTGCGCCGGATCAGTGGCTGTTCGCCCTCGGCGCGCTGTTCATCGCGGTCGTGCTGTTCCTGCCGCGCGGCATCGTCGGCGAATACGACCGGCTGATGGCCCGGCACCGCCACGAACGGGCCGAGCGTGTGCAGGCCGCCATCGCCCGCAGCGAGATGCAGCCCGGCCTCGACCAGCGCGGCGCGCAGCCGGCGGGGGAATGACATGAGTGTCGCGGCCGCAGGCTCGATCCTCTACCTCGACGGGGTCAGCGTCTCGTTCGATGGGTTCCGCGCGATCAACGCCTTGTCACTGGTGCTGGCGCCGGGCGAGATGCGCGCGATCATCGGCCCGAACGGCGCGGGCAAGACGACGATGATGGACATCATCACCGGCAAGACCCGGCCCGACATGGGCGATGTGCTGTTCGGCGGCGAGGTGGACCTTACCAAGCGCGACGAGGCGGATATCGCGCGCCTCGGCATCGGCCGAAAGTTCCAGAAACCGACGGTGTTCGAAACCCACACGGTCGAGGACAACCTGCTGCTCTCGCTCTCTGGCAAGCGCGGCGTGTGGGAGACCTTTGTCGCCCGTGTCACCGGTGCGGAGGCCGAGCGGGTCGACGCGATCCTGGCGCGCATCCGCCTGGCCGAGCGGCGGGGCGATCTGGCCGGTGACCTGTCGCACGGCCAGAAGCAGTGGCTGGAGATCGGCATGCTGCTGGCACAGGACCCAAAGGTGCTGTTGGTGGATGAGCCCGCGGCCGGCATGACCGATGCCGAGACCATGCAGACCGCCGAGATGCTGCGCGAGATCGCGGGCGAGCATTCGGTGGTGGTGGTGGAGCACGACATGGACTTCGTCCGCGCCCTCGGCGTGAAGGTCACCGTCCTGCACGAGGGCTCGGTTTTGGCCGAGGGCTCGATCGACCACGTCTCCGCCGACCCCCGCGTGATCGAGGTGTATCTTGGCCGGTGAGGATCGCGCCGCGCCGACCGACGCGGAGATGACGGCGTTCTTCGAGCGAGCGACCTATAGCAGCCAGCGCCACGGTCAGAGCGGTGATCTGTTGTCAGACTACGGGGTCGACGGTGACGACGCTTTCGAATTCATCGAGGCGTTCAGTAATGCGTATGGCGTGAACATGCAGGGTTACTGCTGGTTCTTCCACCATTTCGATGAAGGCGGGTTGCTCAGCTTTACACGCTTCGGGAACCCGCACCGATACGTCGACCGGATCCCGATCACCGCTGCACTCCTTGCCGATGCGGCCCACCTTGGCCGTTGGCCGGTGGACTATCCCGCTGACGAGATGGCCCGCGCTGTCTCTCGAGCATGCCGCGAGAGGCGTATCCTGCAGTTTCTCGTTTTGCTCAGTCTGGGCGCGGTGGTGGCGTTGTCGGCTTTGCTAATAGTGCTGTTACCCAAAGAAAGTTGTCCCGAGGTGCCGCAGTGTTGAGCGCTGGCGGCATTGACTTGGCCTATGGGCAGGCGCGGGCGTTGCGCGGCGTTTCGCTGGCTGCATCGAAGGGTGCCGTGACCGCGGTGATGGGGCGCAATGGCGTCGGCAAGACCTCGCTCATTCGCGCGATCACCGGGCAGCATCCGATCGGCGGCGGGACGATCACCTTCGAGGGGGCCGATATCTCTCGCATGCCGGCGGCCGAGCGGGCGCGGCGTGGCATCGCGCTGGTGCCGCAGGGGCGCGAGATCTTTCCGCTGCTGAGCGTGCGGGAGAACCTAGAGACCGGCTTTGCCTGCCTGTCCCGTGGCGAGCGCACGATCCCCGACCGGATCTTCGACCTCTTCCCGGTGCTCGGCGAAATGCTGCGCCGGCGGGGCGGCGACCTGTCGGGCGGGCAGCAGCAGCAGCTTGCCATCGGGCGGGCGCTGGTGACGCGGCCGCGCCTGTTGATGCTCGACGAGCCGACCGAGGGCATCCAGCCGAGCATCATCAAGCAGATCGGCAAGGCCATCGAGACCCTGCGCGAGGAGGGCGAGATGGGCATCGTGCTGGTCGAGCAGTATTTCGATTTCGCCTGGGCGCTGGCCGACCATGTGACGGTCATGGACCGGGGCGAGTTGGTCGAGGACGGCGAGCGCGATACACTGGATGAGGCCGATGTCCGGCGCCGCGTCTCGGTCTGAGCCCGCAATGGCCGAGCGGGCGCCGATGGCGCGCGTCAGCGCCCGCCCGCCGCGCGCCATGGGCACCGTCGATCTGGCGGTCAGGGCATCGGGCGGGCGGACCCGGCTCTGGCGGCTCCGCCATCAGGGCTCGGCCAAATGTCTGCTGCCGCCGACCCTGCCGGACGCACCTGTCGAGGTGACGATCATCAACACCGCGGGCGGGATGACCGGCGGCGACCGCTTTGCCTGGACGGCCGAGGCCGGTGCGGAGGCCGACTTAGTGCTGACCACCCAGGCGGCCGAGCGGATCTATCGCGCGGCCGACGACGACCCGGCGCGGGTGACGGCGCGCCTCACCCTCGGCGCGGGGGCGCGCCTCGGCTGGTTGCCGCATCCGACGATCCTGTTCGACCGGGGCCGGGTGGAGCGGCGCTTCGAGGTCGACATGGCCGCGGATGCGACGTTTCTCGGGGTGGAGGGGCTGATCCTCGGCCGGCAGGCGATGGGCGAGGATGTGGCCGAGGGTCATTTGGCCGACCGCTGGCAGATCCGTCGCGACGGGCGGCTGATCTGGGCCGATGCGCTGGTGCTGTCTGGGCCGATTGCGGCACTGACAGCACGACCGGCGATCATGGGCGGCGCCCGCGCCGCGCTGTCGTTGATCGCGGTCGGTCCGGGCGTGATGGACCGGCTGGAAGCCCTGCGCCGCGCGTTGCCGCCCGAGACGCGCCTCACCGAGAATGGCTACGAGGCCGGGGTGAGCGCCTGGGAGGGCATGCTCGCCTGCCGCGCGGTCGCCGCCGACGGTCAGCGGCTGGTCGAGTTGATGACCCGCGCGGTGGACGCGCTGAACCTGCTGCCCGCTCCGAGGGGATGGGGATACTGAGCGCTGCACGCGCCGTCCCCGCCGCGCGCGTCGTTTCGATACGCGACCATCGAGCAATTGCCGTGCAGGGGCTACACAACACGTATAGGATGATAAAAAGTCCATGTGCGCGCAGAAGTTGCACACATGGTACCGACGACAGACGACCGAGCGAGACGCCATGAACCTCACCCCCCGCGAAAAGGACAAACTGTTGGTCTCGCTGGCGGCGATGGTGGCGCGCGGGCGGCTGGAACGCGGCGTCAAGCTGAACCATCCCGAGGCCATCGCGCTGATCACCGATTTCGTCGTGGAGGGCGCGCGCGACGGCCGCTCGGTCGCCGATCTTATGGAGGCCGGCGCCCATGTCGTGAACCGCGGGCAATGCATGACCGGCATCGCCGAGATGATCCACGAGGTGCAGGTCGAGGCGACCTTTCCCGACGGCACCAAGCTCGTCACCGTTCACGAGCCGATCCGGTGACTACATTGCCGGAAAGTACTGTGCCGATTTACGATAGTGACGTCAGCGATGCATTGACTTCTGACCAACTTTTTTTGGCGAAGTTATTCTCAGATAATTTTTCCGTCTATGCAAATATGAGAACACAGTTGTTTGCAATAAATTTTGCAGTTTCAGGTGGGCTTTTTTCAATAGCAATTGGAAAGGAGGATTTCTACTTTGAATTTGCTTGTATACTATTTATATTTGGAGCTTTTTGCTTTATGAGCCTCTTCTTCATTCATGAGGTAATTCGCTTTTTATGGGCTGGCATGTATGATGTAATTGAAGAAGCTGCAGAGAGAAGCTCTCAAATCGCGCGCCTAGTCGGAGTCCGTAATAAAGTATCACCGAAGACAACATCTGTATTAAATCATTATTTTTGGGCGATATCTTCGCTGTTCGCAAGCTGGGTGCCGGCTATCGTATTGTTGTCGCTGTGGATGAGATCATGATGATCGCGAGTGGCGATACTTCCCGCAGCGCTTGTACCGTGATGCGGTCGGCGGCGCAGTCATGTGCGCTAGGGATACATTCATCTGCAAACGAGCCGATCCGGTGATGGGCGGTGCCGATACGGCCCGGCTGATGCAGGCGGCGGCGCTGGCTGCGAGGGCGCATGACGGGCAGCGGCGCAAGGGCCCGGCGGGGGCGCCCTATGCCGTGCATGTGTTCGATGTCGCGCGGCTTGTTGCGATGCACACCGATGCCTCGGCCGATGCGGTGATCGCCGCCGTTCTGCACGACACGGTGGAGGACAGCGATACGACGCTGGATGAGATCCAGGCCGCGTTTGGCCCGGCGGTTGCCCGGATCGTGGCGGGCCTCACCGATGATGCGGCGACATCGGCCCTGCCGCTGGCCGAGCGCAAGGCGCGCCAGGCCCAGAAGATCGCGGCGGCCCCGCCCGAGACCCGGCTGGTGAAGCTGGCCGACCAGACCGCCAACCTGACCGATCTGCCCGCCTCGGGCGATGGCTGGAGCGTTGGGCGCTGCCGGCTTTATATCGCTGGTGCGCGCGCGGTGGCCGAGGCCTGCCTGGGTCTCAGCTCGGCACTGGATGCGGCCTTCGACGCGGCGGCAGCCCGAGCCGATAACTGGGTGGCCGCGCGTGAGACGACGGAGACCGCCGCATGATCCCCGGAGAGATGTTCATTCAGGACGGCGAGATAGAGCTTAACGCCGGGCGCGAGGCGATCACGCTGGAGGTCGCCAATACCGGTGACCGGCCCGTTCAGGTCGGCAGCCATTATCATTTTGCCGAGACCAATCCGGCACTCTCCTTTGATCGCGCGGCCGCGAGGGGCCGGCGTCTCGACATCGCCGCGGGAACGGCGGTGCGCTTCGAACCGGGGCAGACCCGGACAGTCCAGCTGGTGGCGGTCGCAGGGGGGCGGCGGATCATCGGCTTCAACAATCAGGTGGACGGCGATCTTTAGCCGCGCCTGAACGGGAGGAGAGCATACCCCCATGTGCCATGCCTGTGTTCCAGAGGCCGTGAAGGCCCGCATGCTGTCGCGTCGCGACCTGTTCTACGCCGCCCCTGCCGCCGCTGTGGTGGCCACCCTCGCTGCCGCCCCCGCAGCTCTGGCCGATGGTCATGGCCGGGGCGCGGAGACGAGCCGCGTCTCGGGCATGGCCGGTGTTGAGGCCGCACCCAAGGTCGGCCTGGCCCACGATGTCGCGGTCTTCGGGGCCATTGACCGTGATCCGGGTGTGCACGTCGAAGCGGATCAGGACCTGACGTTGGTTGTCATCGACCAGCCCGGCGGATCGATCCGCCTGATCGCATTGGTCTGATCCATGATCGGGGCGATCAGTCGGTCATGCTTGTTGATCGCTGCCACAATGCTCGGCCTCGTCCTGACAGAAGCGCCGGCCACGGCGCTCGAGTTTTCGAGGAGCGCAGAGCGCCCGTTTCCCGTGTTGGGCCCGTCGGATGACGCGGCCGCGCGCCTGCGTGGGCATGGCCGCCACTGGCCCATGCGCAATATGCCGCCGTTCGCCCCCATCGCGGAGACGACTGACCCGTCCTCGGCCGCCTGCGACGCGCCCCTGACCGAGAGTGCCATGACACTCTGTGCGCGGCGCACCTTTGAGCAGGCGGATGCGGTACTCGACCAGGCCTATGCCGATGCGCGCTCGACCATGGCGGCGCGGTCGGCCGGGCTGTCGGTGCTGCTCGAGAATGCCCAGAGCGCCTGGGTGCCCTATCGCGATCGCAGCTGCGCGGCCGAAGCAGCGCCCTTCGACAGCGCGTCGCTACAGGCATTGATCACCTTCAACTGCTTGACGCGACTGACCGAGCGCCGCGCCGCCGATCTGGCCGCCATGGCGGAGCAGTGGCAGTGAGCCTGCATGACTCTGTGAGCGCGTCGGCTGCTGCCGCCTGCCGTCTCCCTCCCGACTGAAGGACGCCGCCCATGCCGACCCGCATCTCACGCCACGCCCATGCCGCGATGTTCGGCCCGACCACCGGCGACCGGCTGCGCCTCGCCGATACCGATCTGGTCATCGAGGTGGAGCGCGATCTGACCGGCCCTTACGGCGAGGAGGTGAAGTTCGGCGGCGGCAAGGTGCTGCGCGACGGCATGGGGCAGGGTCAGATGACCCGGGCCGAAGGCACGGCCGATACCGTCATCACCAACGCGCTGATTGTCGACCACACCGGCATCTACAAGGCTGATGTGGGCCTGAGGGATGGCCGCATCAGCGCCATCGGCAAGGCCGGCAATCCCGACACGCAGCCCGGTGTCACCATCCCGGTGGGGCCGGGTACCGAGGCGATCGCGGGCGAGGGCAAGATCCTGACCGCGGGCGGGTTCGACGCGCATATCCACTTCATCTGCCCCCAGCAGGTGGAGGATGCGTTGCATTCGGGCCTGACGACGATGCTGGGCGGGGGCACGGGGCCTGCGCATGGGACGCTGGCCACCACCTGCACGCCGGGCAGCTTCCATATCGGGCGGATGTTGCAGGCGCTCGATGCGATGCCGATCAATTTCGGACTGGCCTGTAAAGGCAACGCCAGCCGCCCTGCACCCCTGGAGGAGATGATCAAGGCCGGCGCCTGTGCGATGAAGCTGCACGAGGACTGGGGCACGACACCCGCGGCGATCGACACCTGCCTGAGCGCCGCCGATGACTGGGACGTGCAGGTGATGATCCACACCGACACGCTGAACGAGAGCGGTTTCGTCGAGAACTCGGTCGCGGCGATGAAGGGGCGGACGATCCACGCCTTTCACACGGAAGGGGCGGGCGGCGGCCATGCGCCGGACATCATCAAGGTCGCGGGTCTCGATCACGTGATCCCGTCCTCGACCAACCCGACGCGGCCCTTCACGGTCAATACGGTGGACGAGCATCTGGATATGCTGATGGTCTGCCATCACCTCGACAAGGCGATCCCCGAGGACGTGGCCTTTGCCGAGAGCCGCATCCGGCGCGAGACCATCGCGGCCGAGGATATCCTGCACGACCTGGGCGCGTTCTCGATCATCGCGTCGGACAGTCAGGCCATGGGGCGGGTCGGCGAGGTGATCATCCGCACCTGGCAGACCGCGCATAAGATGAAGGTGCAGCGCGGCCGCCTGGCCGAGGAGACCGGCGAGAACGACAACCTGCGCGTCCGCCGCTATGTCGCGAAATACACCATCAATCCGGCCATCGCGCATGGCATCGGGCACGAGATCGGCTCGATCGAGGTTGGTAAGCGGGCGGATCTCTGTCTCTGGGCGCCGGCGTTCTTTGGGGTAAAGCCCGAGATGGTGCTGGTCGGTGGTACCATCGCCTGCGCGCAGATGGGCGATCCCAATGCCTCGATCCCGACGCCGCAGCCGGTCTATTCGCGCCCGATGTTCGGGGCCTATGGCCGCTCGATGGAGCGGGGCTCGGTGCTGTTTGTCTCTCAGGCCTCGATCGAGGCGGGCATCCACGGCGCCCTCGGTCTCGCCAAGGATGTCGTGGCGGTGAAGGGCACGCGGGGGATCGGCAAGAAAAACATGGTGCTGAACGACGCGACGCCCGAGATCTCGGTTGATCCCGAGACCTATGAGGTACGCGCCGATGGCGAGGTGCTGACCTGTGCACCGGCCGAGGAACTGCCCATGGCGCAGCGGTATTTCATGTTCTGAGGTCACGCGAGGATGTCGTTGCCATCAATGCCCGCGTTCCCTGCCGTCCTGCGCTGTGCGAGCGCCTCACGTGCCTTCGCGTGCCGCTTCGGCCCGCCCATCTGCGGCAATTGCGTCGTTGGCCAATCGGCGTTGCTTGTGATCGCCGACAGGGCCGACGCCGCAGGCGAAGGCTCCGACGCCAGAGCGGCATGCGGAGGGCCGACAGCGCGCAAACAGACGCGTTGCGTGACACGGTCCATCCAGAACCGCCCGTCGCCGAGCACCTGCCGCGGCAGGGCGACCGGGTCGATCACGCGGGCATGCTGTTCCTCAAGATGCACCTCCCACCGGGTGCCGCGCCGGTCGAGGCGGCCCGGGCCTTTGATGAAGTATCGCTTTAGCGCGTCTTCCCGCCGTCTCAGGCCGCGGATCTCCTCTCTCACTGCCTGTAACTCGTCTGCCGGATGCATGTCGTTCCCTTTATGTTCCTGCCCTTCCTCAAGCATCATCGTGAACAATAGGTTTGCGCGCCTGCCCTTGGCCCGGGCTGTGGCATGATCCGGGCGCTTGACATCGATACCGATGCGGCGGGCGCCGCGGCCGACAGCGTGACGCTTGACCGCGAGGGGCGTTATCGCCGGCGCGGCGTGCTGACCAGCGACGGGGGCGAGGCCTTCCTGCTGGATCTCGCCGAGGCCCGCGAGCTCGACGACGGTGCCCATCTCGTGCTGGAGGATGGCCGGCGCATCGCCGTGGCCGCCGCAGCCGAGCCGCTTTATGCCATCACGGCCGAGACGCCCCAGGCGCTGGCGCGGCTCGCCTGGCATATCGGCAACCGCCACCTGCCCGCGGCCATCGAGGGCGGGCGCCTGCTGATCGCGCGCGATCATGTGGTGGCCGAGATGGTGCGACGGCTCGGCGGTGGCGTCGTGGAGGTGGTCGAGCCCTTCCGACCCGAGGGCGGTGCCTATGGCCATGGGCGCACGCATGGCCATCACCACCATGCCCATGCGCATGAGGACCCGAACGCCCATATCCCGGCGCGCCGTGGCTGAGCGGGCCGGCACCCTCGCGCCGCTGGTGGCCTGGCTCTCCTCGGGCTATCCGACGGGGGCCTTCGCCTACAGCCATGGGCTTGAGACGGCGATTGCGCGGGGCGATGTGACCGATGCGGCGAGCCTGGAGGCGTGGTTGAGCGATCTGGTCCTGCACGGCGCCGGGCGGGCCGACACGCTCTTGTTGCTGGAGGCCATGGCGGCGCCCTCCGATCCACAGACCGACATCCGGGCACGGGCGCTGGCGGCGGGGCGCGAGCGGTTGGTCGAGACGCTGGATCAGGGGACGGCCTTTGCGCGGGTCACTGCCGCGGCATGGAGCGCCGGGCCGTCGGATGGCGCCTGCCTACCCGTGGCGCTGGGCCGTGCGGCGGCCGCGCTTGGGCTGCAGCCCGCGATCGTTGCGCCACTGGCCTTGCAGGCTTCGATGCAGAACCTGGTGTCGGCTGCCGTCCGGTTGATCCCGCTCGGCCAGACCGAGGCGCAGGCCGTGCTAGCGCGGCTGGTCCCCGTGATCGACCGGGCGGTTGGCGACGCGACTGCGCTGCATGCTGACGCTGCACCCGATGATCCGATGGCCGTTCACGCCAATGCCTGCCTGAGAGCCGATATCGCCGCCATGCAGCACGAAACGCAGGAAGTGAGGTTGTTCCGCACATGAGCACGACCGATGACACCCTCGATCCGCGGTCGGGCACCGCGCCGGGCCGGTCACCACATGGGCCGCTGCGCGTCGGCATCGGTGGGCCCGTGGGCGCCGGCAAGACCACGCTGACCGCCGCGCTGGCCCGTACGCTCAGCCAGCGCTGGTCCATCGCCGCGATCACCAACGACATCTTCACGACCGAGGACGCGGAATACCTGATGCGCCACCAGGTACTGCCGCTCGACCGTATTCGGGGGGTGGAGACCGGCGGCTGCCCGCACACCGCGATCCGCGAGGATGTCTCGATCAACCTCGCAGCCGTCGCAGATCTGACCGCCGCGCATCCGGATCTCGATATCGTGCTGATCGAGAGCGGCGGCGACAACCTGGCCGCCACCTTCAGCCCCGAGCTTGCCGATGTGACGCTCTATGTCATCGATGTCGCGGCGGGGGAGAAGATCCCACGCAAGGGTGGGCCCGGGATCACGCGGTCCGATTTGCTGATCATCAACAAGACGGATCTGGCCGAGGCCGTGGGCGCGTCGCTGGATGTCATGGACCGGGACGCGCGGCGGATGCGTGAGACGCGGCCGTTCCTCTTTACCTGTCTCAAAACGGAACAAGATGCAGAACGTGTTGCAACCGAGATCGAGCGCCTCGGTGGCCTTGTGACCAGCGCTGGTTGAAGGCCCATGCGTAAGCGCCTGTGGTGGCGTGGATTTCGCAAAAATGCCCAAATTTTCAGCGCTGGGTTGTATGCAACAGTCTCACGGGGAGAGATTGCAACCTGAAATTTTGCTTTTGTCTGGGGTTCGATCGGTCTATGTCACTCACACCGTTGTTGGACGGGTCTTCTGTGTAAGTGGCGTAGCGTTCTCGCGGTCGACGGAGGTTGGCGCTTCGGTCGACTGCTTTTGCGTATCGGGCGCAGGTTAATGGGTCGTTAATGCCAGGCATTAAATGCGTCCCTTTCTCCCGGTCGTGCTGGCGGGTCTCCGCCGCAAAACCCCAACGTCAGTATCGCTCTGAGACTGTCACTCCGGCTGATACGGGGCGCTGGTAACACCGCGATCTTTGCTTCGACCGCGCGGCGTCGCCGGACAGCCAGGGTTACCGGGGAGAGCTGGGTTATGGATACCGAGAGCATCGGATGCTCCACGCTGTTTGTCCGTGAGAACGGCCCACAGGACGTCCCGGCAATCGTCTATGCGAATTCCTTGGGGACGGACTTGCGCGTCTGGGCGCCGATGCTGCCCCACATGCCTGGGGGTTGGCGCCATATCCGGTATGACAAACGCGGCCATGGGCTCACCGAGACGACCGCCGAGCGCTGGCAGATCGACGATCTCGTCGACGATCTGGCCGGCCTGATCGAGGCACGCCGGGCTGGCCCCGCGGTGGTGGTGGGTCTCTCGGTCGGGGGCCTGATCGCCATGGGGCTTGCGGGGCGACGGCCCGATCTGGTGCGCGGGCTGGTGCTGGCCGATACCGGGGCCAAGATCGGCACGGCGGATATGTGGAATGGCCGGATCGAGGCGATCGCTAAGGACGGCATGGCGGCCGTGGTGGATGCCACGATGGAACGCTGGTT
The DNA here is from genome assembly GCA_039027855.1 of Pseudomonadota bacterium. Lineage (GTDB taxonomy): Bacteria > Pseudomonadota > Alphaproteobacteria > Rhodobacterales > Rhodobacteraceae > Thermohalobaculum. The sequence continues at coordinate 73,949 of JBCCJI010000010.1, read as the reverse complement.
CACACCGGATTTCCGCAAGGATCGCGGGCGCATCGCCCCCTGGCGCATGATGCTGCGCCGCTCGGACGCCGAGGGATACATCACCACCTCGGCCGCGATCCGCGATGCGGATTATCGCGACCTGGCGGCGGGCCTGAACCTGCCGGCCATGGCCGTGGTCGGTGAGAGCGATGGCGCGACCCCGCCCGAGATGGTGCGCCAGACGGCCCGCATGATCCGGGGCTGCCGCTTCGATGTCATTGCCGGTGCGGGTCACATTCCCCCAGTCGAGCAACCCCAAGTGCTGGCGGGGTTGATCGGAGGCTTTCTCGACCGCCTGCCCTGATGTCCGGTCGTCAGGCGCGCGGACGCGGCGGCATCGGCAAACCCTACCACTTGGCGGAGACCTGCTCCGCGGGCCGGGTTGAAGGCCGCCCACACCCGCAGGACTGCGTGATGTCGTAGCGTCACAGGACGGAAGACACTTGCCAGCCCGTCCTCGGTCGATACCGTCTGTACGACCGATACCACGACGGAACAGCCATGTACGACTTCAAGGCCTATAGCCGCGGCGAACGGATCGCCGATGCGGCCGTTCATGTCGCGGGCATCGCCGCCTGCGCCGTCGCCGTGCCGATCCTGATCGTGATGGCAGCCTGGTGGCACGGCGCATCGGGCGTGCTGGCGGCCGCGGCGATCTACGGCGCGTCGCTGATGGCGATGCTGGGGATGTCCGCGGCCTACAACATGGTGCAGCGGCCCAAGCTGAAATCGGTGCTGCGCCGGTTCGATCACGGCGCGATCTACGTGAAGATTGCCGGGACCTACACGCCCTTTGCCGTCCTCGCTGGCGGCAGCGCCAAGGTACTGGTGCTGACCACGATCTGGACGGCAGCACTCGCCGGGCTCGTGCTGGTGATCACCTCGCCGCGCGGCTTCCGGTGGATGGCCCTGACGCTCTATCTCGCCATGGGGTGGGCGGTCGTCCTGCTCGGGCAGCCGATGCTCGACGCGATGACCGCGCCGGGTTTCTGGCTCGTGGTCACCGGCGGGCTGCTCTACACACTGGGCGTGGTCTTTCACCTCTGGGACCGGCTGCCCTATCAGAACGCGATCTGGCACGGGCACGTCCTGGTGGCGAGCATGGCGTTCTACGCGGCAGTTCTGATGGAGATCGGTCACGGTGCGACGTAGCGACGACTTACAAAGCCTGCATCCAGCAGAGCGCCAAGCGGTGCCGAACCCCGACATGCGGCAGTTGCCGCGCACGTCTGGCGTTGTAAGCCCCCACCGCCGCCTCCACCGCCGCTGCCGCAGGAGCATCCGCAGCATCTGGGCGGGCATGCTCGCGGCCTTCCTGGCGGCCGGGGCCGTGCCGGCCGCTGCACAGGGGAGCCTGTCGGGCGCTCTGTCGTCATGCAGGCTGGCGTTGGTGCTGGCACTGGATGTTTCGGCCTCGGTGGATGCCGGCGAGTACAAGCTGCTCCGCGACGGCACGGCGGCTGCCCTGCAAAGCCCCGAGGTGATCAGCGCGATCCTGTCGCTCGGCGGCGTGCATGTCAGCGTCTTCGAATGGTCGGGGCGCCAGCGTCAGAGCCTCGTCGCCGGCTGGACACCGCTTGGCGACGAGGCCGATATCGTCGCGCTGTCGTCGCGGATCGGGGCGCATCGGCGCTCCTACACCCAGTATCCGACCGCGCTCGGTTCGGCGCTGGGCTTTGCGCAACGGCTGATGCGCGATGCCCCGCCCTGCGAGCGCTATGTCGTCGATATCGCGGGCGATGGCCCGAACAATCACGGCTTCGGGCCGGCCAGCGCCTACCGCGCCTTTGACTACAGCGCCATCACGGTCAACGGGCTGGTGGTGACGCCCGAGATCGACGAAGCGCCGGCCGGATCGGGCGATGCGGTCGACTATTACCGGGCCGAGGTGATCAACGGTCCGGATGCCTTCATCGAGGTCGCGCTCGGCTATGGCGATATCGAGCGGGCGATGCGACGCAAGCTGTTGCGCGAGATCGGCACCCTGTCGCTGAGCGCCGCGCCCGCCCGCAGTCAGCCCGAATAGAGCTCGGCCTCGAAGCCGAGATAATTGTTCCAGGCAAACCAGTAAGCCACATGGCCTGCGACGCGGGGCATCGTCTCGCCGCCAGGGCCGCGCAGGCCCTCCTCCTCGATCATCCAGACGGCATCGCTGCCCCGCTGGCTGAGGCCGGGGCTAACGCCATTCCTGACCGGCATCCGGTCGGCGAATTCGTGGCGTCCGCGTTCATAGGCGCGCACCGTGCGGCCGTCGGCGTCACCGACGAGCACGATGGGCATGTCACCGATCCGGTCGTTGATCACCCGCCCGCGGGCGAAAGCCGCCAGCGGCCAGGCCTTGGCCGCGCCGAACTGCCGGATCCCGAATATGTAGTCCTTTTGCGCGAGGATGCTCTGGTCGACCAGCGCCGGGAACATCAGCTCGCGGCTGGCGAAGTAGTCGCGGTAGACCACGCCCGAGCCGTAATCGCGCCGGTGCCCGGTGTTCAGCGACAAGACGCGGGTGTCGGGGTTTACGGCGCGCCAGTCGGCCCAGCTGGCCACGGCCACGGGGCGCTGTTTCAGCGTGATGCCCGACTGGGCGAGCGGGCCGATCACCGGCTCACCGGTGAACTGGTTCCAGAGCGTGTCGGACGCCCGGTCGAACATGAGCTTGTTGGAGCGGTAGAGGAACCCGGAGGAGCCGAAGACCAGCGGCTGGGCCCGTCCCTCGAGCTGTGTCTCGAACAGGATACCGGCGCCACACAGCGTGCAATAGGCAAGCGCGACCGGCACCCCACCGATCACCTCGTTGAACATCTCGTGCCAACCCATGATGCGCAGCGGATAGGCGCGCGTATCGCCGTTGATCGAGACGCCGAACACCTTGTCGTCGTCGCGCAGGTAATCGGCATCGCTGGCGGCGATCAGGTTGGGGTTGTCGAGCGACGGGATCCCGTCCTTACGCACACCGCCCCAGGTGATCTCTTCGATGCGGATGCGTGCGGCCTCGCGGGTCAGGTGCTCCGGGCGGAGGAACGCCTCGAAGTTGCGATCGATCGAGAGATAGACCCTGCGCTTCATGTCGATATAGCCGGGTAGCGGCTCGACCTCTGGGTTGGCCTCCTGCCACAGCATCCAGTCGAACCAGCCGTCATTGCCGGTCTCGCCGGTGATCTGGGTGAGCAGGTCCTGCGTCTCGGCCTGACGGCCGCCAAAGCGCGCGGCGATGATCAGGCCCGGCACGGTGCGCATGTCGTTGGCATCGCTGAGCATGGCAAAGGCCTGCTTGGTCGGGATCGTCCCGGCCGAGCGCGGAGCGAGCAGCGACCAGATCGCGCGGTTCAGATCACTGTCGCTGGCGGCGCGCGCCGGCAGGCCGAAGCCGGTGCTGGCGACGGTCGCGGCGGCGCCGGCCAGCAGACGGCGGCGGGTGGTCTGGAATGGGTGCCCGGCAATCCGGCTGCGGCGGCTCTCGCCTGCGCCGGTGGCGCTTGTGTGGGCTGGGTCGGTGGCAGTCGGGCGGGTCGGCGTCATGGCGGCTCTCTCTCCCTAGGACACGGGAGAGATGTCGCCCGGTCGCACCCACCCGGCCAATCACGCCTGCTCCGCCCCGCGTGAGTGGCTGTCAGGCGGCGAGCGCCTGGTCGAGCACGCGGTCGAGCGCGGTCCTGAGCGGCGTCACGATCTCCTCGATCTGACCGTCCGTGAGGATAAAGGGCGGGGCGATCAGCACGTGGTCGCCGTTTCGCCCGTCGACCGTGCCGGCCATGGGATAAACCATCAGCCCGGCCTCGAACGCGGCCTTCTTCAGTTTCGTGGCCACACCAAGCGCTGGATCGAAGGTCTGCTTGGTCGCCCGGTCGGCAACCAATTCGATGCCGCGGAACAAGCCCCGCCCGCGGATATCGCCCACATGCGGGTGCTGGCCGAATGTGGCCTCCAGCGCCGAGTGCAGCGCGGCGCCCTTGGCCCGGACATTGGCGAGCAGGTCGCGATCCTCGATCTCGCGCATCACGGCGAGGCCCGCGGCACAGGCGGTGGGGTGGCCGATATAGGTATGACCGTGCTGGAAGAAGCCCGAGCCCGCCTCGACCGTGCGGTAGATCTCGCCCGAGCAGAGCATCGCGCCGATGGGTTGGATACCGGCGCCGAGCCCCTTGGCGATGCAGATGATGTCGGGGCGCACGCCCTCGCCTGCCGCCTCGTCGCCCGAGACGCTGGCCGAGGCGAAAAGCTGCCCGGTACGGCCCATGCCGCACATCACCTCGTCGGTGATCAGCAGCACGCCGTGGCGGTCGCAGACCTCGCGGATGCGCGTCCAATAGCCGGGCGCGGCTGGCACGGCGCCCATGGTCGCGCCCACCACCGGCTCGGCGATGAAGGCAGCAACGGTGTCGGGCCCCAGTTCGTGGATCTTGGCGTCCAGCGTCTCGGCCGTGCGAATAGCATAGTCCTCGGCGCTCTCACCCTCCGCGCCCCAGCGCCAATGATGGCAGGGGTCGATATGGTGCATGGCGCCGGTCAGCATCGGCTCGAACTGGCCGCGCCGCCAGCGGTTGCCCGAGGCCGCGAGCGCACCCAGCGTATTGCCGTGATAGCTCTGCCAGCGGGCGATGACGTGGCGGCGCTGCCCCTCGCCCTTCTCGAGCCAGTACTGGCGGGCCAGCTTGATCGCGCTCTCGGTCGCCTCGGACCCGCCGGAGGTGAAATAGACCCGCTCGATCCCCTTAGGCGCGCGGGTGGTCAGGAAATCAGCCAGCGCCTCGGCCGGCTCGGAGGTGAAAAACGAGGTGTGGGCATAGGCGATCCGGTCAAGCTGCGCCTTGGCGGCCTCGATCACCGGGCGCGCGGCATGGCCGAGGCACGAGACCGCGGCCCCGCCGCAGGCGTCCAGATAGCGCTTGCCCTCGGTGTCGAAAAGATAGGCGCCCTCGCCATGGCTGACGGTGGGCAGCGCGGCCTTGGTATGGCGCGGAAACACGTGGGACATCGCAGAGCCCTCCCGAAAGCGCGTCTCGCTGCGCGCTCGTTGCAGTTCGCGTTGAGGATGGGCGCGTCGCCTTGCCCGCACAAGACGACGCTGGTGTATGGCCGGCTTGTCCGGCCGCGTGGTCTCTCAGCGCGGGCGTAATGGCGGCAGAGCGGCGCCACCCTCACCGGCGAGGGCACGGAAGAAGTCCTGCACCGCCTCGGTGGCCGAGAAATCCTGGTTGGTCGCGCCCACGATGCGCGCGCCGAGGCCCGATGGCGAGGCACCGGGCCAGGTATGCCCGCCGCCCTCCACGACGAAATGCACCAGCGGTTGGGTGCAGTCGCGGTATTCGCGCAGCTCGACGGTCGAGCCGTCATTGGGCGCCCGGTCGGGCAGATCATAGGCCTCAAACCCCGCGCAGCCGTTCCGCCGGGCGATGATCTCCATCGTTCGATCGACCGGCATCACGTTGCCGCGTTCGGCGACAAGCGGGCTCCACCCGCCGATGCGCCCGCCATCGGGCGGTACCAGTCCGTCATCGGTGCCGTGGATGAAGAGCACGGGCTTGGCCGGGCCATCGCGGCACTCGTAGTCCTCGGCAAAGGCGGCGATGGCGACGGCGACGCCCGCCACCATGTCGGGTGCGTCGCACATCAGGCGGAGTGCCATGATGCCCCCGATGGAAGGGCCGGCCACGAAGACCCGGTCACGGTCGGCCACCCCGGCCGCGACCAGCCGGTCGACCAGCCGGCGCAAAAAGCCGATATCGTCGGCATCGTCATGCGGCCGCCCGCGCCAGTCGGTGCGCCCGTCATTCCAGTCGTTGATGGCGAAGGGCCAGACCACCACCCAGCCCTCGCGCGCCAGGCTGACCCGGGCCTTGCGCCGCACGGTATAGGGCCCGGCGAGACCGCCATGGAGCGCAATCAGCACCGGTGCATTTTCGGTATCGCGCGCCATATCCACGAGCGCGCTCCGCTCTTGCCCGTCATGGGACAGGGTGAGGATCCCGCTCTCGACCGCCGGCGCGGATGCGGTGCCGGTCAGCAGGGCGACGATCGCGGCGGCGAGGCCTTTGACGAGGGGAAACGGGCAATGCGGCATCTTCGAAAGCTCCGTGAGGGTCGATATCGGGTCGTCTTGGCCGTGTTCAGGGTTCTGTCGTCCAGGGTCACGTCTAGGACGCCACGGCGTCTCCCTGTCATTCCGTCGCGCCGGCCTTACGGGTTTCAGTCTGCGACGTTTGCCTCGGTACTGGCGGCGGGGATGGTGCTCAGCGCCTGCGCATCGGGCCCGCCGCCCGGTGAGACGCTGACACTCTCGGTCAGCGATCCTTACGACTTTGCCGAGATGCGGTCTGCTCCAGCGGGATCAAGTACGATCACGGGCGTGTTGGCGCTGCCGGCCGACGGGCGCCTCAGGGGTGCCGCGATCCTGAGCCATGGGGCGGGCGGTGTCGGCAGTCGGCAGTACCGGATGGCCGAGCGGCTGATCGAGACGGGGATCGCAGCGCTCATCCTCGACCATTTCGAAGGGCGCGACGTGGGCTCGGTCGCGGCGGATCAGCTGCGGGTGCCCGAGCAGACGATGCTGTCGGATATCCGGATCGCGCGCGACGCGCTGATGGCGAAGCTTGCGCTGCCGGCGGATCGGATCGGGGCCATCGGCTGGTCGAAAGGCGCGACCACCGTGACGCTGGGCGCGGTCGGCCGGCTTTGGAATTTCGCCGATCCCGGTGAGGTCCCACTGGCCTTCGCCGTGGGCTTCTATCCCTTTTGCGGCTTCGATCTGGGCGAGGATGCCCTGTCGAGCCCGCTGCTCAAATTGCTGGGCGGGCAGGACGACTGGACACCGCCGGGCCCCTGTATCGCGGCCGGCGAGGACTGGCTGGCGCGCGGGCAGCCGGTCGATTGGCGGGTCTACGAGAACGCGCCGCACGGTTTTGACAGCGGCCGGTCCTCGACGATCTCGATCGGCCGGGCGATCACGGTGCGCGACACCTCGCCCGCCTGCACGCTGACGGTCGACGAGACCGGGCGGACGGTGACACTGGATCGTGGCTTTGCCTTTGACGGGGTCGCCGGGCGGCGGGCCTTCCTCGAGCGCTGCGGCGTGCGCGGTGTCAGCTTTGGCGGTGACGACGCGGCGCGCGAGGAAGCCTTTTCTGTGCTCGACGCCTATCTCGCCGAATGGCTTCCCTAGAGCGTCGAGGTTAGCGGAATCGCGGCTGGTCGCCGCGATGAGGGTTGCGGGGGTGCCCTTTGGAAGGCGGTGGTCGGATCGCCCGACGGGCGGACCCATGCCAGCGTGGTTGGGCGGGTTGGGGCGACGCCGCGAGGGCCTCTGATCGAGCGGGTTGCGGGTCTCGGGCGGCGGTCCAAGGACAGGCCGGCTCCCCCGGTCGCTGGCGCAATCCTTGACCCGACCCGAGACCCGCGCAGCCTTGGGGGTTCTTTCTAGGCAGGGCTGGGGCCGTGGACGCGTCCGGCGCGTTCAGGCGCCGAACAGGGCGGCGTGCTCTTCGCGGAGCGCCTTTTTCTGCACCTTGCCCATGGTGTTGCGGGGGAGCGCGTCGACGAAGATTACGCGCTTTGGCTGTTTGAACTTGGCGATGCGCTCGGCCAGCGCAGCGGTTATGGCCTCTGGGTCGCGTGGCGCCCCGGCCTCTGGCACGACGACGGCCACGACGCCCTCGCCGAAATCGGGGTGGGGCACGCCGATCACGGCGCTCTCGACCACGCTGTCGAGGCGGTCGATCTCGCCTTCCACCTCCTTGGGATAGACGTTGAACCCGCCCGAGATGATCAGGTCCTTGCCGCGCCCGACGATCTGGACATAGCCGTCCGCCCCGATGGTCGCGAGATCGCCGGTCACGAACCAGCCTTCGGGCGACAGTTCCTCGGCGGTCTTCTCGGGCAGCTTCCAATACCCCTTGAAGACGTTCGGGCCGCGCACCTCCAGCATGCCGATCTCGCCCGCACCCATCGGCGCGCCGTTCTCGGTATCGCGCACCCGCAGTGCCACCCCCGGCAGAGGATGGCCGACGGTGCCCGCGCGCCGGGCGCCGTCGTAAGGGTTCGAGGTGATCATCGACGCCTCGGTCATGCCATAGCGCTCGAGGATGGCGTGGCCGGTCGCCGCCTCGAACTGGCGATGCGTCTCGGCCAGGAGCGGTGCTGAGCCCGCCACGAAGAGGCGCATGGTCTCGCAGCGCTCGGGCGTCAACCTTGGGTCGGTGAGGAGGCGGGTGTAGAAGGTCGGCACGCCCATCATCGCCGTTGCCCCGGGCAGCGCCTCGATCACCGCGTCGAGATCGAACTTCGCCATCCAGATGAGCGATCCACCGGCCACGAGCGTGACGTTGGACGCCACGAAGAGACCGTGCGTATGGTAGATCGGCAAGGCATGGATCAGGCGATCAGCGGCGGTAAAGCGCCAATAATCCACCAGCGTCAGCGCGTTCGAAGCAAGGTTGTCGTGTGAGAGCATCGCGCCCTTGGAGCGCCCCGTCGTGCCGGAGGTGTAGAGGATCGCGGCCAGGTCGTCCGGGCCCCGCGCCACCATGACGGGACCGGCCTCGTCCGGGATATGCCTGAACAGCGTGCCATGGTCGGCGCCATCGGCCGCCCAGACACCCATGGTCTCCAGCCGGGCGCCGGCGCGGGTGGCGACGGGGGCCAGCGCCTCGGCTGCGGCGGGGCGGCAGACGACGAGGGCCGGTTCCGCATCCTCGATGAAGAAGGCGACCTCGTTCGGCGTATAGGCGGTGTTTAACGGCAGGAATACCGCCCCGGCGCGCACCGCGCCGAGATAGAGCATCAGCGCTTCGATCGATTTGTCGACCTGCACCGCGACACGGTCTCCGGGCGCCACACCCATGGCAAGGAGGGCGGCGGCAAAGCGGTTGGAGACGGCGTCGACCTCACCATAGGTGTAGCGCCGCCCATCGGCGATTTCGGCGAAGATGCGCTCGGCGCGGTCGGTCCGCGTCAGGCCGAGCGCCTCGGCCAGATGGTTGGTCATCGCACTGTCCCTCCCCCTTCCCGCTCGTTCTGTGGCGGCCGGGTTTTCTTGTTGTCGGGCGCCGATGAGGCGCCGTTGGCTTGGCGCCAGATACCGCCCTTGCCGAGCCTGCGTCCAGATGCAGCGCGCGGTTAGCCCGGCAGCGAGGCGGCGCGGGCGAGGCGGCGGACGGCGGTCGACTGCGCGATCTCGAAGCGCGCGGCATAGGCCTCGTGATTTCGCTCGATATCGTCGAGCGCGTAGAGATAGTTGACCATCACGCCGTGGCTCTCCGCCTGCCCCCGGGGCGAGGCATCGGCATCGGCATGCACCCGCTCGAGCCGCGCGCCGTTACCGAGGTGAAAGCGCGCGACCGGGTTCATCGGCCCGCCGTCGGGCCGCGTGGCCGCGGTCAGGTAATGGGCGGCGAGCGCGGTGAGAGCGCTGTCGCGCGCACCCTTGGAACGGGCGCGGCCCACGTCTTCCTCGACCGAGGCGCCGTCGGCGGGAGCGCTCGCCGGTCCGTCTACGGCGGCGGCGAGGCGTGCTTGGCCCAGACTGTCGACATCGATGCCCCGACCGGCCAGCCAGGCGGCGAAACCCGGTACCGGGGACAGGGTCACGAAGGTCGTCAGCTTGGGAACGTCGCGGCGCAGTTCTTCGACCACCTGCTTGATGAGGAACGAGCCGAAGCTGATCCCGCGCAGGCCGACCTGGCAGTTGGAGATCGAGTAGAACACAGCCGTCGTCGCCCGGGCAGGATCCAGCGTCTCGCGTTCCTCGGCCAGGATCGGGCCGATGGCGCCCGGGATCGCGGCGGTCAGCGCGACTTCGACGAAGATCAGCGGATCATTGGGCAGCGCGGGGTGGAAGAAGGCGTAGAGCTGCCGGTCGGGGGCCGCGACCCGGCGGCGAAGGTCGCGCCAGCCCTGGATGGCGTGCACAGCCTCGTACTGGATTACCTTTTCGAGGATCGCAGCCGGGGTCTGCCAGTCCACGCGGCGAAGCTCCAAGAAGCCGCGGTTGAACCAGCTTGAGAAGAGATGTCGGAAATCGCGGTCGAGCCCACCGAGCGCCGGATCGGCGCGGAGCGCGGCCAGCAGGTCCTCCCGCATGCGCACCAGGGCCTCGGTGCCGCCAGGGGCGCGGTTCATCAGGCGCAGAAATTCCTGGCTGCGCGGTTCGGAGACCTCGTGCAGGCGGCGCGCGGTCTCGGGCCCGGGATCAGCACGATAGGCGTCGATGGCGCGGTCGAGCGCCTCGGTATCGGTGCCGAGGCGGGCCGCCATCTCGGTCAGAAAGGCGGCGCGTCCCTCGCGGTCAAGCGCGGCGTAGTCATCGAGGATGGCGCGGGCGCGAGCGACGCCGGTCGCCTCACCATCGGCGCGCAGCAGCGCCTCGGCCCGGTCGATCAGGGGACGGGTCTCCTCGCCGCCGATCAGGGCGCGGCCGGTCTCGGTGATCCGGGCGAGAACGTCGCCCAGCAATGTCCCGCTCATCCCACCTCCCGGGGTTGCTGACCTCGCCGGGCCCGACTGGGTCAGCGCCCTCACGGCCTGCCTTTCTCGGCTGAGGCGCGATGATACGGCGATTCTGCCCGGCGCCCCTGCCCTACTTGATCGCAGGTCCCATGATCAGGTCGGGCAGGCCGGTGGCGAGGCCCGGGAACATGCAGAGCAGCACGATCGCGATCACCATGCAGGCGACGTAGGGCAGGCTGCCCGCCAGGATCGTCTTCAGCGGGATGTCCGGCGCGATGCCGTTGATCACATAGAGGTTGAGGCCCACGGGCGGCGAGATCAGCCCGATCTCCATGTTGATCGTCAGGACCACGGCGAACCAGTAGGGGTCGAAGCCCGCGGCGATGACGATGGGCAGCAGGATGGGCGCCGCCATCAGGATCACGGCGACCGGCGGCAGGAAGAAGCCCGCGATCAGCAGGAACACGTTCACCGCGAACATCAGCACCCAGCGATTGACGTCGAGGGTGCCGATCCACTCGGCGATGGCTTGGGTGATGAACAGGCTGGAGAGCATGTAGCTGAACACACCGGCGGCGCCGATGATGAACAGGATCATCACGCTCTCACGCGTCGAATCCCGCAGCACCACCCAGATCGTGCTGGGCGAGTACATCTTGTAGATGACGACCGCGATGGACATGCAGAGAAGCGCGCCCACGGCCGCCGTCTCGGAGGGCGTCGCGACGCCGCCATACATGGCGTAGAGCACGCCGAGGATGATGGCGATGAAGGGCAGCACGCGCGGCAGCAGTTCCAGCCGCTCGGCCAGCGTGAAGCTGCGGCCTGCCAGCACGTCCATGCCGCCCTGGCGCCAGGTCGAATAGACCGACCAGACCATGAAGAGCCCGACGAGCAGCAGACCCGGTACGACGCCCGCCAAGAACAGCCGGCCTATCGAGGTCTCGGTCGCGATGCCGTAGACGATCATGGTGACCGAAGGCGGGATCAGGATGCCGAGCGTGCCGCCGGCCGCGATGGAGCCGGAGGCGACACCGTCGGGAAAGCCGCGTTTGCGCATCTCGGGGATGCCCATCTTGCCGATGGCAGCACAGGTCGCGGGGCTGGAGCCCGACATGGCGGCGAACAGCGCGCAGGCCCCAAGGTTCGAGATCACGAGCCCGCCCGGCACACGGGTCAGCCAACGGTCCAGCGCCTCGTAGAGGTCACCACCCGCCCGGGTCGAGGCGATGGCCGCGCCCATGATGATGAACATCGGGATCGAGAGCAGCGCGAAGTTGTTGAGCTTGCCGAAAAACACCTCGGGCAGAAGCTGCAGCGAGCCGATGCCGTCGGAGACGATCAGGAACCCGGCCGCGACGATCAGCAGGCCCGAGGCGACCGAGACGCCCGAGAACAGCACCACGATGGTAACAAGGGCGACCAACGCGCCGAGGACGAGCGGATCCATCAGGCGCGCTCCGTCTCTGCGGCGGCGTCGCCGTCGGTTCCAGGGCCTGCGAAAGACGCGTCGTCGGCGAGGCCGAAGGGTTTCTCGACCGAGAGGATGACGGCGAGTAGGTCGGCGCAGAGCTGCAGGATATAGAGGCCGAAGCCCACCGGCAGCGCCAGGTAGGGCACCCAGAGCGGCGGGTCCCAGGGGGTGTTCGACGTCTCGCCCCAGTCCCAGGCCTCGTGCCAGAAGCCATAGCCGTGCCAGAGCATGGCGCCGCAGACGGCGATGGTCAGGCCGAGCACGGTAAAGGCCAGGATCTTGCGCCCGGCAGGCGGCATCCAGATCGGCAGCAGATCGACATTCACATGGCCGCGCAGGTACTGCACGTAGGGCAAGCCCAGCATGGTGGCGGCGATCATCATGTAGGTGACCGCCTCGGTCTGCCAGATCGTGCTCTCGTTCAGGACGAAGCGCACGAAGATCATCTGGCATGTGATGCCGACCGAGACGACGATCAGCCCGGCCGAAACCACGCCGCAGATCTGGCTGAGCATCCCGACGGTCCAGAGGATCGGGTTGCCGCCATGGCGCGCGGCGGGGATGGCATGGGCCGAACCGGACATGGGCGTTCCTCGGTCTGTTTGGGGGCCTCGGGCAGCGCGCCCGACGGTTCACCGCCGACCGAGCGCCGCGCCGATGGGATCGCGGCGGCGATTGGCGGTCCGACATGCTAGCCGGGCAAGCGGAGGCGCCCCGCCGGATGGCCGGCGGGGCAGGTCTTCGGGTTACTCGACCGAGAGGGCGAGATCGAGCAGGCGCTGGCCCTCGGCATTGCCCTCCAGGAAGGCCTTGTACGAGGTGTCCTGCGCGATGGCGCGCCAGGCGTTGAAGTCTTCTTCGCTCATCTCGGCGATCTCGACACCGGCTTCCTGGAAGACGCGCGCCGCCTCGGCGTCCTGCGTCTTGGCGCGCTCCAGATAGAAGGCCTCTGCCTTCGCGGCGCCGGCCTTCAGCGCTTCCTGCTGCTCGGGCGTCAGGCCGTCGAAGAAGGATTTGTTCACCAGCATCGGCTGGTACATGAACCACAGCGCAAAATCGCCCGCCGGTGTGAAGCAGGACACCTGCTCGTAGATCCGGAAGCTCATGAACGAGGCCGAGGAGGTATTGGCCGCATCCAGCACGCCGGTCTGCATGGCGTTGTAGATCTCCGACGACGACATCGAGGCAATCGAGGCGCCTGCACCGGCCAGCATCTGCTCGAACGCCTTGCCGGCGGCGCGGCTTTGCAGGCCCTCAACATCGTTGGGGTTGGTGATGCACTTGTCCACACCCGCGAAACCGCCGGCGAGGTAGCCGTGGACGAGGACCATCACGTCATCCTCGGCCATGATGTTCTCGATCTCGCCCATGAAGTCGCTCTCGTTGAGGCGCGCTGCATGGTCGTGGTTCTTCACCAGACCCGGCATCAGGGTGAGGTTGTAGGCCGACCGGAGACCACCGGCATAGGAGAGCGGGAAGACCGTCGCCTCCAGCTGCCCGCGGGCGAGCGGCTTGTACTGCTCGCGCGCCTTGAACAGCGAGCCCGAGGGGAAGATCTGGAGCTCGAGGCCGACATCGGCCTTCTCGACCTCTTCCTTGATGATCTCCACAACCTGATGGCGCACATCGGCGGTCGACCACTGGTGGCTGACGCGCATCGTGGTCTGCGCCTCGGCGCCGCTTGGGACGGTCGTGGTGCCAAGGGCGATCGCGAGGGCCGCGACGGCGGCCCGGCTCATCATGCTGGTCATGTGTCCTCCCGTGGGGCTGTTGGCCCCCCGCGGCCGGCGGTACCGCCGCGATTTTGGTTTTCTTTCTGCGCGACAAAGGCCTTGCCGCAAGGGTGCACTAAGGTCGGGTGTCCGACCCCGTGTCAAGCGGCCAGGCCCGGCCTTGGGGCGGTGCTTCCGCGGCCCGCGGTTTCCCGCCGAAAGAACGCGGTTGCACTGTGCTGCCCGCATAAGGTGTCATGGTATCCCGGCTGAGGACACTCGGTGACGGTGTGCAGCGCTTGATCGATGGGTAAGCCGGACACGCGCGGCGATGCGGCCCGGCGGGAAATTCAGGGAACGGGTTCGCCCGGATATGGCATGAGCGCCTTTGCCTTTCGCACCACTCCGGCGATCGAGGTCGGCGTCGGTCGCGCCGCGGTGGCGGGTGATATCCTGAGAGGGCTCGGTGTCGCCCATGCGATGCTCGTCACCGACACTGGGTTGCGCGGGCTGGGCCTCACCGCGCCGGTGGAGGCGGCCTGCGCCGCCGCTGGGATCGCGCTCAGTGTCTGGGATGCGGTCAAGGCCGACCCGCCTGAGGCCGACATCCTCGCCGCCGTGGCCGAAGCGCGCGGGGCGGGTGTGGACGGCGTGATCGCGGTCGGCGGTGGCTCGCCCATGGATACGGCCAAGCTCATCGCGCTCTTGACCGCCAGCGACCAGCCCATCGCCGAGGCCTATGGTGTCGGTAACGCGCATGGCCCGCGCCTGCCGCTGGTCATGGTGCCGACAACGGCCGGCACCGGGTCGGAGGTCACGCCCATCGCCATCGTGACCACGGGCGCCACGCAGAAGATGGGCGTGGTCTCTCCGGTGCTGATGCCCGATGCCGCGATCCTGGATGCGACGCTGACCACCGGCTTACCGGCGGCGGTGACGGCGGCGACGGGCATCGATGCGATGGTGCACGCGATCGAGGCCTTCACCTCGCGCCACGCCAAAAACCCGATCTCGGACATGCTGGCGCGCGAGGCGCTGTCGCGGCTTGGTGCGAATATCCGCACCGCCTGCACCGTGCCGGACGATCTGGCCGCGCGCGAGGGGATGCTGCTCGGCTCGATGCTCGCCGGTCAGGCCTTTGCCAACGCGCCGGTGGCGGCGGTGCATGCGCTTGCCTATCCGCTGGGCGGGCATTTCCACGTGGCCCATGGCCATGCCAACGCGATGGTCTTGCCGGGCGTGCTGCGCTTCAACCGCGCGACATCCGCGGCCGAGGCGGCCTATGCCGAGCTGGCGCCCATCGTCTTCCCCGCACTCGGTGGCCAGGACCCGGGCCTGACGGTCGATACCTTCATCCACGAGATCGCCGGGCTCGGGCCGGACCTTGGGCTGGATACGCGCCTGTCTTCGGCCGGGATCGCGGAGGGGGATCTGGACCTGCTGGCGGCAGATGCGATGAAGCAGACACGCCTCCTCGTGAACAACCCGCGCGAACTGCAGGAGAGCGATGCCAGGGCGATCTATGCCGCGGCGCTGTAGCCCGCGGATGCCCGCGCCGTGATCGAGGCGCCGAGGCCGCAGCGCGCCGTCTGGCCGGGCATGCGCATGCTGCTTTGGGGTATCGTCTTCGGCGCCATGCTGGCGTCGCTGCAGGCGGTCTCGCTCGGACAGCGGATCGAGCACGGGATCGGGTTGCCCTGGCTCTACCTGCTGCGCGGTGCGGTCGATCCCCCCGATGGGGCGATGGTCGTGGGGCTCGACGATGACGGTGCGGAATGGGCGGCTTTCCACGCCCCCGAACCCGGTCGCGTCTCGGCGCGGCTTGATGCCTGCCTGACCGAGGATCAGCGAGACCAGCTTGCCTCGATTTCCAATGCCGCCTCAATCCCGCGCTATTTGTATGCCTGCGTGCTTGATGAGCTGGCGGCTGCGGGCGCGAGGGTGGTCATCTTCGACGTGGTCTTCCGCCGCGAAGGGGCATCGGACGAACGCGATCCCCTGGTCGAGGCGATCGCCCGGGCGCGCGAGGCCGGCACCGATGTTGTCCTGCTTGAAGGGATCGATCCGCAGGCGGGCGGACTGTTGCGACGCGAACGGCCGAGCCGGCGTTACCGCGAGCCGGCCTCGGCCACCGGCATGTTTCGCGTCGGCACGGACAGCACCGGCCTCGTCGTCGCGATCCAGGACCGGTTGACCGAGTTCCCCGATCTGGCCTCGCTGCCGGGCTCAGCGCTGGCACTTTATCTAACAGGTCGCGTTCCCGAGGATCCGTCGGTCGTCGCCAGTCATGCCGCGGCGATGCCCTGGTTCTACGGCCCGCCCGGCAGTCTGCCGAAGCTGACGCTCCGCATGCTGTTTGAGGATGATGCGGCGATCGCAGCGGCGCGCAAGGCGCTCCGCGGCAAGGCAGTTTTTGTCGGCCTCGCAGATCCGAGCCGCGTTGCCGAGAAGGACCATTTTCGCACCGTGGTGACCGGGGGCGCCGCCGATGCCATGCCGGGCGTCGAGATCGTGGCGACGGTCTTTCTCAACCGTCTGGAGGGCCGAGCGCTGATGCCGATCTGCCGTGCGAGCTGCGGTATCGGCGTCCGGCCAGAGCTGGTGCTGACTTTTGTTCTCGGCGTGATCGGGGTGATGGCGCTGAGGGGGCGGAGTGGTTGGCGCAGTGCCATCACCATCACGGTCATCGTGGTTGCGGTGATGACGGCATCGGTGGGGTTGTTCATCCTCAAGGCGGTGTGGTGGCCGGTCATGGTCCCGATAGGCGGATTGTCGGTACTGGCCGTGACAGCCGCGTTTCTGGGGTATGCGCGCACGCGGGAGAGCATGGATCGCCGCCTGCAGGACTATGTGGCGAAGAACATGCTGAAGGCGGATGGCCAGTCGCCGTTGCCCGAGTTCAGGGGACGCGCTGCCGTGCTCTTTGTTGACATCGCCGGGTCGACGGGACTGGCCGAGAAAATGGGTGCGGACCGGTACGCTGCCGCACTGTTGCCATTCCAGCGTGCAAGCTCAGGCTCGGTGGAAGCCGAGGGCGGTATCCCGATCGAGATCGAGGGCGATAGCCTGCTGGCGGCTTTTCCGGAGAAGGATGAAGAGGCGCATCCAGCGGCGGCTCGCGCCTGCATGGCAGCGCTCGACATCCACGGCCATGCTGAAAGGGCCTCTGGTCTTGGGGACGATGGCCTGAAGGTTCGGTTAGGAATTGCTTGGGGAGATGTGGTGATCGGGGAGTTCGAGGCGGGTGGCCGCATGGCGCTGCGCGTGATCGGCGATCCGGTCAGCTCGGCAGAGCGGTTGCAGCGCCTCGCCAAGGACTGGGTGGGGCGTGACGCATCCGGTGCGGCGGTGTCTGACGAGGTCCATAGCGCCGCTCAGGGCCGCGTCGGCGCGGCGAGTTTCACCCGCAAGGGAGAGGCGGCGCTGGCGGGTCGAGCGCAGGTTGCCGCCCTGTGGGAACTGATATTACGCAAATCCAAAGTTGATGAATTGAATTAACCGAAATTGAACTGTTAATCCTGATGACCGCGAATTTGAGAGGACGCGCTGAGTGGTGAAGCGCAGGAAGAATTGGCTGATTGTACAGTGTGTCGGCGTTGTCATGCCGATGGCCTGCTTTCTCTTCATGTCCGACCCAGCCGCCGAGGCCGCGGACCTTGGCTGCCATGGCGGCGCGCTGATCGTTGCCGTCGATGGCGATGTCCGTGTGTTGTCGGCGGCGGGGGTTGACCGCCCGGCGCGCCTCGATGGTGTCGTCTGTCCCGGCTACCGGGTGATGACCGGCGCGGATGGACGCGTGGAGTTGAGGATCGAGGCGGCGGAGACCGTCCTCGGTCTCGATGCCAACGCCGAGATCTTCGTGCCGCATCCCGTGTCAGGTCTGCAGCGCGCGGCAACTGGTCAGCCCGAGAGGGTGCGCATCGGTCTCGTCTCCGGCGCGCTGCGTTTTCTGTCCTCGGTGCGGAGCATCTTCGAGGTGGAGACCCGTCACGCCACCGCCGGCATCGACGGCACCGAAGCGGTCGTCGCCACGGATCCCGAGGTCACGCTCGTGGTGGTGCGCGAGGGGGATGTGACCCTGGTACCGACTACGACCGGCACGAGCGCAGCCACGCAGGTGTTGGCCGGCCAGGCTGCCGTCGTTGCAGCAGGTGATAGCGCCGCGCGCCTGCTCACCCCGTCGGAGATCTCCCAACTTCCCCGGCGCCTTGCCCGGCTTGCGGCGGATCCGGCAGGCGCGAGTGACTGGGCCATCTATTATCCTCCGCTGATCCTCGAAACCGCGGCGGAGAACGCTGCCATCTCCGCCGCTTTGCGGGCGTTGGCGGAGGGGGATGCCGAACGCGCGGAGAGGCGCTTGGACGAAGGCACCGCCGCGCTCTCTGGCAGCGCGCTGGCCGACGCGCTGGCGCTAAGGTCGGTCATCGCGATTTCCCGAGGTCGGGCAGAGGATGGCGATGCGCTCGCGCGCCGGGCCATCGCCACCGATGCCGGGGCCCCATCGGCGCAATCGGCGCTCTCCTTTGCCCTGCAGGGCGACGGGCAGCTGGAGGGCGCTCGCGATGCTGCGGTCGCGGCGGCGACGCTCTCTCCTCTCGACCCCTTCGCGGCGGCACGGGTTGCCGAGCTCAGTCTGCTGATCGGGGATCGGCGGCGGGCCGAAGCCGAGGCGCGTCATGCGCTCAGCCTCGGCGACAGTTCGCTGGCGGGTGCGGTGCTGGGTCTCGCCCTGTTGCAGGCCGATCGTCAGGACGCGGCTCGCCAGGCGTTTCGCTCAGCCATCGAGGCCGACAGCGAGGACCCGTTGCCGCGCCTCGGCCTTGGCCTGGCATTGATGCGCACCGGCGAGATCGCAGCCGGCAGGCGCGAGATTGAAACGGCGGCCGCGCTGTCACCGCGGCGCGCGGTGTTTCGCACATGGCTCGGCCGCGCCTACGAGGGCGAGGGCCTGCCCGACAAGGCCGGCGCACAATACGAGCTGGCGCGCGACGCCGATCCAGACGACCCGCTGCCCTGGCTGTTGGAAGCGGAGAGCCTGTTCCGAGCGAACCGGATGGTCGAGGCGGTGCGCGCGGTCCGCGCGGCAGAGACCCTCGGTGACCGGCGCGCCACCCTCCGCGCCAGCGCTGGGCTTTTCGAAGATGCCGCGACCCGAGGCGCCGCGCTGGGCCGATTGCTCGAGATAGCGGGGTTCGAGGATGCGGCGCTCAACGCCGCGGCGGGCGCGGTCGAGAGCGATCCGTCCAATGCCGCGGCCCATGGTGTGCTCGCCGACCTGACAGGGAAGCGCGAGCGGCAGGAACTGGTCCGGGTGTCGGCGGGGCTCGCCGATCAGGTGTGGCGCCGTCCCTCGACCGAACCGCTGGACCCCAGCCGACAGGAGATCGATCTCGACCTGCTGGATGCCGGATCGGCGACGCGACCGACACTGTCCGAGTTCGGGCCCTACTTCGATAGCGACGGGGCGCGCGCGGTGCTGAGCGGCGCCTTCGGGACACAGGACACAGTTCTGGGAACGGCGGCGGGTGCGGCGATGGCCGACGGATGGTCGGCGGCGGCGACGATCTCGCATGCCGAGACCGATGGATATGCGGTCAACAACGATGTCTCGCACACCCTGCTGGCTGCCGAGGTGCGCGGTCAGCTGCTGCCCGATGTCACCGTGTTCGGCGCGTTTGGCTATCGCTCGACCACACAGGGCGACCGCACGCTCAGCTTCAACGATGTGGCGCAGGATCCAGACGTCGAAGAGGAACTGGAGCGCCATTACGGCCGGGTCGGCGCCACCTGGCGCATCAATGCCGATCACGCCCTTGCAGTGGTCGGAACCTGGACGGAGCAGGAAAGGGACGAGACGAATCCCGATTTGAGCGACCTTGGCCGAAGCATTGTTTTTGGCGACGAAGACGGGCGCGCGATCGACGTACAGGCCCAGCATGTCGGTCGGTTTGGGCCTTTCAGCACCGTAAGCGGCCTCTCTATTGCACGCAGCGACACTGCCGGTTCTCGCGGCCTTGACTTCGGTTCTTTCGATTTTTCGGTCCCGCTGGAGCAGAAGACCCGCCATGAGAGCGGCTATCTCTACGCCACGATTTCGTTTGGGACAGAGACTGGCGGTGAAGGGCGCCTTGTGCCCAGCGTGTTTGCGGGGGCCACGCTGATGGGGGCGCCGGTCTCCGCGGACCTGACGCTTGGGGTCACGGTCGACCGCTTCCGGCGTGAGATCATCGAGTTCGACCCCTTGAGCGACCGTGACACGACAGTCTCACCCAAGCTGGGTCTGAGGGTCGATGTCGGTGACTTTCTGACCCTTCGCGGCGGTGTGATGCAGGCTGTGGCGCCCGACAGCCTGGCGCCCCAGCGGCTGGAGCCACAGACGGTGGCGGGGTTGACGCAGCTAACCGACAGCCCTGGCGGCTCGCAGGTGACGACCTGGGGCGGCGGCATCGAGATCCGCCCCATACCGAATGTCGATTTCGGTATCGAAGGACTGAAGCGGACGATATCCGCCGCGCCCGATGATACGCTGAGCGACGATGCCAACCAGTCCGAGTTGCGCGTGCACATGGACGCGCTGTTGGGGGAGCGCTTCACGGCCGGCATCGCGGTGGAGCGACTGACGGCGGCAGTTCCCGGTTTCACGCTTCTCGACGTGCGGGACTACCGCGTGACAGAGGCCACGGCGAGGGTCGGTTGGTTCCACCCAGCCGGCTTTTTCGCCACGGCGCGCGCCGGTGTCGCTCGGCACCGGGTCGAGTTTGGCGACATGACTGGGCGCGATACCTTTCCGATCACGGACCTTGAGCTCGGCTATCGTCTGCCCGAGGGCAGAGGGGTGGTTGCGCTTGAAATCAGGAATGCGACGGATAGCAGTGTTGGCTTCTTTGATCGGCCGACGCTGCCCAATGTCACCTCGACCGAGCCGCGCTTTGCCCGCGATTTCACCGCCATTGGGCGCGTCACTGTCGGTTTTTAAAAATTGAGGAACCGCATCTGTTTATACAACTCTCCAACTTGCTTTCACCTACCTAAGCACTGACCCTCGCGGCATGGCGACTCCCCCGTCAACTTATTGAAGGATTGACACCATGCGTATCGCAGCCGCTCTTGCCGTAACCGTGATCCTCGCGGCGAACGCCGCACAGGCCTACCATCAGTCTTGCGGTGGCGGGCAGGTCCTGCGCCCTGACCGTTGCAGCAACCACCCGAGCGTCAACCTGCTGAACATTGGAACCAACGGCTTTCTGGCCTGCGCGAGTAACGACCCGGCACAGGGCGAGGTTCAATACGATTTCATGGTGATCTTTGCTGGCCTGACCCAGTATGTCTGCACGCATTACCACAGCTGTGCAGAGGTCCAGTCCGTGCAGCCGAACGTCTACAATGCGTTCTGCACCTGATTGAGCCGACCCGACGTTGCGCCCGGTGACTTCTGGGCGCAACGACTACTCAGCCGGTTCTGGTGCCGTTGCGGCCGGCTGGCTGGCGAGCGCCAGGGTGACCCGGAAGAAGCTCGTCCCATCGCCGCGGAACACGACGCCGAGGCTGCCACCCATACGCTCTGCCATGGCGCGGCTGATTGGCAGGCCAAGACCCGCGCCGGCATCCGCGCCGGCCCGGGCGCCCCGGGTGAACTTGGCGAAGATATCCTCGGCTTCCTCACGCCCCACCCCGCCGCCGTTGTCCGCCACGTCGATCCGCAGCCGGTCATCGGCGAGTGACGCGGAGACGGTGATCTCCGGCACGTCGGACGGGTTGTACTTGATCCCGTTCGACAGGAGGTTGACGAGGATCTGCTGCAACCGATCCGGATTGGCCGAGACTGCGACATCGGGCACGCCACCGCGCATCCGCACATTGACGCCCCGCTCGAAGGCCAAGCCCGCCACACCGTCGACCGCCGAGGTGACCGCCGTCACGGCCGAGACGTCGCTTAGCGGGACCTCGAGCTGACCGGCCTCGAGCCGCCCGATATCGAGGATCTCGTCGAGCAAGCGCGTCAGCCGCAGGCTTTCGGAATGGATGATGCCGGTAAAACGCCGATACTCGTCGTCTGACAGGTCGGGCGTCGTCTGCAGGATCTCGGCGAAAGACCGGATCGAGGTCATGGGGGTGCGAAGCTCGTGGCTGACCTGGCTTAGAAAGTCGTCCTTCTGTAAGTCGAGCCGGCGCAGGCGCGCATTGGCGCGGCGCAGTTCGTCGGCGGTGTCTTCGAGTTCATCGGTCTTGTCGGCGAGGCGGGCCGAGGTCTCGATCAGGCGCTGCGTCTCGTCGGCGATGTCCATGAGCTCGGTCAGCGAGACGATCTCCCCTCCTGTGACCCGGGTCACCATGGCATGGGCCGAGGCGCCGCCGACCGAGCCCGCGAGCTCACGCTCAAGTCGGGCGATCATTGCATCGTCGGGGGCGGGCAGTCCCTCCTTGATACCCTGATCGCGTGCGATGTCGTCGAACACCTGGCGCGCGGGCACGGCGCCGAGAATCCGCTGGGCCAGGATGAATAGGTCTTCCGATGCCGCATCGCGGCGGACAAAGCGGGCCTCCGATCCCGGGGCGCTGAAGACGTCGACGAAGAGCCCGGCCTGCAGACGCTCGATCGGTCGCATCTCGGTCATGACCGACACCGCGACGAACAACGCACTGTTGATCCCGAGCGACCAGATGGCGGCATGCACCAGCGGGTCCTCGCCCGTCATGCCGAGCAGCGCTTGCGGGCGAAGGGCGGCGATGTCCAAGGGACCCGTGCTGAGCCAGGCATCGGGAAAGACGCCGAGGGCCGGCAGGTACAGCGCATAAAGCCAGATCAGCCCACCCGAGATCAGCCCGGCCAGGGCGCCGGCCCGTGTCGCACCCCGCCAGAGCAGCCCGCCCGCCATCGCCGGCAACACCTGGGCAACGCCGACAAAGGCGATGAGCCCCATGGCGGCGAGATTGGAGCGCCCCTCGGTCAGCGTGAGATAGGCGAAGCCGAGGCCGAGCAGGGCCGCGATGGTGATGCGGCGCGACGTCAGCAGAACTTCGCGCACATCGCCCGACGCGGCGCTGGTCGTCATCATCCGCTTCAGGGCGATGGGCGCCACCACGTGGTTCGACACCATGATCGAAAGGGCGATCGAGGCCACGATCACCATGGAGGTCGCCGACGAGAAGCCACCGATGAAGGCGAGCAGCGCCAACGCCTCTTGGTCGAAGGCGAGCGGGAGAGCGATGACGAAAAGATCGGGGTTGGAGCCTGCGGGCAGCCAGGCAAGCCCGGCGATGGCGATGGGCAGCACGAAGAGACTGAGCAAGAACATGTAGAGGGGGAACAGCCAGGATGCGGTCACCAGGTGACGCTCATCGGTGTTCTCGACCACAGTGACGTGGAACTGGCGCGGCAGGCAGATGATCGCGGCGCCGGCCAGCACAATCATCGTGAACCAGCGCGCGCCGAAGGTCTCGTCGGGCGCCAGCATGTCGTCGGGCATCCGGGCGAAGATCTCGCCGACGCCGCCCGCCACGCCCCAGATCGCGAAGGCGCCGACGGCAATGAGCGCCACCAGCTTGGTGATCGCCTCCAGCGCAATGGCGGCGACCACACCGTGGTGGCGCTCGTTTGCGCTGATCGACCGGGTCCCGAACAGGATGGTGAAGGCGGCGAGCCCGCTTGCCACCCAGAAGGCCGTGCGCGCGGCATGCTCGGAGCCTGAGATCGCCTCGAAGCTGGTGACGATGCTGCGGAGCTGCAGTGCGATATAGGGGATGGTCGCGACGATGGCGATCAGCGTGACCACGATCGCGAGGGCCGTCGATTTGCCATAGCGCGACGACACCAGGTCGGCGATCGAGGTGATGCGGTGCTCGCGCCCGATGCGGACGAGCTTGCGCAGTGTCCACCACCAGCCGACGAAAACCAGCGTGGGCCCGATATAGATCGTCGCGAATTCGAGCCCCGAGCGCGCGGCGAGGCCGACGGCGCCATAGAACGTCCAGGCGGTGCAGTAGACTGAGAGCGAGAGGGTGTAGACGAGCGGCGATTGCAGCCACCCACCACGTCTGAGACCCGCCCGGTCCGCCGAGAAGGCGACGACGAACAGCAGCACGACATAGCCGAGCGAGACGAACAGCAGCGTGTTTTGGCTCAGCATGGGCCGCTACCCGCCGTTCACGCTCAGGACGGCCTGCGCCGTCGGGTGGGCGCTGTCGACCGTAGCCGCCGGCCGATCCGCCACGCGCCCCAGATCAGCGCCGCCCAGGTGACGAACACGTAGACGACCACGACCGGCACGCCGATGAGCGTCCCCTCGACCCCGAAGGCCCCCGTCAGCGGGCTGGCCAGCAGCAGGATGCCGAGCAGTGGCAAGGCCATGGCGGCATCGCGCGCGCGCCGCTCCTGCCCGCCCGGCTCTTCGGCGACGGGAGCGTTTGCCTCGCGGTCCGGGTCTCGGGCGCGTCGGGTCGTGATATCGCGGGTGCCTGTCACAGCCGATCTCAGCGCGGCGCGCGCGCCGCAAGGCTGGAGAGGGGGGCCGCGCGGTCGATCTCGCAGCCATCGACTGGCGCCTGATCGGCGAGGCGCACCACCACAGCGACAACCTCGGCATTGGCGAAGGGTTTGGTGATGAACTGATCGGCGCCAAGCCTGAGTGCGGTCTCACGGTCCTCGCGCTGGCCCTTGGCGGTCAGCATGACCACGGGTAGAGTGCGCCCGGTCGGGTCGGCACGCAGGCGGCGCAGCGCCTCGAACCCGTCGATCCCCGGCAGCATCACATCGAGCACCATGAGCGCGGGCGGGCGGCTGAGCGCAGCCTTGACCGCATGCTCGCCATTGCCGTGCACTTCGACCTCGAAGCCCGCCCGCCCAAGCAGGAAGGTGAGCGAGGTCACGATGCTCGTCTCGTCTTCGGCCAGCAGGATGCGGCGGGGCGCATCGGTCATCGGCGCTTCCTCCAGATCGGCACCGTTGCTCGATGCTCGTTCATGGCAGACCCGTGGCCCCTTTGGCCTGCTACCCTCGCCACCATGATGGCCCGCGAGGCTGAAATGCGCAAGATCGCCCGTTCTGGCCGTTGGGTGGCACAAAGTCTTTCGACAATGGGAAAATGTGCGATCTCAGCCGCCCACCGGAACCGCGACGCGATGATCGCAATCGTTGCGCGGGCAGATGCGACAGGACTGGCCGACAGGCACCGCGTCGGGGGGATTGTGCCTGCCATAGACCGTGGCACCGGCCGCCTGTGCATCGAGCGCCAGCATATCGGTGGATGGTGGCACGATGCGGCCAAAGCCGGCTGGTCGCTCGATCCGGGTGCGGGCGACCAACATCAGCGACAGACCGGTCGGGAAAGAGGCAACCTGGCGCATGGTCACGCCCGGTCGGGCGCGGGCGAGGTGGTTGATCCAAAGCGGGCAGGGTGTGCCGTGACGCGGCGACTGCAGCCCCGGGATTGGCCGTATCTCGGTCGCCACGCCGGCAGCATTGGTCTCGAGATAGCCAAAGCGCGGGCGGCCGGGCGCCGCAGGCAGCGAGGAGAGGCGCCGGAAGATCACCTCGATCGGGGCGCTGAGGCGGGCTGCCATCAACTCCACATCGTAACGCTCGGTCTCGGCGGCCTCGGTCAGCGGGTCGAGCGGGGCCGCGGCCGCGTCCACGGCATAGCGCATCAACCGGGCGCGGGCGATGTCGCGTGCCTCCGCCGACCCCAGGCCACTCATGATGACGTCAATGGCCGCATCGGCGCCCGGCAGTGAGGCATCGGCGAGGCGCAGCGCGGGGGCCACGGCCTGCTCGATCTCGGCGAAGTGGTTGGCGCGGGTTTCGAAAAGGCGGTCAACCTCGTCCTCGGCACCGACTGCGCCGTGCCGTTTGCTGGAGCGGTCGAAATAGCCGACCAGCGCGGTGCCGGCCTCGGAAAGCTGGGTGCTCTCGCCCGCGACGAGATTGGTGAAGCGGGTGCGGTCCTCGGGCGCCAGATCGCCCACGTCGCGCAGGATCTCGGCGGCGGCACGCAGCGCTGCGGTATGCGTCAGCATGCGGTGCACGGCCTCGCTGAGGAACGGGTCATGGGTCAGGCGGTCGTTGAGCGCGCGGGTCTGGGCATCGAGCGCCCGCTCCGATCCTGCAAGCAGGGCGAGCGCCTGCGCCCAGCCCGGGAAGCGGCCGACGATCTCGCCCACATCGGCCGCCGAAAGGCCCAGCGCGTTGTGCCGCGGATCGGCCGCGATCTCGCTCAGTTGCTCGAAAAGCCGGCGCTCAGTCGCGCCGTCAAGCTCCTCGCGGGCGATGCCGAGCTCTTCGGCCACGGTGTTGAGCAGCTTGCCGCCGATGCCGCGCTTATTGCGCTCGATCAGGTTCAGATAGCTGTGGCTGATACCGATGCGGCGCGCCAGTTCGGCCTGGGTCAGCCCCATGTTCTTGCGCCGCGCGCGGATCCGGGCCCCGACGATCCCTTGCGACATGGGCTGGCCCTTCCTGGCTTGTGTCGCGCCGCAACCGCGGTCGACGGGCTGGCATCAGGTGCCCTTTTTGCACCGCAATGTGAATTTGCCACAATTTCGCTGCACTGTGTCAAAAACTATTTACAAATTTCCTGAGCCTTGTCAATCACTTGTTGCTGGATTGACCTGTCTGCCGCTACTTGGTCGCGCCGTGCGCTCGCTCTGCGGGTGTAGGTGGGCCGCCCCGTTTTTGGTTGTCCGCCGCAACGGCCATCAAACGGGAGGATCCTGATGAGCAAACTCACAATCAACCGCCGCGGTCTGCTGCGCTCGGGCGCCGCCCTGGGTGCGGGCTTGGCGGCACCGACTTTCTTCCATCGCAACGCCTGGGCGCAGAGCCACACCAACATGCCCCAGGGCCAGACCGTGACGCTGGGCTTCAACGTCCCGCAGACCGGCTCCTACGCGGAAGAGGGCGCAGACCAGCTTCGCGCGCTGCAGCTCGCCGTCAAGCACCTGAACGGCGATGACAGCAGCGATGGCGGCATGATGGGCACCTTCAGCTCGAAGGCGCTGAAGGGTAACGGCATCCTCGGCAAGAAGGTCGCGTTCGTCACCGGCGACACGCAGACCAAGTCTGACGCCGCCCGCGCCAGCGCCAAGCGCATGGTCGAGGCCGACGGCGCCGTGATGATCACCGGCGGGTCGTCCTCGGGCGTCGCCGTGGCCGTGCAGTCCTACTGCCAGGAGGCCGGCGTCATCTTCATGGCGGGCCTCACCCACGCCAACGACACCACAGGCAAGGACCGCCGCGCCAACGGCTTCCGCCACTTCTGCAACGCCTACATGTCGGGCAAGGCGATGCAGCCGGTGCTGGAGGCCGAGTATGGCCGCGGGCGCAACGTCTACATGCTGGTCTCGGACTACAACTGGGGCTGGTCGGTCGAGGAGACCTTGAAAGAGGTCTCGGGCGATCTGGGCTGGAATGTCGTCAACTCGGTGCGCACGCCGTTCCAGTCGGGCGATTTCTCGCAGTACCTGACGCCGGTGCTGAACTCGGATGCCGATGTGCTGATGCTGATCCAGTACGGCGGCGACATGGTGAACTCGCTGACCCAGGCGGTGCAGTTCGGCATGCGCGACCGCGTCGTGAACGGCCAGAACATGGAAATCGTCGTGCCGCTCATGTCGCGCGTCATGGCGCAGGGCGCTGGCGAGAACGTCAAGGGCATCTTCGGCACCTCGAACTGGCACTGGTCGCTGCAGGACGAGGGGTCCAAGGCCTTCGTCAAGAGCTTCGGCCAGGAATACGGCTTCCCGCCGAGCCAGGCCGCCCACACCGCCTATTGCCAGGCGCTGCTCTACGCGGATGCCTGCGAGCGGGCGGGCACGTTCTACCCCTGCGACGTGATCACGGCGCTGGAGGACTACGAGTTCGACGGTCTCGGCAATGGCCCGACGCTCTATCGTGGCGACGATCACCAGTGCTTCAAGCCCGTCCTTGTGGTGAAGGGCAACGAGAACCCGACCTCGCAGTTCGACCTGCTCGAGGTCGTGGGCACCGCCTCGACCGAGGACATCACCTACGCGCCGGATCATCCGATGTTTGCGGGTGGCAACCTCGGTTCCTGCAACCCGGGCGCCTGATCCGGGATCAACAAGACTGCCGGGGGCGCAGATCTGCGCCCCCGGATTTTCCATTCGGGAGGTCTGGTCGATGGAAGCGATCCTGCTGCAATTCCTGAACGGGCTGGACAAGGGTGGCGCCTATGCGCTGATTGCCCTTGGCCTGACGCTGATCTTCGGCACGCTCGGCGTGGTGAACTTCGCGCATGGCGCCCTGTTCATGCTGGGCGCGTTCTGCGCGGTCACCACACGCTACTTGCTGACCAAGGAGCAGGTGACGATCGACCCGACCCAGACCACCGCCTGGGGCACCCCGCTGGAGGTGCGCACTCCTTACATGGAGTTGTGGTTCGGCGAGACCGGCAGCTTGATGGTCGATTACTCGGTCTTCCTGTCGATCTTCCTCGCCATCCCGGTGATGCTGCTGATCGGCGTCGCGATGGAGCGCGGGCTGATCCGCCACTTCTACAAGCGCCCCCATGCCGAGCAGATTCTTGTCACCTTCGGCCTGGCGATCGTGCTTCAGGAGCTGGTGAAATCCTATTTCGGCGCCAACCCGATCCCGCAGCCGCCGCCCGACAGCTTTGTCGGTGCCGCCGATCTGGGGATCGCCATGGGCTTCGATCCCGGCGTGATCGTCTATCCGTGGTGGCGCATCGTCTATCTGACCTTCGCGATGCTGGTGCTGGGGGGTGTCTTCGCCTTCCTGCAGTTCACCACCTTCGGCATGGTCGTACGCGCCGGCATGGCCGACCGCGAGACGGTGGGCCTGCTGGGGATCGACATCGACCGCCGCTTTACCGCGGTGTTCGGCATGGCGGCGGTGGTCGCGGGCCTGGCGGGCGTGATGTACGCGCCGATCCTCTCACCCGACTACCACATGGGCATGAACTTTCTGGTGCTCAGCTTCGTGGTCGTCGTCGTCGGCGGCATGGGCAGCCTGCCCGGCGCGGTCGCCGCGGGCTTCCTGCTTGGCATCCTGCAGTCCTTCGCCTCAATGAACGAGATTAAGCAGATCATCCCGGGCATCGACCAGATCATCATCTACCTTGTCGCCGTCGTTATCCTGCTGGTGCGTCCGCGCGGTCTGATGGGCCGCAAGGGCGTGATGGAGACCTGATCCATGAGCGTGACCAAAACCTCCCCGACCAATGATCGCCTGCTGCTGATCGCCTTCAGCGCGGTCGTCCTGCTGGCCCCGATCCTGCTGGCGCCGTTCGGTGCGGCATATCCCGACCTGCTGCAGCGCTTCGCGATCTTCGGGCTGTTCGCCATCGGCTTCAACATCCTGTTCGGGCTGACCGGGTACCTGTCCTTCGGGCATGCGGCCTTCCTGGGTGTCGGCTCCTACTCGGCTGTCTGGATGTTCAAGCTGCTGACGATGAACGTCATTCCGGCGCTGATCCTGTCGGTGATCGTGGCCGGGCTCTTCGCGCTGCTAATCGGGTTCATCTCGCTGCGCCGGTCGGGCATCTACTTCTCGATCCTGACGCTGGCCTTTGCGCAGATGTCCTACAATCTCGCCTACTCGGTGCTGACGCCGGTCACGAACGGCGAGACCGGTCTGGCGCTGAACCTCGACGATCCGCGGATCCTGGACAGCAACACCGACACCACCAATCTGCCGTTTCCCGATATCTTCGGCCTGCCGATGAACCGGACCTGGGACCTGACGCTGGGGGGCTATGACCTTCAGTTCTCATCGGGCTTCTACTTCTGCGCGGCGATCCTGATCCTGGGCTTCTGGGTGTCGATGAAGATCTTCCGCTCGCCCTTCGGCCTGATGCTGAAGGCGGTGAAGACCAACCAGAACCGCCTGAACTATACCGGCCTGAACACCCGCCCCTACACGCTCGCCGCCTTCGTGATCTCGGGCATGTATGCGGGCCTCGCCGGCGGTCTGATGGCCGCGACCGACCCGCTGGCCGGTGCCGAGCGTATGCAATGGACGGCCTCGGGCGAGGTGGTGCTGATGACGATCCTCGGCGGCATGGGCACGCTGCTGGGCCCGGTGCTGGGGGCGGTGATCATCAAGTATATGGAGCAGATCGTCTCCTCGCTGAACAAGGGCATCCTGGCGGAGTTCTACAGCTTCCTGCCGGGCGGTCTCTCGGATGCGATGGTGTCGTTCTCGGCGCTGTTCGTCGGCGAGGGTTGGCACCTTCTCCTCGGCCTTGTGTTCATGCTGATCGTGGTCTTCCTACCCGGCGGCATGATGGAGGGCTTTGCCCGCATCAAACGCCTGCTGACCCGCAAGCGTGAGAGCAGCGGGCCCGCTACCAGCAGCGGCGCCGCCGCCCAGCCGGCCGAGTGAGGGAGAGCAAGATGGCAATCCTCGAGGTTCGCAACGTCAACAAGAGCTTCGGCGGCCTGAAGGCGCTGCACGAGGTTAATCTGACGGTCAACGAGGGGACGGTGCACGCGATCATCGGCCCCAATGGCGCCGGCAAGTCGACGCTGCTCAACTGCTTTGTCGGGCGGCTGACGCCCGACACCGGCACGGTGGAGTTCAATGGCCGCAGCCTGCTGGGCCTGAAGCCACATGAGATCAACCAGACCGGTGTCGCCCGCGTGTTCCAGACGCCCGAGATCTTCACGGAACTGACGATCCTGGAGAACGTGATGATCCCGGCCTTTGCCAAGCGGGACGGCGCGTTCGCCATGAACGCCTGGGGCGGTGTCCTGCGCGAGCAGTCGATCATGCGCGAGGCGCTCGACACGCTGGAAGAGCTCAAGATCGGCCACATGAAGGACGTGCCGGCCTCGCAGCTCAGCCGCGGCGACAAGCGCCGGCTGGAGCTGGCGATGGGCCTCGTGCAGAAGCCGAAGCTGTTGCTGCTCGACGAGCCGACCGCCGGCATGAGCCGGGCCGACACCAACAACACCATCGCGCTGCTGAGCGAGATCGCCAAGACAGGCATCACCATGATCGTGATCGAGCATGACATGCACGTCGTGTTCTCGCTGGCCGAGCGGGTCAGCGTGCTTGCGCAGGGCACGGTGATCGTCGAGGACGACCCGGGCGCCATCAAGGGCAACCCGAAGGTGCAGGAAGCCTATCTCGGAGGGGCGCACATATGACCGATGTCGCGAACGAGGGCGTCCAGCGCCAGAGCTTGATGGACGGGAGCCAATGGGCCGAGGCCAAGGCCCCGGGCATGGAGGCGGTGCGCGCCCGCGGTGGGCAGCGGGCCTTCTTCTCGGTCTGGGATGTGCACGCCTATTACGGTGAGAGCTACATCGTCCAAGGTGTGAGCTTTGACATCCGCGAGGGCGAGATCGTGGCCCTGCTCGGCCGTAACGGCGCGGGCAAGACCTCGACGCTTCGCACCCTGGCCCGGCTCGACGATCCCGAGATCCGCCACGGCGAGATCTGGCTCGACCACCAGCCGCTGCACGAGATGAAGGCGCATCAGGCCGCGCGGGCCGGTATCGGGCTGGTGCCCGAGGACCGCCGCATCATCCCCGGCCTGACGGTGGAGGAGAACCTGAAGCTTGCGCAGATCGTCGAGCCGCATGGCTGGTCGATCGAGCGGCTTTACGAGCTGTTCCCGCGTCTTGGAGAGCGGCGCAAGCAGGAAGGCACCACCATGTCGGGCGGTGAGCAGCAGATGCTGGCCGTCGCCCGGGCGCTGGCGCGGGACGTGAAACTCCTGCTGCTGGACGAGCCTTACGAGGGCCTCGCCCCGGTCATCGTGCAGGAGATCGAGCGCACGCTGGAGCAGATCAAATCGCTCGGCATGACGACGATCCTGGTGGAGCAGAACGCCATCGCGGCGCTGCACCTCGCTGACCGCGCGTTGATCCTGGACATGGGGCAGGTGGTGTTCGACGGCACCGCGCAGGAGGTGCTCGACAACGCCGAACTGCGCCAGGAGTACCTGGCGATCTGAGCGCCGCACGCGCCGAGCGAGACCGCTCGTGGCAGTGTTCGACATCCTAAGGCCCGGTGTCTCCGCAGGCACCGGGCCTTTCTTGTTTGCACGCGCGCCCTTCGCCCTCGCCTTCGGGGATTGTTGACGATTAACGGCAAGGATGCCCGGCACGGGCAGTGAGGCCCGGCTGCGGGGGGTCCTGATGTCGATTTCCAGGCTCATCATGGTTGCGCTTCTCACGGTCAGCCTGTTCGCCGTGCTGGGCTATGCCGTGTCCAGTTGGCGGGCGTTTCAGGAGTATCGGCAGGTCTCGGCCATGGCCGCCGCGAATGCGGTGGATACCGACTGGTCGGCCGGTACCGTCGCCCTGTCGTTCGAGCGCAGCGTCACCCAGGTGGCGCTGTCGCTGGCCGACCCGGTGCCGGATGCCTTTCGCGCCCTGATCGATGATCAGCGGGCCCTGGCGGCGACGCGGTTCGAGGCATCCCTGACGCGGGCCAAGGCCGATCCGACCCAGGAAACGGTCGCCTTGCTCACCGCGGCGGAGCGGTCGTTCCGGACGATCGACCGCTTGAGGCGCGAAGTGGACGCCATGCTGTCACTGCCCCGCAGCGCACGCGATGGTGAGCGGGCTGAGGCCATCCCCTGGGCGCTGAAGCGCGAGATCGCCCGCATGAAAAGCGCCTCGGCACTGCTGATGCCGGCGAACGACGTCCTGTCGCGGGACAGCGATGCGCTGCGCGCCGTGCGCGAGCGTACCTGGGAGATTCGCGAGTATGGTGGCCGCGCGCGGACGTACTTCGCCATCGCCGTGCTGAAGGGCGAGGCGCTCGGCCTGGAGGCGCGCAGCCTTGTCGCGGTGGATACGGCGCGGGCCGAGACCGCCTGGGAAGCGATGCAGAAGGCACTTGCTTTCACCGAGATGCCTGACGATCTGGCGGCCGCAATCGAGACCGGCCAAACCCTCTATTTTCGCGATTACGCGAACCTCACGGAGGCGATGCTCGACGCGTCGCGCCGGGCCGCAGCGACGGGTGTGGCACCGGGCACAACGCCGGCTTATCCGCTGGCCTTCGATGCGTTTTTCGAGCGATCGAACGCGGCCCTCGATCACATGGCTGGGCTTTCCGAACAGGCTGGCGCGACGCTGAACGCCTATTGGCGCGATCGCCTGGACGCCGCATTGGCCGGGCTGATCGTCAACCTGGCGCTGACGCTGGCCGTCGTTGCCGTGGCGCTTGCGATCATCCGCCACTTGCAGCACCGCCTGGTCGCGCGGATGCAAAAGACGACGACGGCCCTCGACGCCCTGGCTTCGGGCGACATGGCTGTGGATATCGAGCCGGAGCCCTGGGATCTGCACGAGGTGGCGCAGCTTGTCAGCGCCCTCGGCAACTTCAGGGCAAAGATCTACGAGAGTGAGCGCGAGATGACAGCGCGGCTTTACCGGGTGCTGACCAAGGCCCGAACGGGCGCCGAGAGCGTGGCGACGGTATCGGGCGAGATGTTGGGCCTCGCCGGGAAACTGCGCGATGGCGGCGATGCGCAGGCCAGCTCGGCCCAGAAGGCATCGAGCGCCATCGAGCAGATGTCGGCCTCGGTGCGCCGGGTGAGAGACAGCGCCCGCGAGACCGAGAAGGCGGCCCATAGCGTGGCGGAAAGGGCGACGCAGTCCGGCGCTGCCGTGCGTGGCGCGGTCGATGCCATGCGCGAGATCGTCGAGCGCATCGCCGTCATCAAAGAGATCGCGCGCCAGACCGATCTTTTGGCGCTGAACGCCGCGGTCGAGGCCGCGCGGGCCGGACCGCACGGCAAGGGCTTTGCCGTCGTCGCATTGGAGGTGCGCCATCTCGCCGAGCGCAGCCAGCGCGCGGCCACCGAGATCTCGTCGCTATCGGGTCAGACGATGCGGGCGGCCGGAGAGGCGGGCGAGCAGCTCGACCACCTGATCCCCGAGATCCGAAAGACCGCGGGCCTGGTCGAGGATATCGCCGGGATGATGCGCGAGCAGGATGCCGGGACCTCGGAAATCAACGCCTCGATCACGGCGCTGAGCGATGTGATTGAAGCCAATACCGCAGTGTCCGGCACCACGGCCGAGAAGGCCAACGATCTCGCGCTCGAGGCCGAAGCGCTTAACCGGCTGGTCGCGAGTACGGGCGCAAGTACGGGCGCAAGTGCAGGCGCGAGTGCGGGCGGGACGAACCCAGAGACATGTGCCGAGGACACGCTGTCCCGGGCGGCCTGAGCAATGCAGCTTGAGCGAGGCAGCGTAGGCCTCAACGTCGGAGCAGCACGTCGGGCGGCCAGCGTGAGCGTTATCCCGGCCGCTGGGCCAGCCAGATGCCCCCAAGGACCAGGACGAGCGCCACGGCGTGATGCGTGAAGAAGGGTTGCCCGAGCAAGACCACCGCCAGGATCGCCGCAAAGACCGGGACGAGGTTGATGTAGACGCCGGCCCGGCCCGGTCCGATCAGATCAACCCCGCGCAGGAAGAAAAGCTGCGCGAGGCAGGAAGGGAAGACCGCGACATAGGCCGCGACGGCCCAGCCCTCGAGCGTTGGCCATTGCCCGCCGGTGACCAGCGCCTCGCCCGCGGCGAAGGGGATCGCGGCAACGGCCGCGATCATGCACATGAGGGTGAAGAAGGCGCGCCCCGGCATGTCGGGCCGACCGCGGAGTGCGAGAGTGTAGAACGAGTAGAGGACGCAGGCTGCGAGCATGACGCCGTCGCCCGGGTTGATCCCGCTCTCGATCATCGCCGCCAGATCGCCCCCCGTCGCCACCAGAACCACGCCCACCAGCGTCAGCGCGACGCCGGCCGCCTGCACGGGGCGCACCCGATCACCGAAGGCGAGCGCGCAGCCGATCAGCACGAACACCGGCATCGAGCCCTGTAGAATCCCGATGTTGACCGCCGTCGTGCTGAGCGAGGCCACATAGAAGAGCGCGTTGAAACAGGTGAAGCCGAGCGTCGCCATCAGCACGATGCGCAGCAGCTTGGGCCGCGCCACATGCCAGTAGGCGCGCACCTCGTGGCCGTAGAGCGGCCAGAGGATCGCGGCCACGGCGAGCCAGCGGATGAGCACGAGCGTGAAGGGCTGGATCTGGTCACGCGCCAGCTGGCCGGCGATGGCGTTACCCGCCCAGAACAGGGCTGTCAGTGTCAGCAAAAGCGCCGGCGCATCGTGCAGCAACGCCAGCCGCCCCTTCGGCCCGTCGCCCCGCGCATGTGGCGCTGTCGCCGGATCGCTCATCGCCACATCCGTCCTCTGTATCCGTCTTCGGCCATGGTCGGCTTTGACCATCCACCCGCGGACTTCCCGCCGCCATGGATCACGCCACGAGGTGGGGCACACGCGGACGGCACGATCCGGCTCGGGACGGACCGCATTGCTGGTAGGCCCGCTGTCCTGTTGTAGTGTGCCGGGCCCGATAACAAGCGCCGCGAGGGATCATGTCGGATCGCCCAACTGATGGGGTCGAGCCTATCTCGCCAGGCGGAGCCGGTGGAGGGGCTGGCGGCGGGGCGGGTCGCGGGGCGCCGGCGGGTGGCCTGCCGATGTACGATCTGCCGTGGCTGGGCGATGCCCATGATGCGCTTTGGTCAGCGCTGGTGACCGCCGCCGCGCGCGAGGGCGTGGTGCTGCCCGCCAGGCGGGAGAGAGGGGTCGAGCCGCAAGCGCTCGCGACACGGCCAGAGCTCGTGCTGACGCAGATCTGCGGTCTGCCTTATGCGAAAATGCCCCCAGCCGCGGTCAGGCTGGTGGCCACGCCGCGCTATCGCGCGCCGGGTTGTGCGGGCGCGGCCTATCGCTCGGTTCTGCTCGGCTCTGCGGGTCGGGGAGCGGGCAGGCCTGGCAATCTCGCCGCGGCCTTGGCGGGCCCGGTCGCGATCAATGAGGCGAGTTCGCAATCGGGGCATCTGGCGCTCCGCCGCGCCATGGCCATGGTGCCCGGTTGCCGGCCCGAGCGGGTGTTGACGACTGGCAGCCATCACGCCTCGGTCTGCGCGGTCGCCGCGGGTCGCGCCAGTCTGGCGGCGGTGGACTGCGTGACCTGGGCGCTGATCGGCGACGCGCGGCCAGCGCTGAAAGGCGCGGTTTCGGTGATCGGCGTCACCCCGCCGGCGCCGGGGCTGCCTTTCGTCACCCGCGCCTCGATGTCCTGGGGGCAGATCGCGGCGCTTAATCGCGCGTTGGGCGGCGTGATGCGTGATCCGATGCTGGCTAGCCTTCGCCGTGTGCTGAGGCTGGACGGTGTCGAGGTCTTGCCCGACGCCGCGTATCGCCGTCTGCTGCGGCTGGAGGCCGAGGCCGTGCCCCCGCTTTTGGTGCAGACCTGACGCTGCGCGCGCCCCGCTGCGCCGACGAAGCCGGTCAGAAGTCGATGGCGATGCCCTTCTTCTCCCAGTCGCCGTATCGGGTGGCGTCGGGGCCATTTTCACGGCCGCCGATCTCACGCGGGAGAGCGGCCTCCTCACCCTCTTCGAGCGCGCGGGCGCGGCGGGCCTCGGCCTCGGCCAGGGCCCGGCGGGCGGCCGAGGCGATGCGCTCGACCCGCGCCGCGTCGGTCGTGTCGCCGGTGCTCTCGGGCGTGGTTTCCGACCCGGGGTCCTTGGGGCTCGCCTCGCTGGTCATATATCTCTCCCTCACACATCGCCCTGACATAGGGCGCAGGCAGGCGCAGTCGCAACGGCGAATGGGCCGGCACGACAGACATGCGACGATCGGGTCGAGGAGGCGATGATGGGTTACGGCAAGACGGCCTTCCTGCTGGCCGCGATGACGGCGCTGTTCCTTGGCGCTGGGTTCCTGATCGCCGGTGGCGCGGGGGCGATCATTGCGCTGGTGCTGGCGCTCGGCATGAACGCCTGGGCTTGGTGGAATTCGGACAAGGCGGTGCTGCGGATGCACAATGCCCGCGCTGTCAGCCGCCAGACGGCGCCCGATCTCTGGCGCATGACCGAGGAGATGTGCCGCAAAGCCGATCTGCCGATGCCCGCCCTCTACGTGATCGAGGACGCGCAGCCCAACGCTTTCGCGACCGGACGCGACCCGGGTAATGCGGCGGTCGCGGTCACCACGGGTCTGATGCAGCGGTTGAACCGCGAAGAGGTGGCGGGTGTCGTGGCGCATGAGCTTGCGCACATCCAGAACCGCGACACCCTGATCATGACCATCGCGGCCACCATCGGCGGTGCCCTGTCGATGCTCGCCAATTTTGCCTTCTTCTTCGGCTCGAGCTCGGGCAACCGCAATCCGCTGGGTTTTGTCGGCGTGATCCTCGCCGCGATCGCCGCACCCTTTGCCGCCATGATCATCCAGTCGCTGATCAGCCGGACGCGGGAGTACGCGGCCGACCGGGCGGGCGGCGAGATCTGCGGCAATCCGCTGTGGCTCGCCTCGGCACTGGCCAAGATCGCAGGCGGTGCGCGGCCCGAGATGGAAAGCGCCGAGCGCAACCCGGCGACGGCGCATATGTTCATCATGAACCCGCTGACGCGCCGGGGCCTCGACAGCCTGTTCTCGACCCACCCTGATCCGCGTCTCAGGATCGAGGCGCTGCAGCAGCAGGCGGCTGAGGGTGGGCGTGGCGGCGGCATCGCCGCGGCCCGGGGGATTGGTGACGGGATGGCCGGCGGCGCACGGAATGGCGGTGCGCACTCCGATGGCGAGGGCTCGCCATGGGGCGGTGCATCGGCTAGCCAGACGGGGGAGAGCGCTCCGCGCACGACGCGATCGCGCATTCCCTCGACCGGCGCGCGCCCGTCGCGGCGCAACCCCTGGGCCTGAGGCGCGTCGCCCAAGCGTCCTGCACTCCAACCGACTGGACCGAGTATGAGTGGTGATACTTCCGGGCGCCGCCCCGATGCCGGCCGGCGCAGGCGCGGCCCTTCGGACGGGCGCGACGCGGGAAGGCGCGGCAAAGGCGGGCGCGGCGCGGGCGGGCAATCGGGCAAACGGGCGGAGGCCCCCGGCGTCGCCGCCCGGCGGGGCGCACTGACGCTCGTCACGGGTGTGCTGGAACGCGGTCACCTGATGGACGAGGGGAAGATCGCCGATCTCGACCCCGCCGTTCGGGCCGAGGCACATGGTCTGGCCGATCTGGTCCTGCGCCACCTGCCGATGCTGGACGACCGGCTCTCTGCCTTTGTCCAAGACCCGCCCCCGGGTCCGGGGCGGCAGATCCTGCGCATTCTGGCGGCTGAGATCGATCTTGCCGGTACCGCCGATCATGCCGCCGTCGACACTGCCGTACGTCTTGCTCAGTCGATCCAACAGGCGGTGCGGCTCTCGGGCCTGATCAACGCCGTTGGCCGTCGGCTCGCCGCAAGCCGGGCTCCGGCGGTTGATGCTGGCTCTGGTGGTGGCGGCGCACGTGACCCGCTCTCTGACGCGCCCAGATGGTTGTCCGACCGACTGGTTGAGGATTGGGGTGCCGAGACCGCCCGTGCGATCCTGACCGCGCATCGCCTCCAGCCCGCGCATGATCTGACGCCGCGCAACGCCGGCGATGGCGAGCTCCTGGCCGAGGAACTGGATGCGATGCTGCTGCCCTCGGGCACGCTGCGTCTGCGCAACCGGCCGAAGATCAGCGGCCTGCCGGGCTACCGCGCGGGCGCCTGGTGGGTGCAGGACGCGGCTGCGGCCCTGCCGATGCGGCTGCTGGGCGATGTCGCGGGCAAACGCGTGCTCGATCTCTGCGCGGCGCCGGGGGCCAAGACCATGCAGCTTGCCGCCGCCGGCGCCCAGGTGACCGCGCTCGACATCAGCGAAAAGCGCATGGGTCGGCTGCGCGAGAACCTGGAGAGAACCGGCCTCGCCGCCGACTGTGTGGTCGCGGATGCCTTCGACTGGGTGGCGCATGCCCCGTTCGATGCCGTGCTGCTTGACGCGCCCTGTAGCGCAACCGGCACAATCAGGCGCCATCCTGACCTGCCGCACCGCTTCGATCCCGCGAGCCTCGACGCCCTGACCGCCCTGCAGGCGGCGTTGATCGGCAAGGCCGCGTCCTGGCTAAGGCCGGGCGGCGTGATGGTCTATGCCACCTGCTCACTGTTCCGCGCCGAGGGTGAGGCGCAGATCGCCACTGCCCTGGAAGCGGGTCTGCACGCAACGCCGATCAGCGCCGATCTGTACGACCTGCCGCCTGTGGCCGTCGACGCCGAGGGGCATCTGCGCACTTTGCCCTCCATGCTGCCCGAAATCGGTGGGCTCGACGGTTTCTTCGCCGCGCGCTTTCACCGGACGTGAGATCGGTTGCGTCGTGGGAGGTATGACGCGGCTCGATGACGCCGGTTTGACCGCGCCAGGCGGCGCTTCGGCCGCCACGCGACCTCAGAAGGGCTGGCACGCATCCCCGGTTCGCGGCAATGCTGCAACGCGAAGCTGCCGTAGAGGTCACCGTGCCCGATCCTGTCACGCCTGCCGACACATCGGCCGGGCATCGCCCCATCCGCCGGGCGCTCATCTCGGTCTCTGACAAGCACGGGATCGTCGATTTCGCCACCCTGTTGGCGGAGGCCGGGGTGGCGCTGCTTTCGACCGGCGGCACGGCGGCGTTGATGCGCGAGGCCGGGCTCGCCGTTACCGACGTGGCGGATGTCACGGGCTTTCCTGAGATGATGGACGGCCGGGTGAAGACGTTGCATCCGGCGATCCATGGCGCCTTGTTGGCCGACCGAGACAATGCCGGCCATATGGCAGCGGCGAGCGAGCACGGGATCGAGCCCATCGATCTGGTGGTGGTCAATCTCTACCCCTTCGAGGCGACCATCGCGCGCGGTGCCGGGCCGGCCGAACTGGTCGAGAACATCGATATCGGCGGTCCGGCCATGCTGCGTTCGGCGGCCAAGAACCACGCCCATGTGGCCGTCGTCACCGACCCCGAGGACTATCGCGCCGTGGCCGAGGAGATCGCGTCGAGTGGCGGGCTCTCGCAGGCGACGCGCACGGGTTTGGCCGCCATCGCCTATGCACGCACCGCCGCCTATGATGCCGCGGTGTCGGGCTGGATGGCGCGCCATGCGGGCCAGGCGATGCCCCGGCGCCGGGTGATTGCGGGCAAGCTGGCGGCGTCGCTGCGTTATGGCGAGAACCCGCATCAGGCGGCGGCGTTTTATCGCGACGAGGACGCACGCCCCGGCGTCGGCACGGCCGAGCAGATGCAGGGCAAGGCGCTCAGCTACAACAACATCAACGATACGGATGCGGCCTTTGAGCTGGTGTCCGATCTCGGCCGTGATCAGGCCGCCTGCGTCATCGTCAAGCACGCCAACCCCTGCGGCGTGGCGCTCGGCGAAACGCTCGCCGAGGCCTATCAGAAAGCCTATGACTGCGATCGGACATCGGCCTTTGGGGGGATCGTCGCCTTCAATCGCCCGATCGATGCCGCCGCCGCCGACGCAGTCTGCCGGATCTTTACCGAGGTGGTGATCGCGCCCGGCGTCGATGCGGGCGCGCGGCGGATCTTCGGCGCCAAGCGGGACCTGCGCGTTCTGATTACGGGCGAGGTTCCGCGCGGCTCGAGTACCGCCGACCGGCGTTTGCATCTGCGCCAGGTCTCGGGCGGGTTCCTCGTGCAGGACATGGATGATGCGGGGCCGGGCCTCGCCACCGCCAAGGTGGTCACCGCGCGGCCGCCGAGCGAGGCGGAACTGGCCGACATGGCCTTTGCCTGGACCATCGCTCGGCATGTGAAGTCGAACGCCATCGTCTATGCCCGGGCGCAGGCGACGGTGGGCATCGGCGCGGGACAGATGAGCCGGGTGGACAGCACCCGCATCGCGGCCCGCAAGGCCGGCGACATGGCCGAGGCGCTGGGCCTCGCCGCGCCCGCGACCGAGGGATCGGTCGTTGCCTCGGATGCGTTCTTTCCCTTCGCCGACGGTCTGATTACCGCGGCCGAGGCAGGGGCAACGGCCGTGGTGCAGCCCGGCGGCTCGATCCGCGATGGCGAGGTGATCGAGGCGGCAAATGCCCGTGGCCTCGCGATGGTCTTCGTCGGCCGCCGCCACTTCCGCCACTGAACCGGCAGCGGATCGGCGCGCGGCGCCCGATGCCGCGCGATCAGTCGGCCGGCATGGCCCGCAGCCGCGTCAGCGCCGCCGCCATGCAGATCGCGACAAAGGCACTCCCGGCGTAGTGGATCGTGTTGAGCACGAGGCCGACGGGGCTCAGATGCTCGGCCTCGTTGTCGATCACCGTGATGTCGAGCCCGATCTGCCTGGCCGTGAGATCGAGCATGAACAGGCAGAACTCCGCGATGCCCGGACCCAGCAGAATGATCCAGAACCCACCCGGAAACCGCGCGCGCCCCTCGTCCAAAGCGGCCTCAGGGTCGCCGTCCCGCCCCTCCGCGATCTCGACCAGCATGGTGCCGAACAGCGCATAGACCATCGAGTTGACCGCGATGCCGGCGATCGCGCCCCCGATCTGTGCCGCCTCCCGACCGGCGCCGGGCATGATCAGCCCCCCGACCATGAAAAAGGTAAGTACGCCAGGGACGCTCAGGATCAGCGTGCGGACCATAAACAGCCAGGGCACCGTCCCACTGGCCGAGAGCGAGGCGTCAAAGCCCGAAACCTGCCCGCTACTCGCGATCATGCGCAGCGCCGCATGCATCACCAGGGCGGTGAAGATGAACACCATCGGTATGCCAGGATCGGCGCCGAACAGGATGGTGGCCAACCCCTCGAGCGTCACGAGGCAGAGCACCGCCCAGGCGAGCGGCAACAGGTTGAGCGCAAAGATGCCTGTGGCGACCGATAGCGTGCCGCTCTGAGCGTTGGACATGGACGTTCCCTAGGCCTTGGACGCCAAACACTTGGCGATCCGCGCAGCGCGCGTCAAACCATCGCTGCAGGGTCAGCATCGGCCAGGCGCGATGCCACCCGTTGCAGTCGATTTTCAGGGTTTTAGCGTGGAGAGCATGCCGGCCCATCAGCTCCACGCTGACGAGCGGGGAGCGAGCCCATAGCGCGCGCTCACGGCGGCACCGCGCGAGCGTCACGTCGCGCCCCCCGGCGAGGCGCATCGATCTCCCGGAGCGCATGGCAGCCGAAAGCGTCGTCTTCTTGCGCCTGCGTGCCAGCCGGTACGCGCCGATCCACCCCTCCTTGCCCCGACGCAAGATGCTCCCTTGCCAGAGCAAAGCCGTGCCGGTCACCGCGCTGGCATAAGGGCCGGATCAGGCGGCGGCGTCGCGGCGGGCGCCTTCCCAGGCGAGCATGGCGCGTTTGACGCCAAGGCCCCAATGATAGCCGCCGAGACCGCCGTCGCGGCGGATCGCGCGGTGGCAGGGGATCAGCCAGGAGATCGGGTTGCGCCCGACCGCGGTGCCGACGGCGCGCACGGCCTTGGGGTTGCCGATATGGCGCGCGATCTCGGCATAGGTCGTCACATGGCCCGACGGGATGGCGAGCAGCGCCTCCCAGACCTTGATCTGGAAGGGTGCGCCGAACAGGGCGAGGCGGAGCGGCGGCGCGCCGGGGCGGCCTGGTGCCAACAGCGCCTCGGCATAGGGTGCCATGGCGGCGGGGTCGCGGCGATAGCGGGCCTCGGGCCAGCGGCCGGTCATATCCGCCATCGCCGCCTCGCGCCCGGTCTCGGCCGAGAAGGCGAGGCCCGCGAGGCCACGGGGGGTGGCGAAGGCCAGCGCCTCGCCGAACGGTGTCTCGACCGTGTCCCAGGCGATCTCGATACCCTTGCCCCGCGCGGCGTAATCGCCGGGCGTCATTGCTTCCCAGCGCAGGAACAGGTCGTGCAGGCGCGACGGACCCGACAGGCCCGTCTCATGCGCCGCGTCGAGCACGGTGAAGCGATCGGCCAGCAACCGCCGCGCATGGTCGAGCGTCAGGTATTGCAGGTAGCGTTTGGGGCTGACGCCGACCCAGGATGAGAACACGCGCTGGAAATGAGCCGGGCTGAGACCGACCGCATCGGCCACCGCCTCGAGGCTCGGCTGATCGCCTTGATGGGCGTCGATCCAGTCCAGTGCCGCGGCCATGAGGGCATAGTGCTCGGGGTTCGAGGCCGCGTCGGTCGGCGTTGCCTCGGTCGCTTTGGCGTTGGCTGTGATGGTCATCGTGCCGGTCCTTCGCGTGTCGTGATCCGAAGGAGAGAATGCGCCTTCTCGCCATGCCAAGCGACCCGGATCATGCGCCCGTGCGGGGCCGTTCTAGGATCGAAGGACGGTTTGCCCAGCGGGTGTGCAATGAACGGCGGGAGAGCGCGAGGGGAGCATGGGGGCATGCCGGTCACAAAGGGCCCCAGCACGGGGCAGGCGTGGCCCGAGACCCAGCGCGCGATGTGCTTTGCTCGCTGCTTGCTGGGTCGGCTTCCATTCTGCCGCGCGCAGAGATCCACGATGGCCGTCGCAACCCGCCAGATGCCGGGGGTTGCGCCGCCCCGGTCGCAGAACGGGTTTCTGCTGCATGCTCTGCGACCAACGCGCAGGCGGCGCCGGTTCCGGGTTGCCTCGCCCCGCCGGCTGCGCCATCTGCGGCGCCATGCAATCGACCATGTCCTACCC
This sequence comes from Pseudomonadota bacterium, assembly GCA_039027855.1. GTDB lineage: Bacteria > Pseudomonadota > Alphaproteobacteria > Rhodobacterales > Rhodobacteraceae > Thermohalobaculum. The sequence goes on along the minus strand of JBCCJI010000010.1, from coordinate 30,852 downwards.
GCAGATCTGCGAATGCTTCCGCCGCCTCGCCATCGAACGGCCCGAGCCGAAGGGCGAGCTGGAGCACGTCAACGCCTTCACGCTGGTGGTGGCCGTCGCCCTCTCGGCGCAGTCGACCGACAAGGGGGTGAACAAGGCGACCGGCCCGCTGTTTGCCGTGGCCGATACGCCCGAGAAGATGCTTGCGCTCGGTGAGGAAGGGGTGATCGAGCACATCCGCTCGCTTGGCCTTTTCCGCAACAAGGCCAAGAACGTGATCGCGCTGTCGCGGATCCTGATCGACGAGTATGGCGGCGCGGTGCCGTCCTCGCGCGCGGCGCTCTCCTCGCTGCCGGGGGTCGGGCGCAAGACGGCTAATGTGGTGCTGAACATGCACTGGCGCTTTCCCGCGCAGGCGGTGGATACGCATGTCTTCCGCGTCGGCAACCGCACGGGCATTGCGCCGGGAAAGGATGTCGTGGCGGTCGAGCGGGCGCTTGAGGACAACCTGCCCGCCGAATACGCGCTGAATGCCCATCACTGGTTGATCCTGCATGGACGCTACACCTGCCTCGCCCGTTCGCCGCAGTGCTGGCGCTGCGTGATCGCCGATCTCTGCCCCTTCGAGGAAAAGACGCCCGAGCCGGGGTCGGAGGATGACAAGGCGCTGAAGCGCGAGAAGGCCGCGGCGCGCAAGGCCGCCAAGGCGCTTGAGACGGCCGAGGCGCGCGTGCCGAAGCGTCGGGGCAGGCCCCCAAAGGCGGCGGAGTAAGCGGAATCGCGGCTGGTCGCCGCGATGAGTGTTGCAGTGGCGCCCGGTGTCCTGGGTTTCACGCGTGGGGCAGCAGGGAGTTTTTGGCTGGGGAGAAGCCGTGGCCGGCTTCTGCTCGAGCGTGCTCGACGCGGCGGGCGCGTCAAGGGCAGGCGGGCGTGCCGCCCGTCGCTGGCGCGACCCTTGACCCGCCCGCCGCGCCGAAACCGTGCCTCACGCCCGAATGACGAGGCGGCTTTCCGGGCGCCAGCGGGTGAGGATCCACGCGAGGCTTGGCGGTGAGAAGGCGATGCAGCCGGCGGTCGGGTAGCGCGGGCGCCGCCAGGCGTGGACGAAGATCGCCGAGCCCATTCCCGGTATGCACGCGGCGTTATGGTCGGTCACCGCGCAGAGGTCATAGAGCCCGTCGCCCCGCCGCATCCGATCGGCCGGATAGCCGTGGGGGTGGTCGATCTCGCTGTTATAGGCGAGGTCGGCGGGGTCTTCGGCCCAACCGGTGCGGTTGGTCAGCGGGCGTGTCGGCAGGCAGGTTTGTGGCCTCGCACGCCGGTCGGGGCGCCAGTAGAGCCGTGTCAGTGTCCAGATACCGGCCGGTGTCGCACCGTCGCCCTCGCGCTTTTCGGCGGCGGGGACGATCCCACTGCGACCAAGCGCGCAGGGGATGAAATGGCCAAGGAACCGGGCGCCCTGCCGCGATACGACAAGGTCATGGGATGGCATGGTCACTGGCAGGCAAGCTCATGACGAAGCAGGGGCGCATGGCTGGTGGGGCCGACTGTCAGAGCAGATGGCCGGATTTCGCGGCCTTGGTGGCGAGGTAGCGCTCGTTCAGCGGGTTCTCCCCGACCTTGAGCGCCACGCGCTCGGCCACGCGGACGCCGCAGGCATCCATCATCGCCGTCTTGTTGGGATTGTTGGTCATCAGCCGCACGCTGGAGAAGCCCATCGCCTTCAGCATCTCGGCGCCGAGGCGGAAATCCCGCTCATCGTCCTCGAAGCCCAAACGGTGGTTTGCCTCGACCGTGTCGAGCCCCTCGTCCTGCAGGGCATAGGCCCGCATCTTGTTGGCGAGACCGATGCCCCGGCCCTCCTGGTTGAGATAGAGCAGCACCCCCTCGCCCTCGGCACCGATCTGGCCGAGGGCTGCCTGCAGCTGGGGACCGCAATCGCATTTGAGCGAGCCGATCACATCGCCAGTGAAGCAGGCCGAATGCAACCGCGACAGCACCGCGCGCGCGCGATCGGGCTGACCGACTTCAATGGCATAGTGCTCCTCACCGCCGTCATCGGGGCGGAAGACGTGGACCCGGCCGTGCCGGGCAAGCTCCATCGGCACGCGCGCGCCGGAGACGCGGTGCATGCGGATCGACGCGGCTTCGGCATCAGCCAGTGTCGCAGCGTCCAGCGTGGAGAGATCGGCGTCGCGCGCCAGGGCCAGCGCGGGCCCTGCCTCCTGAAAGCTCGCCACCACCGCCGCTGGGAGGAGGCGCGCCTGTTTGGCGAGCGCGATGGCGAGGCGGTGCAGGCCAGCATCGCCGTTGCGGCGCGTCAGATACGGACCTTTGAGCGGCGTGGCGAAATCAACGCTGGGATCGGCGGTGGAGCGCACCCAGCCGATGTCCCGCCCGCGCGGCCCGTCAAGCGCGATGCGCGCGATGTCGCCGTCATAGGCCCGGGCGCGCAGTGTCTCGGCCCGGCGGTTGGTCACCACGAGATCGAGCGTCGCGCGGTCATCCTCAGCCAGCGAGGCGATCGCTTGCAGGCGCGCGGCCGAGATCGTCTCTGCCGCCATGACGAGCGCCACCACCGGCGTCGCGTCTTCAGGGGCGCTCAGCAGCACCGGCGCTCCGATCCTGAGATCAGCGCGGGCGCGGGCGAGGCGCTCTTCGGCGGTCAGACGCATCGCGTCCTGTGTCATGATCGCGGCACCCTCATGGGTTCGTCACGGATATGCAGTCATGGATCCAAAGAGAGATAACGCCCGATATGGGGTCTTCCTGCGCTCGGTGTGGCAGTCTGACATGCAACACACAAGACAGTGAGAGAGTGACGCAAAGGTCGCGCGCCGCTCTGTGCCGTCCCATCTGGCCGTGCAACGACACGTCGCAACGGCCGGGCACCAGCGCCACGACACGGCACCGGTGCACGCGAAGAAGGAGGACGCCCCCATGGCGGTACAGCGAAAGATCCTGATCGTCGACGACGACGACGATCTGCGCGAGGCGCTTGCCGAGCAGCTCATGATGGTCGACGAGTTCGACGTCTACGAGGCTTCGACGGGGACGCAGGGGCTGGAACGCGCCAAGACCGAGATGCACGATCTCGTGATCCTCGACGTCGGACTTGAAGACATGGACGGCCGCGAGGTCTGCCGGCTGATGCGGCGGCAGGGTGTGAAGTGCCCCGTGGTGATGCTGACCGGCCAGACATCCGACAGCGATCAGATTCTCGGACTTGATTCGGGAGCGAACGACTATGTGGCCAAGCCGTTCAAGTTCCCGGTGCTGCTCGCCCGTCTCAGAGCGCAACTAAGGCAGCATGAGCAGTCGGAAGACGCGGTCTTTGTAATCGGCCCCTACAGTTTCAAGCCTTCGGCCAAGCTGCTGACCGATGAAAATGATCGCCGCATCCGCCTGACGGAAAAGGAAACAAACATTCTGAAATTCCTCTACCGGGCGGGCGGACGAACAATTGATCGGGAAACGTTGTTACGTGAGGTGTGGGGCTATAACGCTGGCGTTACCACGCATACGCTTGAAACCCATGTGTATCGACTTCGCCAGAAGATCGAACCCTCGCCCGGGCAGGCTCAACTCCTGCTGACCGAAACGGGCGGATATCGGCTCGGAGTGTAGTTGTCCTTGAAGACTCTTACCCTTCCGCCTTATCTTAACCACAGGCAGCGGATCCCCCCTCATCCCGGCTGCCAGTTGGGCGAGATCCCCCTCTTCTCGCCCTAGGCCCGATGGCCGGCGCCCGACGCTTCCCCCTAAGCGTCGGGCGCTTTCCGTTTTGGTCCCACACCCCAGCTGTCTCGTTCTTGTCCGGCGAATGCGACGGGTTTAGGGCAAGGGTCCGCAAGGTCTTGGGGCCAAGGTCTGGGGCCAAGGACTGGGGCCAAGGTCTGGGGCAGGGGTTCAGACCGGTTGGGGTAAGGGGGCATCATGGTCACGGTCGCGACGTGGAACATCAATTCCGTTCGCCTGCGCGAGGGGCTGGTGGCCGAATTCCTCGAGACGGAGGTCCCGGACATCCTGTGCCTGCAGGAGACCAAATGCCCTGTGGAGAAGTTCCCGTCGGAGAGGTTCGACGCGCTCGGCTACACCCACCGCGTCACCCGCGGCGAAAAGGGCTATAACGGTGTCGCGATCCTGGCGCGCCTGCCCATCGACGATGCGGGCCATGCCGATTTCTGCGCCAAGGGCGATGCGCGCCACGTGGCGGCGCGCCTGGCGGACGGGACCGAGATCCACAATCTCTACGTCCCCGCTGGCGGCGATGTGCCCGATCGCGACAGCAACGTGAAATTCGCCCACAAGCTGGACTTCGTCGCCGAGATGGCGTCATGGGCGGCCTCGGTCGGGCCGCGTGCCGTGCTGGTGGGCGATCTGAATATCGCCCCGCTTGAGCATGATGTCTGGTCGCATAAGCAGATGCTGAAGGTGGTCAGCCACACACCCGTCGAGTGCGAGGCGCTCATCAAGGCGCAGACGGCCGGCGGCTGGGTCGATGTCGTGCGGGCCGAGCGACCGGAGCCCGAGAAGCTCTACTCTTGGTGGTCGTACCGGGCGCGCGACTGGGCGTTGGCGGATCGTGGCCGCCGGCTCGACCATGTCTGGGCGCGCGGGGTCGAGGCCAAGTCGGGATCGGTTCGGCTGTTGCGCGACTGGCGCGGCAAGGAAAAACCGTCCGACCATGTGCCTGTGATGGTCGACTTCACGCTCTGAGTTCACACTCTGGTTTCGCTCTCTGGCCGGGCTGCCTGGCAGCCGCCTGACACTACGGCGCGACCGCCGCCATCAGGTAGTTGACCTCCATCCGGCCCGGCGCGGTCGACCACTGCCGGGAGAGGGGGTCGAACACCATGCCGCGGGCATCCACCACCTTGAGCCCCGCTGACGTGGTGTGCGCCTCCAGTTCCTCGGGCGCGATGAAGCGCCGCCAGTCATGCGTGCCGCGGGGCAGCCAGCCCATCACGTATTCCGCGCCCGCAATGGCCAGCGCCCAGGCGGCGGCGGTGCGGTTCAGCGTGCTCATCAGCAGAATGCCGTCGGGCGCAAGCAGACCGGCGGCGGTCGCGACGAAGGCCGCCTGGTCGGGCACGTGTTCGATGACTTCCATCGCCACGATGATGTCGAAGCGGGCCTCCTCGGCCAAAAGCGCCTCGGCCACGCCGGTGCGGTAGTCGATCTGCAGGCCCTGCGCCGCGCCATGCAGCCGGGCGATGGGCGCACTGGCCGGGGCCGCATCGATCCCGGTCACGCGCGCCCCGAGCCGGGCGAGCGGCTCGCTCATCAGCCCACCACCGCAGCCGATGTCGAGTGCGCTGAGCCCCGAGAGCCAGCGCCGACCCCCACGCCCAAGGCCCCGATGCGCCGCGATCTGGTCGAGCGCCCAGCCCAGCCTGCAGGGGTTCATGGCATGGAGCGGCGCATGCGGGCCGTCCGGATCCCACCAATCGGCCGCCATGGCTTCGAATTTTGCAACTTCCGCGGGATCCTCGGCGTCGAAACCGGCCGAAACACCCGAAATACCTGCCCTATCGGCACTTGTGTCCACTTGATCCGCCATCCCCGCTCCGCTTGCATGGCTGCCAGCACTCACATAGTCCGGGAAGGTGACCGGTACCAAGCAGGCAGACCGGCGCATGGAGTGCGCGCAGAAGACGTTGCGACAATCCCATGTTTGGCGACCTGACCAAGAGCGGAGACCACGTGAACATACGCTCCCGCGCGACTGCCGAGCCTCGTCTCTACCCGCTGGTGGAGCCGCATACCCGCTTTCACCTGTCGGTGGGCGAGGGTCATGAGCTTTATGTGGAGGTCTCGGGGCTGAGCGAAGGGCCCACGGTCGTGGTCCTGCACGGTGGCCCGGGTTCCGGCTCATCGCCCTTCATGCGGCGTTTCTTCGACCCCACGCGCTATCGCATCGTGCTGTTCGACCAGCGCGGCGCCGGGCGCTCGCGGCCGCTCGGCAATCTCGAGGCCAACACGACCTGGGATCTTGTGGCCGATATCGAACGGCTCCGCGAGGCGTTGTCGGTCGAGCAGTGGCAGGTCTTTGGCGGGTCCTGGGGCTCGACGCTGGCGCTGCTCTATGCGCAGACCCATCCAGACCGGGTCACCGGGCTGATCCTGCGCGGGGTCTTCACGCTGACCCGGGCCGAGCTGGATTGGTTCTACAACGGCGGCGCGGCGCGGTTCTTCCCCGAGGCTTGGGCCGAGTTCGTGGCCCCGATCCCCGAGGACGAGCGCGGCGATATGATCGCGGCCTATCACCGGCGTCTCGTGGGAGCGGAGGAGCCGGTGCAGACCCGCTTTGCCCGCCCCTGGGTGCGCTGGGAGAGTGCGACGGCGGCGCTTCGCCCGCTGCCCTCGACCTTTGTCGAGGCGGCCTATGCCCGGTCTTTCGCGCGGATCGAGAGCCATTTTTTCCAGAATGCGGGCTGGCTGGATCGCGATGACCAGATCATGGCCAACATGCCGGCCATTGCCGATATCCCCGGCGTGATCGTGCAGGGGCGCTATGACATGATCTGCCCGCCGGCGACCGCGCTGGCGCTCTCCGAGGTCTGGCCCGCCGCGACGCTCAGGCTGGTCGATGATGCCGGGCACGCATTGTCTGAGCCACCGATTGCGGTCGAACTTCTGCGGGCGACCGATACGCTTGGTGGCCGGGCGCGCTGATCGCGGATGCCGACTTGCGTCTCACGAGGTGATCTGCGGCGGCCGGCCCTTGGTCTGATCCGCAGCGCCCTGTGTGCAGACATCACGAAGCTGGTTCGTTACCGTCCGTCTTTGGCACCTCGGGGTCTGCGAGATCGCGCTGCACCGCGGGGTCAGACAGCATGGCGCGTGTTTCGTCCATGCGGTCGAAGCTGCGGTCGAGATGGAAGGTCAGATCGGGCGTCCGCTTTGTCGTCATGCGCTGGCCGACCAGCATCCGCAACCGCCCGCGCGCAGCGGTCAGCGCTTCTATCGCGGCCGCTTCGTCGCGACCGCCGAGCGGCATGACATAACAGGTCGCGTGGCGCAGATCCGGGCTGCAGCGGACCTCTGAGACGGTCAGCGTCATGCCCTCCAGCGCCGGCTCATGATGTTCGCCCCTGGTGAGGATCTCGGACAGCGCGCGTCTCACCGTCTCTCCGACGCGCAGCTGACGCTGCGATTGCCCGCCCGGTAGCGGCACGCCGCCCCGATCCGCACCCCTACCTATTTTCGCCCGCGACTTCGCCATTTCGCACCCATAGTCGATGGCGGCTACCTAGTCGATCCGGTCGTCGCTTTCGAGTGTTCGACTATCGGCATCCGCGGTCGGGCGATCCGATGGTGCACGAGTACGGCGTCCTTCATTATAAAGAGAGATATCTACTTATCTGCCAGTTTGCTGCCGAAGCGCAGTCGCCTCCAGAATAACGCGCACGATCTTCCCCCCTGTTCAACCAACAGGGGGCGACAATGCGTCTGGAAACCATCTGCGGTCTGTACCGCGCTGCTGAGACTGCGGCCGTCAGCTTTGGCCACGACCGTCGTGGGGCGATCACACCTTTCTTGCTGGCGATCTTTCTTGGTCTCGTCCTGATCACCGGCTTGGGTATCGACCTCGCCCGCCACGAGAGTGCGCGCGCCGCCTTGCAGGATGCGCTCGATCGCGGGGTGCTCTCGGCGGCGCAGAGCACGGACAACCCCGTGATCACTGTCCGCAGCTTTGTGGAGGAGCGCCAGATCACCGGCGACACGGGATTTGCCCGCGTCGATGTGAAGGCCACCGATACCCGTGACGGGCGCTACCGCGTGGCCGCGCGGGCCGAGGATGAGGTCGACACGATCTTCGCCCGCATGCTGGGCATCGACCGGGTGCCCGTGGTGGTGGAGGCGGTGGCGAGCGAGGCGCGGCCCAAGCTGGAATTGGCGCTGGCGCTCGACATCTCGTCCTCGATGGGCGGCGATGCGGGGCTTGCGCCGCTTCGCGCCGCAACCGCCGAGTTCTCGGAGGAGATGCTGCGGGCCGCCGGTGGGCGCGAGACGACGATCACGCTGGTGCCCTTCGCCGGCTCGGTGAACCCGGGCTATAAGATGTTTCGCGCGCTTGGCGGCTTTCAGGCCCACGAGATCTCCTTTTGTCTCGATCTGCCCTCGGGGGATTTCTCGCGCTTTGGCCTGCCCGCGGCGAGGGATTACGCGCAGGTGCCGGCCTTCATGGCCTGGCCCCGCGCCGGGCGTATTCGCCTTGGCGATGCCGGAACGGGCTGGTGCCCGGGCAATCCCGAGTATGATTACCTCGATCCGATCAGCGGACAGGCGATGGGCTATCTCGTCGGCCTGCGCAGCGGGCGCGAGAAGGTGATGACCAAGGGGGCGGTGATCGCACCCCATGCCAGCGACATGGAGGTGATCGAGCGGCGTCTCGCGGCCATGCGCCAGCACCACGGCACCAGCCCGCAGGAAGGGCTGAAATGGGCGCTCGCCATGCTGGATCCCGCGACGCGGCCGATGCTGGAGGCGCAGAAGGCAATCCTGGGTGACCGGCCGGGCCGACCGCTTCCGCTCGACCGGCCCAATGGCGCCAAAGTGGTGGTGATGGTTACCGATGGTCGGATCTCGGAAGCCGTGCGCCCAGACTGGGACATCGACGGCCGGCGCTCCCTGCTCGACAAGGGCCCGCACCTGCTGGACCGGATGGTGATACGCAATGCCCGCGGCTACCTGCTGGAACAGTGCCGCATCGCCGCTGAACAGGGCATCGACCTCTACATCGTGGGTGTCTCGCTGCCCGGCAGGGCTATCTCAACCTATCGGCACTGTCTCGGCGATCATGCCGACAGCCGCTTGTTACTGACCGATCGCCAAGGACTATCGTCGGCTTATCGTTACATCCGGCGCCGATTAACCGACCTACGTCTGGAGCGCTAAGTGATTCCATGTCATAATAGAGGCGGGGTTCACGTATTACGCGAGTGTTTCCGGCTTATTCTTGGAAACTCAACGACAGGCTGCATCAGTCTGTGCCCGGTTTGGGATGAATTGGACATTTTGGAGGCAACGCGACGCCATGACGACTAGTGGAAACGTCTCGGATGTAATGCCCAATGAAACAGTGCGTAACGAAACCTTCCTGCGATCCGAGAGGGGTGCGCTGACACCGCTGCTACTTGTTTTCTTCGTGGGAATAGTCGTGGTCACCGGTGCGGGGATCGACATTGTCCGGCACGAGGCGGAGCGCGCCGACCTGCAGGATGCGCTCGACCGCGGCGTGCTGGCGGCGGCGCAGTTCTCGCAGGAAGTCGACCCGCAGCTCGTCGTGGAGGACTACATCCGCTCGCGCAATTTTGGCGACGGCTCTGTCAGCCTGACAGTGCAGGATATCAGCCAGAACACGACCGAGAAGCGGATCACCGCTTCGGCCACCTATGCGCAGGATACGATTTTCCTCGCCATGGTCGGTGTACCGACGCTGGATGTCGCGACCTCGGCCGATGCCGTGCAGAGCCGCGACCAGGTCGAGATTTCGCTGGTGCTCGATATCTCGGGCACCATGCGCTGGAACGGTGGCCGGCAGACCGGTCAGCCCGATAGCCGCATCATCACGCTGCGCCCGGCGGCCAAGCAGTTCATCGGTGACATGATGGCCGATGGCGGCGACGAGACGACGACGATCTCGATCGTGCCCTATGCCGGTCAGGTGAACCCCGGCCCGGCGATGTTCAACGCGATCGGTGGCGTCCGCTCGCATGCCTTCCCGTCGAGCTGTCCTGAGCTGGGGATCAGCGATCTGTCGGGCACCGGCCTGCCCTCGGCCGGCAGCTATGGCCAGGTACCGCATTTCCATAATTGGACGATCGACTTCGACTGGATGGACTGGGGCTGGTGCCCGGCCGATCCGAGCTTCGTCTATGTGCAGCAGTCCGACCGGAACACCATCGTCGCCACCACCGAGGAGGAGGCGATCGCGCTGGTGACCACGAACCCGTCGCTGGTCGACGGCTTCTACATCCCGCCGGTGCCGCGGGTCGATGCGAATGGCGAGCCGGTGCTGGATGAAGAGGGCAACCAGATCATCGACGGCAACGACGAGTTGCTGCTGAAGCGGACCGACGGCACCTCGATCACCTATATGTCGAACGACGAGGTGACGCTGAAGGAGCGGATCGACCAGATCCGCCTGCATGACGGCACCGGCACCTACAACGCCATGAAATGGGGTCTGGCGCTGCTCGATCCGTCGACGGAGCCCGTGATCACCTCGACAGGTGTCGCGGAGGGGACGTTGTCGAACCGGCCTTTGCCGTTTTCCAGCGAGAACCTGAAAGTGCTGGTGCTGATGACCGACGGCCAGATCACCGAGCAGCGCCGGCCGGATGATCCGGCGCATCCCTCGCTGCCCGATGTTGAAGTGAACAACAACGGTGCGGTCAGCTCGGTTCAGACGCTGGATCGCACCTCGGGCCGCGATGCGTTCTACTCGATGTGCGACACCGCGCGGGGCCTTGGGATCGAGGTCTTCACCATCGCCTTTGAGGCGCCGGGCCAGCCCGTGCAGGAGATGCAGCGCTGCGCCTACGGCTCCGCCGGCCGCCAAAACGGCGATCCGGTTCGGTTCTACGACGCGGCCAATGGTGAGCAGCTCGCCCAGGCCTTCCAGGACATCAGCGCGCAGCTTTATCCGACGCGTCTGGTGGGGCAGCTGAACTGATGGCGCCCGTACATCTCACCCGGCGCTACCACCGGCGGCGCGCCCGCCATGACAGCCTCGGCTCGGCCCTCGCCTGCTTTTTCCGCGATGATGCGGGCGGGGCGAGTGTCGAGTTCGTGGTCGTTGCGACAGCGCTCTTCAGCATCATCCTGGTGATGTTCGAGACGGGCATGATTATGGCCCGGTCGATCCTGATCGACCGCGGTTTGCAGGTGGCAGTGCGGGAAATCCGCCTCGGCTATGTCGAGTCGTCGCAATACAACTACTTCCGGGACAGGGTCTGTGAGGAGGCTTTCCTGGTGATCGATTGCGAGAACAACCTGTTGCTAGAGGTCGTGCCCTTCGCCACGGTTGCCGCCTACGCGCCGGGAACCAATCCGGCATGCGTCGATCGCAGCGTCGGCACCACGGCGACGCCCGGTTTCAGCACCGGCAATGCCGAGAACATCATGTTCGTGCGCGCCTGCCTGCTGATCGACCCGTTCTTCCCGGGCAGCGCCATCGCGGCCGATCTGGCGCGCGACAGCACCGGGGCCCTGGCGATCACCGCCACGACGGCCTTTATGAACGAGCCTGAATGATGACCCGGTATCAGCGCTTCATCCGCGATCGCGACGGGGCGATCAATCTGGAGTTCATGCTGTGGCTGCCGCTGCTGCTGATCTGGCTGGTGGCGACGGTCGCGGCTTTTGATGGCTTCAAGGCCCGAAACGACAGTGCCAAGGCGGCCTACACGATCAGCGACATCCTCGGCCGGTTCGAGGTGGTCTCGACTGCGGATTTCACTGATCTTTTGACCTTGCAGCGGAGCATCCTGAGGGGCGCGCCGTCGGCCGGACAGGCGCTTCGTACGGCCTCCATCGGCTATGACGGCAGCAATTACTTCGTGGAGTGGTCGTGGTCTTCGGTAGCGGGTGACACTTTCACCGCTACCGAGATCCCGTTCCAGCTGATGCCGCAGATGTCTCCGGGCTCGACCGTCGTCTTTACCGAGGTGTTCGTGCCCTATGAGAGCGTGCTCGGCATCGACAGCTTCGGCGACCGGTTGTGGCAGTTCCAGCTGTTCGCACGGCCGCGCAATGTCGGTCGGCTGGTCTACACGGACTTCCCGGGCTCGGTGCAGAACGTCTCAAGCAGTCTGCTGCCCGAGCGTTTGAAGAACCCGCCGAGCAGCATCACGAACGTCGAGGCGCCCGTCTGACAGGGTTCGTCTGAGAGCGACCGTCTGACATTCCTTGACGCGCGCCTCACAACAGGGTTCCCGAATAAAGAGAGGCCCAGGATCCGACAGGATCCCGGGCGTTTGTTCAGTGGCACAAATCGGCAGCGGCGTCAGAGCGCGCGCTCGATCTCCTGCGTCTCGAAGATCTCGATGACATCGCCGTCGCGGATGTCCTCGTAGTTCTCGAAAGCCATGCCGCATTCCTGGCCGGCCCGGACCTCCTGCACCTCGTCCTTGAAGCGCTTGAGCGTCTTGAGCTTGCCCTCGTGGATCACGACGTTGTCGCGCAGCAGGCGGACACCGGCCGAGCGACGGGCGAGCCCGTCGGTGACCTCGCAACCGGCGACCTTGCCCACATTCGACACCTTGAAGACTTGCTTGATCGAGGCATAGCCCAGATAGGTCTCCCGCACTTCGGGCGAGAGAAGACCCGAGGCCGCCTGCTTCACGTCATCCACGAGATCGTAGATGATCGAGTAATAGCGGATCTCGACACCCTTCTGGTTGGCCCCCTCGCGGGCAGGTGCATTGGCACGGACGTTAAAGCCGATGATCGGGGCGTTCGACGCCTCGGCCAGGGTCACGTCGCTCTCGGTGATCGCGCCGACCCCCGAATGCAGCACGCGCACGCGCACCTCCTCGTTGCCGACCTTCTCCAGCGCCTGGACGATCGCCTCGGCCGAGCCCTGCACGTCGGCCTTCACGACGATCGGCAGCTCCTTGACGCTCTCATCCGCCTTGGCCTGGGCGAGCAGCTGGTCGAGCGTGGTGCGCGCACCCTTTGCGGCCTGCGCCTCGCGGGCCTTGCGTTGGCGATACTCGGCGATCTCGCGGGCCTTTGCCTCGTCCTCGACCACGTTCAGCGTGTCGCCCGCCTCCGGCGTGCCCTGCAGGCCAAGCACCTCGACCGGTTGGGCAGGGCCCGCTTCGGTCACGCGCTCACCCCGGTCGTTGACCAGCGCGCGCACACGGCCCCACTGCTCGCCGACCACGAAGATATCGCCTGTCTTCAGCGTGCCGCGCTGCACCAGCACCGTGGCCACCGGGCCGCGGCCGACATCGAGTTTGGCCTCGATCACGGCGCCCTCGGCCTTGCGGTTGGGGTTTGCCTTGAGCTCGAGGATCTCGGCCTGCAGCGTCAGCGCCTCGACCAGACTGTCGAGACCCTTGCCGGTGACCGCCGAGACCTCGACATCCTGCACCTCGCCCGACATCGCCTCCACGATCACCTCGTGGCGGAGGAGATCGGTCCGGATCTGCGCGGGGTCCGCGCTTTCCTTGTCGATCTTGTTGATCGCCACGATCATCGGGACCTTGGCTGCCTTGGCGTGGGCGATGGCCTCTTCGGTCTGCGGCATCACGCTGTCATCGGCCGCGACCACCAACACGACGATGTCGGTCACATTGGCGCCGCGTGCACGCATCGAGGTGAAGGCCGCGTGGCCCGGCGTGTCGAGGAAGGTGACTTTGCTGCCGCCCTCGGTCTCGATCTGGTAGGCGCCGATATGCTGGGTGATGCCGCCTGCTTCGCCCGACACGACGTCGGTCTTGCGCAGCGCATCCAGCAGCGAGGTCTTGCCGTGATCGACATGGCCCATGATCGTGACGATCGGCGCGCGGGGTTCCAGCGCGTCCTCCGCGTCGTCCTCGGCATCGATCACGTCTTCCACATCGCTCTCCGAGACGCGGACGAACTTGTGGCCGAATTCCTCGACGATCAGCTCGGCCGTCTCCTGATCGACAGACTGGTTCTGCGTGGCCATCATGCCCATTTTCATGAGCGACTTGATGACGTCGGCGACGCGTTCAGCCATGCGGTTGGCAAGCTCCTGTACCGTGATGGCGTCGGGCACCTTCACGTCGCGGATCACCTTCTCGCGCTGCTCGTTGCGCCCGCCACCGCGGCGCGCCTTCTCCTGGCGCCGGCGCATCGAGGCGAGCGAGCGCTGACGCCCGCCCTCGCCATCCTCGCCGAGCTTGGAGATGGTCAGCTTGCCCGAGCGGCGCTTTTCGTCACCGCGCCCGCGCGAGGGCGCGGGTTTCTTGGCACCGGGCCCGCGTGAGCGGTTGTCGTCCTCGCGCTCGGGGGCGCGGGCGGTCGGCTGGCCCGCGCCTGCCGCCGGTGCCCCGCCAGCCGGCGCTGCGCGCCCGGTCGCGGCCGGCGCTGTGGTCTGGGCCGCGCGGTCGCGCACCTCGGCTGCAGCCGGGTTCTTGTCATAGAGCTCCGCCTTGCGACGCGCGCTCTCGGCCATTCGGCGCCGGGCTTCCTCCTCGGCGCGCTTGATCCGGTCCTCGCGGCTCTCCTCTCCCGGCGTGGCGGGCTGAGCCTCGGGCTCGGTCGCTGATGCCTTGGCGGTCGTATCCTCTGCGGCGGCAGCCCCGGCCGTTGCGGCGGCCGCTTCGGCCGCTTGTTGCGCAGCCTCCGCCTCGGCACGGCGCTTGACCTCGGCCTCCGCCTCGGCGGCGGCCTCGGCTTCGCGACGGGCCTTGTCCTCGGCCGCGCGTTTTTCTTCCTCGACGCGCCGCTTGGCCGCGGCCTCCGCCTCCGCCTTGGCGCGGGCTTCTTCCTCGCGCTTGGCTAGGCGCAGCGCCTGAAGCCGGCGGTTGTGTTCCTCTTCGGAGAGCACGTTCAGCATCTTGCCGCGCCCCGGGCGCTGCTGCCCCTCGCGCTGTGCTGCCGAGCCGCCCTGTCCGCCGGGACCGCTTTGTCCGCCCTGACCCCGCTGGTCGCCCTGTCCACCCGGCGCGCCGCCGCGGCGTGCCTGTGCACCCGACGGAGCCTGGCCACGGGATGCCGTGGCACCGGTGCCGACACCAGTGCCCGCGGCGGTGCCTGTCGCACTGCCGCCTGCGCCGGCCGCACCCCGTGCGGTCCCGCCCGCGCCCGGCGTCAGGATCCGCTTGCTCCGCTTCTTCTCCACGACCACGGTCGTGGTGGGGCCCCGGCTGGGGCCACGCCCCGGGCCGCGACCGCCGGGCCCACGCCCGCCGCCACCTGGACCGCGTCCACCCGACCTGCCGTCGCCGCTATTCGTCTCGCTCATCCATCATCCTTCGAGGGCCGGATGCCCCCAGTCTTGGTCGTTGTCTCAACGGTTGGTCGGTCGGGGCTGCCGCGCGGCACGTCGTCAACGCGCGGTTCTCCGTCCATCGCAGCCTGCCTGCCGGTCGTCTTCACGGCCCCTCCGGCCGCTGTCGTCCCGCCTCCATCCCGGAAGCCGGCCAATCGTCCGGCTTCTTCGAGGGCGCGGTCGGCGAGTCCGCCCGCGTCGAGCGCGGCATGTATGGCAAACTCTCGCCCGAATGCCAAACCCAATTCCGATCCGGTCAAAACGGCCATGCATGGGCGGTTTCCGGCCAGTTTTCGCAGCTTTTGGGCACCATCCTCGGCGGCATCGCTGGCGGTGATCAGCACCGCGGTGCCGCCATCGCGCAGGCGCGCCCGCACCTTTTCGAATCCCGTCACCGCCTGGCCGGCCTTGCGCGCCAGCGCGAGCGTGTCGCTCAGCCGCTGTACCAACAGGCTCTCCAGCAGATCGGCCAATCCATCGGGGGCACTGACCTGACGGCGGAAGGCCCGGCTGAAGAGCCGTTTCTTCTCGGCCTTGTCCGCCGCCGCACGGTCCGCTGTCAGCCAGGCGCCGCGTCCCGGCAACCGGCCCGCTAGATCGGGCACGACCGTGGCGCCGTCAGGCGCCAGCACGAAGCGGATCAGCCCCGCGCGCGGCTGGCTTTCGCCCGTTGCCACGCAGCGCCTCTCCGGCACTGCGGGGCGCTCGCGCTTGCCTCCCCTGGTCACGACCGCGGCCTCCACCTGATGCTGGCTCCCTGGTTACATGGCTGACATTTGGTCTGTCTGCCGTCTTGCTGGCACGCTGGCAGCCATTATGCCGGCGACTTCCGGAAGACGTCCTCCGCCGAGAGGCGGTCGTAGTCGATCGCCACCTCGCCCTCCTCGGCCGCCTCACCCTCGCCGGGGATTTCTTCGGCGGGCGGGTTGGTCACGGCCTCGAACTCCTCCTCGTCGATCATGCCGACGGCGAGACGCGCGCGCATGATCAGGAACAGCGCTTCCTCGGCCGACAGCTCGAAGCTCTCGAGCAGCCCGTCTTCCTTAACCCGCTTGCCGTCCGGCCCCTCGACATAGCCGCCGGCCAGTTCGAAATCGGCGCAGCGGGCGAACTCGGGCAGATCGGTGATCCCGTCCTCGGCCAGCACCACCAGCATCTGCGGCGTCAGGCCCTCGAACCCGGCCAGATCGTCCTCAAGCCCCAGCTCGCGCGCCTTGGCGAGTGCCTGCTGGTTGGCCTCCTCCAGCCGGTCGCGGGCGCGCAGCTGCAGCTCTTCGGCGGTCTCGTCGTCGAAACCGTCGATGGCGGTCAGTTCCTCCAGCTCGACGAAGGCGACTTCCTCGAGGCTTGTGAACCCTTCGGCCACCAGCAGCTGGGCGACCATCTCGTCGACATCCAGCGCCTCGATGAACATCGCCGAGCGTTCGTTGAACTCCTGCTGGCGGCGCTCCGATTCCTCGGCCTCGGTCATGATGTCGATGTCCCAGCCGGTCAGCTGGCTGGCGAGGCGCACGTTCTGACCGCGCCGGCCGATGGCCTGGGACAGCTGCTCGTCCGGCACCACGACCTCGATGCGCTGGGCATCCTCGTCCATCACGACCTTGACCACTTCGGCTGGCTGCAGCGCCGAGACGATGAAGGCGGCGGCATCCTCGACGAAGGGGATAATGTCGATCTTCTCGCCCTGCAGCTCGCTGACGACGGCCTGCACGCGGCTGCCGCGCATGCCGACGCAGGCGCCGACCGGGTCGATCGAGTTGTCGTAGCTGACCACGCCGATCTTGGCGCGGCTGCCGGGGTCGCGGGCGACCGCCTTAATCTCGACCAGACCGTCGTAGATCTCGGGCACTTCCATGCCGAAGAGCTTTGCCATGAATTCGGGCGCGGTGCGGCTCAGGAAGATCTGCGGGCCGCGGGTTTCGGCGCGCACGTCGCGGACATAGGCGCGGATGCGGTCGCCCACCCGGTAAGCCTCGCGCGGGATCAGCTGATCGCGGCGGATGATCCCCTCGGCTCGGCCGAGATCGACGATGACGTTGCCGTATTCGACCCGCTTGACCGTGCCGTTGATGATCTCGCCGACGCGGTCCTTGAACTCCTCGTATTGGCGCTCGCGCTCGGCGTCGCGGACCTTTTGCACGATGACCTGCTTGGCGGTCTGGGCGGCGATCCGGCCGAACTCCTGGCTCGGCAGCGGTTCGGTGATGAAGTCGCCGACCTCCGCCTCGGGGTTCTTGAGGCGCGCTTCTTCGAGGCTGATCTCGGTGAAGTAGTTCTCCACCTCCTCGACCACCTCCAGCGCGCGCGACATCTGGATCTCGCCCGACTTGCGGTCGATGAAGGCGCGGATGTCGTATTCGGCGCCGTAGCGCGAGCGCGCCGCCTTGCCGAGGCTGTCTTCCATCGCCTCCAGCACCAGCTCGCGGTCGATCAGCTTCTCGCGCGCGACGGCGTCGGCGATCTGCAGCAGTTCCAGGCGGTTCGCACTGACCATCAGGCGTCACTCCCGTTATAGCGCGGCGTCTCGCGCGCAGTGTCTTGCTCGGTCTCGTCGTCGTCTGCGGTCTCGACGATCTCGTCGAAGGCGGTTTCGTCGAACTCGGGCTGTCCGGACTTGCCGCCGCGGCGCAGGCTTTCGGTCACCAGATCGTCGGTCAGGACCAGCTTGGCGTCCGACAGCCAGTCGAACTCAAGCCCGATGGTGCCTTCCTCGATCTCGATCAGCACCTCGCCCCCTTCGACACCGGCCAGGATGCCTTTGAAGCGTTTGCGCCCCTCGATCAGGTCCTCGGTCTCCAGCTTCGCCTCAAAGCCATCCCAGCGGTCGAAATCCTCGATCCGGGTCAGCGGGCGGTCGATGCCGGGCGAGGAGACCTCGAGCGTGTAGCCGTCCTTGATCGGGTCTTCGACATCCAGCACGGCCGAGACGGCGCGCGAGAGCTTGGCGCAGTCCTCGACCTCCATGCTGCCGTCGGGCCGCTCGGCCATGATCTGCAGGGTCGCCTTGCGCCCGCCCATCAGGCGCAGGCGGACGAGGCCATAGCCCATCGCCTCGACGGTGGGGCCGATGATCCGGGCCAGTCGCTGGTCGATCGGGGCCTTGGCCACCAGGTTTGCCATGCTCGCTCCATCACGGGTGGCGCGGCAGGACTGCCCGCGCGCCGAAACAAAAAAGCGGACCGCGCGGCCCGCCGACATGCCCGTTGGGCCTCGCCAGCCGGCAAGGCCACCGCGATGTTCTCTCCAATTACGCCTCAAGGGCGCCGAGCGCAAGGGTTGCCCGCCGGATCGCGCCGGATCGCGCCGGATCGCGCCGGATCGCGCCGGATCAGTTTCAAGGCAGAGCGGTTGGCGCGCGGTTCCGCACTAGCTCGCCTCACGAGGGGAAACACGCGGGGCTTTGCCATGCCTGATGTGACGGTGATGCGGCAGCGGCGCGAGCTGCATGCGTTATTCGCGGCTCTGATGCTGCCCATGCTGGCGATCACGCTGGCGACAGCGGCGGCAGTGACGGTGGCGGAGGGGCGGACGGCTGGCCCCGACCATTTCCGCATCCACGGCGCGATCCCGCTTGCGACGCTCAGGCATGCGCCCGAGCAATCGGCACCGCTGGTCGCACGCTTGCCCGGTGGCACCGACGGGATCGTCAACCTCGGCTGTGCCTTCACAGGCGATGCCGAGAAGGGCGCTCGAGAGCAGAGCGCCTTTGGGGAGGGCGCCATTGGGGAGAGCAACTGGTGCCGGGTCAGCCATGCGGGGCTCGAGGGCTGGGTGCGCCGCTCGGCGCTCCGCGAGGGGGCGGCGCCGTTCAACAGCGGTGCCGGCTTCGATTGCACGGCGATCAAGACGGTGACCGAGCGGCTCATCTGCCAGTTGCCCTCGCTTGCCTCGCTGGACCGCGAGGTTGGCCGGCTCTTCCGCCTTGCCCATGACGGGTTGGAGCGACGGTCGGAGGCGGCACGGACCCTGCGATGGGAACAACGCGCCTGGATGGGCTGGCGCGACAAGTGCCGGCAGATGGGCCGGATGATGCAGCATTGCCTGCGCGATACGCATGTGCTGCGCATCGGTGCACTCCGCTCGGCGCATGAGGCTGCGCGCGATCCCGAAGGCGCGGCCTCGGTCGGGCCCTTCGCCTTCGGCTGCCAGGGGTTGGAGGAGGCGGTGCACGCGAGCTTTGTCGCGGCCGACCGGGCGGCAGGGCATGGGGGTTTCATGGCGCTGAGGCTCGATGGCGAGGATTTCGCGCTGGCACGGGTGCAGGCCCCCGCGGGCGCACGTTTTGTCGCCAATGCCCACGGCTTGCAGTTCCTGGTCACCGGCGACAGTGCCCGGCTCGAGCGGAGCGGCGACGCGCCCATGGTCTGCAAACGGCTGTAGGCAGGCTCTGCCAAGCGGCATCGCGGCTGGTCGCCGCGATGAGTCTTGCGGTCGCCGAGTCTGCAGCATGACGACGGTCAGCCTGCCTGTGGCGGCTTTGGTCGCCAGGGGCTGCAAGGTCGACTCATGCCGTGCCGAGCACGGTCAGATCGCGCCGGTCGTTGACGCGACCTGCGACCTGGCCCCCCCCCGGTCAGCAGAATGCCTCCAGGAGTTCAAGACTGGTGGTGCGGCAGCAGCATCAGTCGCGCTGATCCTTGCTGCCCTCGCCGCGGTGGGGGCTCGGCAGTGTGTCGCTGCCATCGCGCCAGTCGAAGAGTGCGCCCTTCAGCAAACTGCGCGCGCGGGGTTTGTGATCTGGGCGTGGCGGAATGGGGCGACAGACCTCGAGCGCGGCGGCACCGAGGCGCGCGGTCAGGGCGGCGTTCACCGCCGCCTCGCCCAGCCGGCGCGAGACCCTGCCGAGGACACCGTGCCCAAGGACCGGATCAAGCAGGTCGTCAGTCGCCGCCACGGCGCCCGTTGCGATCAGGTGCCCCGCCACCATGCGCATCAGCCGCATCGTCCCGATCACGCCGCCGATGCCGCCGTAGACGCTGGCGATGCGGCGGGTCATGCCGAGGCTGGCGATGCCGACGACGGCGATATCGAGGAGCGGCATCGGGATGACCGCCGTCGCGCCCGCCACCAGCCGCGCGGTGCGCTCGGCCACGCGCCGTGCCTCGACATCGAGCGGTGTGACGAGCAGTTCGTCAGCCAGTGCCAGCCGCTCGACCGGGTCGGGGGTATCGCCCGCCGCCGCCGCCAGCGCGGCGCGGCCCGGCGCGGCGACCGCGCGGCCTCGGGTCAACCGGTCGAGGCCTTCGAGCGCTGCCTCGGCCGCCGCTCGGTCACCTCCGCGCCCGCGCGCGGCCAGCGCCTGCAGTCTGCCGAGACGTTTTAGGCGGCCCATCGCCGCCAGTTCGACCAGCACGATGCCGCCAAGGCCGAGCGCCAACAGGCCCGCGAGCGCCGTCCCGATCCAGCCGAGCGCCGCTGCCCGGGCGAAGAGCGCCGTCACGAGACCATCGACGAAGAGACCGCCGGCCAGCAACAAGAGACCGCCCGCGCCCCAGATGAGGAGACGCGTGGCCGTGGAGCGGCGCCCGCCGGGCGTGCGACCATGGGTGCCACGCGCCTGTCCTGCGCCTTGGGCGGCGGTGTCGTCTTCGGGCTCCGGCGCATCGGCGGGCCCCGGTCCGGCCAGACTGTCGAGCGCGATGACGAAGGGGCCTTCGGCGCCGCGCGAGGCTTTATCGGCCGGTCTGTCGCGGGTCTCGGTCACAGGCGGTCCCCGATCAGGAAGTCTATCGCGCGGTCCAGACGCAGATGCGGCGGCGCGCCGTCGCCCCAGGGTGGTGGCCGGAAATCCAGCGCCTGATAGTCGCCCGCGCCCCGGTCATGTGGGGCGTTCTGCGTCGCAGTGGCCAGGAACGCTGCCGGGTCCTCCGGCAGGCGACCGGGGTGCAGGGCGACCGCTTGGCCGGCGAGATCGGTACCGCGCACCATGGGCACCGGGCCGTTTGGGCCGCGCCCTTCATGCTCGGTCGTCGCCCTGATCGAGGCGAGTGCCAACGCCTCGACCTTGGCGCCGCGGAAGTTTGCCTGGCCGACGGCGCCGGCCAGCATGGCGTCGATCAGCTTCGCATGCGCCTCGTGCTGGGTGTGGTGCAGGCGGTCGGCCTTGGTCGCCGCGACCAGCAGCCGGTCGATCCGCCGCCCGCCGAGCAGCACGTCGAGCCAGCCCGACCGGCCGTGCCTGAAAGCCGACAGGATCGCCGCCAGCGCCGAGGTCTGATCGGCGAGCGCGCCGGCGCCGCGTTCCAGGGCCGGCAGCGGGTCGACCAGCACCACCTGGCGGTCGAGCCGGGCGAAATGGTTGCGGAAGAACGGCCTCACGACGTTGCGCCGATAGGCGTCATAGCGCCGGCGCATTTCGTAGAAGAGCGTGCCGCGTCCGCGCCCGCGCGACTTCTCCGGTCGCGGCAGGGGTGCAAAGGAGAGCATTGGCGAGCCCGCAAGATCGCCCGGCAGCAGGAACCGCCCGGGTGCCAGCAGCGACAGTCCCGCCTGCCGGCCTGCCTGCAAATGCGCGGTCCAGGCCTCGGCGAGACCGACGGCCACTGTCTCGTCATGGGCGCTGCCGGGATCGGTACCGGCGAGCAAGGACCGAAAGGCCGCCGAAGCCGCAGCGCGCGCCGGGCTGGCAGCGGCTTCCAGCACCCCCGCCGACCAGGCCTCGTATTCGAGCTCCATAAGCGGCAGATCGAGCAGCCATTCGCCCGGATAGTCGACGATATCGAGGTTGACGACCGGCCCCGAGCCCGGACCGCCGAACGCCTCGCCGATCAGGCCCGTCATCCCCTCGACGATACCGCGCGGCGCGAGCGCGAGCGACAGGCGCAGCTGGCTGACCGAGCGTGTCGACACCGGCCATTTCGACGGCTCGCATCGCAGCGCGCCGAGATGGGTCTCGTAGGCAAAGCGCGGCACGTCGTCGTCGGGTTGGGGTCGGATCAGCGCCGCGCGGATGCGCCCGTCGGTGGCGGGTTTGAAGCGCCGCAACCGTTCGCGCGACAGCAGGTTGGCGATCAGCGCGGTGATGAAGACCGTCTTGCCCGCGCCCGAAAGACCGGTGACCCCGATCCGGACCGAACTCTCGAAGGCCGCGCCCGCTTCGGCGCGTAGCCGCTCGATCCCGTCGACGACATCGTCGGCCATGCCGCTGATCGAGAAATCGGGCCAGAGGTTACCGCCTGCCATCAGCCTGCGCCCCTGACCGTGCCGATGCAGCCGCTTGCGTGGATGGGCGCGGGGGTCGCCCTTAGGCGGCGCTTATTGCTCATCGGCGGTCATCCTTGGGTATCGCGGCGGCGTCTCGGGCGGCGTGTCGAGTGCAGAGGTAGGGGCATCGGGGCCCCGGCGCGAGCCCTCGCTGCCATGTTGGCGTGCCAGGGGCCATCGGCGTGACGCCGCTGGAGGTTGCCAGCGCGCACTCGTGCCTCGATGCTGCGCGGTCGGCGTTGCCAACGGCGCCGGGCCCCGGCATCAGGCCGCATGCCAAGATACCGCTTCACCATCGAATACCACGGCGGCCCCTTCTCGGGCTGGCAGCGACAGGACGACCGGCCGAGCGTGCAGGCAACCCTTGAGAGCGCGCTCGCCGCCCTCGACACCGCGCCCGATGGGGCCGCGCCGGTCGTACAGGGAGCCGGGCGTACCGATGCCGGGGTGCACGCGACCGGACAGGTGGCGCATGCCGATCTTGCGCGCGACTGGGACCCTTTCCGCCTGCTTCCCGCGGTCAATCACCATCTCGGCCGGCAGCCCGTGGCGGTCGTCGGGGTTCTGCCGGTGAGCGACGCGTTCCATGCCCGTTTCTCGGCCACGGCACGCCATTATGAGTATGTGATCGTCAACCGCCGCGCCCCGCTGGCGCTGGAGGCCGGGCTGGCATGGCGCGTCGCCCGCGCGCTGGATGTCGAGGTGATGGCCGAGGCGGCCGCGATGATGGTCGGACAACATGACTTCACGACCTTTCGCGCGAGCCAGTGCCAGGCGGCCTCGCCCGTCAAGACACTCGACCGCTTTGAGATCAGCCGGCTGGGCGAGCGGATCGTCGCCCGTCTCTCGGCCCGGTCCTTCCTGCATTCCCAGGTGCGCAGCCTGATGGGCAGCCTCGAGAAGGTCGGTGCCCGCAGCTGGCGCCCGGCCGATATGGCAAGGGCGCTCGCCGCCCGTGACCGCGCCTCCTGCGGCCCGGTGGCGCCCCCAGATGGGCTCTATCTGACACGCGTCGACTATCCTGACGGCGATTGAGGTGGTTACTCGGCGTCCGCGGTCAGATCGACCCGCGCGAGCAGCCCGGCATGGTCGGAGCCGAACAGCGGGCGCCGGGTGACCCTGCCCTGACCGGCTGCGAGCACATGGTCGATCGGCAGGACATACATGCCGGCGATCTCGAAGCTGCGATGCGCAGGGCCAAGGCGCCTCGTCGCGCTCGCCCGCGCGACGGCGTCGACGGCGCTGCTCCAGGGCATGGCGTTGAAATCGCCGCCGATCACCAGCGGATCGCCCGTCGCTGCCAGGGCCGCCAGCGCGGGCAACAGACGAGAGAGTTGCTCGGGTTGGCGATAGGGCCATGGCCAGTGAAGATGCAGCGAGACCAGCCAGAAGGGACCGTCGGGGCCCTGCAGATGCACCGCGGCCATCCCATGGGCGCAGCGCGTGCCACCCGGTGCGACCGGCCATCTCGCCGCCACGCCGACATCCAGCCCGGCGGTAAAGACGCAGCGATGGCGCGCCATCCATACCGGGCCAAGCCGGTCCATGGCGCCGCCATTCGTGGCGCTCAGCTCCTGGAGCGTCAGAAGGGAGGCCCCCGTCGCCGCGATATCGCCGAGGACCGGGCCGGGATCGGTCAGGCGAAAGCTGAGGTTCTTGGTGTAAAGGATTAGCGCCGTATCGGTCGGCCTGTGGGTCAGC
This sequence comes from Pseudomonadota bacterium, assembly GCA_039027855.1. Lineage (GTDB taxonomy): Bacteria > Pseudomonadota > Alphaproteobacteria > Rhodobacterales > Rhodobacteraceae > Thermohalobaculum. The sequence continues at coordinate 6,992 of JBCCJI010000010.1, read as the reverse complement.
CCATCAGTGGGCAGGACCGTGCGTGTCATCCCGCCGAGCGACAGCATCGCCGCACCCGCCGCCAGGCCACCCAGAACGCGGGCGCGCAGGCCAAGGGCGATCAGACCAAAGACGAGCAGCGCGACGGCTGCGGGCAGGCGCAGGACGGAGAGGCTATCGCCCAGTGGGTGCAGCGCGCCCGCATAGCCGCCGATGAGCGCAAGCAGCCCCAGTACGCATAAGGCGCCTGCCATCCGTCGCCGCATCTCGGCGCCTTTCTTCCCGTCCCACGCTGTCTGCAGCGAGACATGGGGGGTGCGGGTCGCCGGATCGACCGCGCCTGCACATCTCCTGCGCAACAGCGTCGCGTGTGCCGGGCGGGGCGCCCTGACGCAGCGCCGTGGACAGGGCAGGCTCTCCTGCTACCTCGCAGCGCTCAGTCGAGATGCGGAGATGACCATGGCCCCGGATGACAGCCTGCCGCTTGGGATCGCCACCGATGACAGCGCGATCCCGGCCGAGTTTGCAGCGACACGGGAAGCGGGGCTCGCGCGGATGGAGGCGTTCGCCCCCCGCATGGGCGGGCACTACAAGTCGAAGCGGAACTTCGACAACGGCCCGGCTAAGCGGGACAATGTGAGCGTGCTGGCGCCCTATCTGACCCGACGCCTGGTCACCGAGGAAGAGACCGTGGCGCGCGCGCTGGCGACGCACCGCTTCTCCTCGGCCGAGAAATTCATCCACGAGGTCGTCTGGCGCACGTATTTCAAGGGCTGGCTGGAACTGCGCCCCTCGGTCTGGGACGACTACCGCATCGGGGTCGAGAATGACCGTGCCGGGCTCTCGGGCAACCGGGGTCTGGCCAAGGATGTCGAGCGGGCGATGGCCGGCAATACCGGGATCGAGGCCTTTGACGTCTGGGCTGAGGAACTGGTCGAGACCGGATATCTGCACAACCATGCGCGCATGTGGTTCGCCTCGATCTGGTGCTTCACGCTGGATCTGCCCTGGCGGCTCGGCGCGGATTTCTTCTTGCGCCACCTGATCGATGGGGATGCCGCGTCCAACACGCTCGGCTGGCGCTGGGTGGCGGGCCTGCACACGGTCGGCAAGAACTATGCGGCGGCCGATTGGAACATCGCCAAGTTCACGGCCTCGCGGCCAGAGGGTGCGCTCTCGGCCCTCGGTCTCGCCAAGAACCCCGTTCCGCTGGACGACGGCGGTCTGCCGCCGCGGGGCATGATGCGCCCGGTCGACCCGTCGCGCTGGGACGTGCCGACGGCACTGCTGCTCACGACCGAGGATCTGGGCGTCGAGAGCATGGCGCTGACCCGCGAGCCGGTGGCCGTGGCGACGCTGCGCCTGACCGAGCACCGCTCCGACGCCGAGACGGCGGCGGCGATTGTCGATTTCGACCGTGCCGCGCTGGCCGATGCCGCGACCCGGGCAGGGCACCCGGACGCGACCCGGTTCGAGACCGGCATCAAGCCCGAGGCGCTGGTCGACTGGGCCCGCGCTGCCGGCGCCGAGCGGATTGCCACGCCGTTCCTGCATGCCGGCTGGGTGCGCGACTGGATGGACGGCGCCCGCCCGGTGCTGGCCCGGGCCGGCATCGCGCTGGAGGAGATGCGCAGGCCTTGGGACGAGGCGTTCCACCCGCACTGCACCGCCGGTTTCTTCAAGGTGAAGGAGAAGATCCCGAAGGTGCTCGGCAGTTTGGGGCACATGCCCTGAAACCTGCCCGATAGGTAAATGCACTGCTAACAGGATAGGCGCTGTTTGCCCCTTAAACATGCATAACACTCTGTAATTATGGCGCGTCCATCCGCTATGCGGAAAGCAGAGCGGTTTCGAGCAGATTCTTCGTTCTACCGGTGAACCGAGCGTTCTGAGACCGCGTACATTCCTGCGTGACCGCACAGAACGGTCCCAGAATAACAACGCGGAGAATGATCATGACGGTTGCCTTTGGCTCTTCGAATGGTGATGTCGCCCGCCACGCGATGGCCGCTGAACTTCTGGATGCCGACACCGAACTCGACCTCGCGCGCCGCTGGCGCGATCACAAGGATGAGGCGGCGCTGCACCGGCTCGTGACCGCCTATCTCCGCCTCGCCATTTCTATGGCCTCCAAATACCGCCGCTATGGCGCGCCGATGACCGACCTGATCCAGGAAGCCGGCGTCGGCCTGATGAAGGCAGCCTCGAAATTCGACCCCGACCGCGGCGTCCGCTTCTCGACCTACGCCGTCTGGTGGATCAAGGCCTCGATCCAGGACTACGTGATGCGCAACTGGTCACTGGTGCGCACCGGCTCCACCAGTTCGCAGAAGGCGCTGTTCTTCAACATGCGCCGCGTCCGCGCCAAGCTGGAGAACGAGCGTGGCGAGCATGGCGTGCCGCTGAATTCGGCCGAACTGCAGCGCGAGATCGCCGAGGAACTGGGCGTGCCGCTCCGCGATGTGGAGATGATGGAAGCCCGGCTCGCAGGCTCCGACTTCTCGCTCAACGCCCAGCAGGCGGGTGAGGACGGCCGCGAATGGGTCGAGACGCTGGAAGACAACGGTCCGCGCTCCGACGAGACCGTGAGCCGCGATCGTGACATCGACACCGCGCGCAGCTGGCTGACCGATGCCTTCAAGGCGCTCACCGACCGTGAGAAGATGATCATCGCCGCGCGCAAGCTCTCGGACACGCCCGAGACGCTGGAGAGCCTCGGCAACAAGCTTGGCCTCTCGAAAGAGCGTGTTCGCCAGCTCGAGGCGCAGGCGCTGCGCAAAATGCGGGTCCGTCTCGAAAACGTCCACGGAAGTGCCGTAACGGAACTGGCGGCGACCCTTTGAGGGTCTAGCTCGATCTTCAACTGGTCGTTCTCCCAGGCGATCAGCGCACTCGCCCCGGCCAAACCGCCGGGGCGTTTTTTGTTGGCGCAGATTCTCGGATGACGCCGCCCTCGCTCTCCGATTTATTTGCGGAGCGTTGAATGTGGGGGTCGCGGTGCGGTTGAGGACGGCGCTCATCGCAGTGACGGTTGTACTGCTTGCGGGCGGGGCGGGGGGCTTTGCCTGGTTCGACAGGCGCGACACCGCGCTGTCGACACCACCGCCGCGACTGATCGAGGGCACGACCGTCGGCCCGGCCGAGAGTGTCGTCGCCGCACGGATCAGCGCGCGCTACGACACTCTGGCGCTGCTGCTCGCCGATCTGACCGAGCGCCCGCTGACGAAGAGCGGCACCAAGCGCTGGCGCCAGCCGTTCAGACTGCCGCGCACCGGCAGCGTGCTCGACCGCCTCCGCGTGCCGACACCCGATATCGAGGTCGGCTACCGGTGGGATGTCGTCATCCGCCGGGCGGGCGAGATCTCGGTCGCCCCCGCCATCGAACCCGCCACGGGCGCCACGGCGCGCGCCGGCAGGCAAGCGATCCGCATCACCGTGCCCGTGCGCTTCGACGGCAATGTCGGGCTGCTCGGCGGAGCGGCCCGGGTCCTCACGCTAAACCGCAACCGGTTTGGTGGTGGCCTCGACGTGACGCTGGACGTCGCGATCGAGCTCGACCGCGACTGGTGCCCGGTGGTCGAGGTCGATGCCACCCGCCGCTGGCGCGGCACGCCCCGCATCGAAGTGATCGACGGCGTCTTCCTCGACATCGCCGCTGAGGCCGACAGCCTGATCGGCGATCTGCGCAACCGCGTGGCAGAGAAGATCGCCGCCGCCATCCCCTGCGAGCGCGTCCGCGCCGCGATCGCACCCCATTGGCGCATCCATGCCGTCCCGCTGCAGATCGACGAGAGCACCCGGCTCTACGCCAACCTCAGACCGCTGGAGATCGCCACCTCGGGTATGGTGCTCGGCGAGGAGGCCTTCGGCGTCGATCTGCGGCTCACTATCGAAGGGATCGTCGAGACAGAGCCGGCGCTGCCATCGCCCTTGCCCCTGCCGCCGCTCGGGCGCGTGGCGGGCGATCTGGGGCGTAGCAACCTCCTCCTTCCGGTCGTGGCGCCCTTGGACTGGGTGGCGGAACGCGCGGTTGAGCGCCTCGGCGGGCAGGGTTTCGACACGGGCACCCCGGTCGGCGTGGTGCGGGCGACACTGACGGAGATGGCGCTCTACCAGTCAGGCGCGCGTATCGTGCTGGATGTCGGGCTGGATGCCGAGGCGAAGCGGGAGATCTTCTCGACCACCGGGCGGGTGCAGGCCCATGCCCTGCCCGAGATCGAGCGCGATGCCGAGACTGGACAGAACGTTCTGACGCTGAGCGATCTAGGCTTCAGCCGGACGCTCGACAACGGTGTCTGGCGTGTCCTCTCGGTGCTGTTCCAGGGCACCTTCCGCGACGCGTTGCAGAAAGAGCTGCGCTACGATCCCCAGCCGATCCTCGATACCATCCTCGCCCGGGTGCAGGAGCGTCTTGCCGCGGGCGATCTGGCCGCCGGTGTCCGCGTTGTCCTGTCCGATCCAGCGCTGACGCTGGAGGATGTCGCCGTCGCCGACAGTCAGCTCATGGTGACGCTCGGTGCGACGGCGATGCTGGAGATCCGTCTCGGCCAGGCCTTCTTCGCACCACGGCGCTGAGCCCGCCGGCCCTCGGCCATGGATCGCAAAGTGCGCCGTCTGGTCGATTGACCGCGCGAGGCGTCATCCGTATCCCGGCACCAGTGGCCTCGTAGCTCAGCAGGATAGAGCAGCCGCCTCCTAAGCGGCAGGTCGCAGGTTCGAATCCTGCCGGGGTCACCACTGCTCAATCCAGCACCGTCCAGAGACGTCCAGGAGAGGCGTAAAGTCGCTGTTTTAGATGATATCGGAATCCGGCAACGTCCAGCAGCTCTCGGTCACAGCCGCACGCTCTGGGGGTACGCTTCGGGGTAGCGAAAACGGCTCCGAGTTGGGCTTCTCGGCGCATGCCGCTCACGGAAACCGCTGTCAAGAACGCAAAACCCCGGGACGAGGCCTACAAGCTTGCCGATAGCGGCGGCCTCTATCTCCTCGTGACTCCCATCGGATCCCGTCTCTGGGACTTCAAGTACCGGTTTGATGGGCGGGAGAAGCTCCTTTCCTTCGGGCCTCATCCGGTCACTGGCACCAAGAAGGCGCGGGTTAAGCGCGACGAGGCGAAGGCGCTTCTGATCGATGGGCTCGATCCCTCCAGGGTGCGGCGTACTGCGCGTCGAATGGCATAGCGGGACCGCGCCAATACGTTCGGCGCCGTCGCCGAAGAGTATCTCGACAAGCAGCGCCGCGAGGGCCGCGCCCATCGCACGCTGGAGAAGACGCGATGGCTTCTCGACGTCGCGCGGCCGCGCCTCTTCACCCGCCCGATTAGAGAGATCGGTGCGCCCGAGGTGCTCGCCATGCTTCGCGAGGTTGAGGCGACCGGCAAGTACGAGACCACCCGTCGCTTGCGCTCGATGACCGGCTCGGTCTTCCGCTACGCAATCGTCACCGGCCGCGCCTCAGTCGACCCGACCTATGCCCTCCAGGGCGCTCTAATCCAGCCGCAGGTCGCCCCGAGAGCCGCCCTCAAAGAGCGCAGGAAGCTGGGCAGGCTCCTCTGCGCCATCGACGACAGCACGGGCCATCCCGGCACGCGGATCGCGCTTCAGCTGCTCGCCCTCCTCGCGCCGCGACCAGGCGAACTCCGGCAGGCGAGATGGGAAGAGTTCGACCTGGAGGAACGGGTCTGGCGCATTCCTGCCGAGCGCATGAAGATGCGGCGTCCCATCGTGTTCCCCTACCAGCGCAAGCTACCGCTCTGCTAGTCACTCTGGGCTCGCCCGAGGACCACGACCGGCTCCTCTTTCCCTCGGTCCGGACCTGGAAGAAACCGATCTCGGAGAACACCCTCAACGGCGCGCTGCGTCGTCTCGGTTTCGGCAAGGACGAGATGACGAGCCATGGGTTTCTGGCAACTTTCAGCACGCTTGCGAACGAGTCGGGACGCTTGAACCCGGACGCGATCGAGCGTGCGTTGGGACACGTTGAGAGTAACGACGTCCGCCGCGCCTACCTTCGCGGCAAGCACTGCGAGGAGCGGGTCCGTATGGCCGCATGGTGGGCGGACCTCCTCGATGAGCTGCGCGAGGCTGCGCGGTAAGCCGGCGAGCTCCCCTCAATGAGCGCACATATTCTCATTCTCCTGTCATCAAAGAGCTCGGCACAAGACGAGTGATTGAACCTCCCCGGATTTACCGGAGGGTCGAACTCTCGAAGGATCGGACCTCATGGAGAGCAAGAGAAACCGGACGAGCCCTTAGCCTGCCGAGTTTCGGGGGCGGGCCGTGGGGATGATCGTCGACCATCTCGACAGCTATGCGAGCCTGACGCCGGCGTTGGTCGACATCGCGCAGAAGCTGGGATGCTCGTCTGACAGCTTGCGCGTCTGGTACAAGCAGGCGCAGCGCGATGCCGGCCGGGAGGCTGGGCCCACGACGGCGGAGAAGGCGCGGATCAAGGAGCTGGAGCGGGAGAACCGCGAGCTCCGTCAGGGGGACTGTCAGGCCAACGAGATCCTGAAGAAAGCATCGGCTTATTGTGCGCAGCTCGAAGGCAGCGCGGCATCGCTTCGAGCGATGCCTGAGAGGCTCGACCGCCCGTTCCGCAAATGACGGCCTTCATTGACGAATGCCGCGAGGAGTTCGGGGTCGAGCCGATCTGCAGGGCTGAGCCATCGAGGCGCCACCGGTTCGAGCCCGGTGGCTCAGGCCGATCGCCCCGTCCAGCTATCACGCCCGCAAGGCGGCGGCTGCCGATCCGGCGCGCCCGTCGGCCCGCGGGCGTCGGGACGCGCCCGTCGGGACGCGCGGTTGCGCGAGCGGCTCGGCGCGCTCTGGTCGGACAACCGCAAGCTCTACGGCGCACGCAAGATCTGGCACGCGCTGCGCCGCGAAGGCGTCGCCGTCGCCCGCTGCGCCGCGAAGGCGTCGCCGTCGCCCGCTGCGCCGCGAAGGCGTCGCCGTCGCCCGCTGCGCCGCGAAGGCGTCGCCGTCGCCCGCTGCGCCGCGAAGGCGTCGCCG